>JAIOSQ010000013.1 GCA_021107535.1 Bacteroidales bacterium | reverse complement strand
TTCTTCAATGATCTGTTGTTGCCTTTCTGATAGCATAATTTTATTTTTAATCTGCTGCAAAGTTAGTGAGTATTTACTAACCACCAAATAATTTTGCAATTATTTTATAATTATTTTTAAGAAATTGAAGTATGTTTCAGGCAGAAAGGACTTTAAGTCAGGCCTGGCAGCTTGATTCTTGTATTAAAATCCTTGTGTATATTTGCATAAAAACTCCGTCAGCTTGAAAATTTATTTACACTTTTACTTTTTGGACAAGACTGGCAGGGTTTATTTGAGATCAATGCGGGTATAAGTAATGCATTATGTTTATAAAATTTATAGCCTTATTCTTATTGGGGATCATGCCGTTCACGCATGCGCTGTCGCAAAGCTCAGGGAAAAGGCAAAATGACCTTGAAACCTGTGTTCTTTGTAAGAACGGAAAACATCTCAATGAAAGTCCGTATGTCAAGGGATTTAAGTACGAATTGCCGTTTATTGCTGTAGGAGCAGGGCTTTTAACTTCCGGCTTTGTTCTCCAATCCGTAAACAAAACAAAACCCTATAACGTAGCTGAGCTGAATAACTTAAATAGGGCTGACATTAACCCTTTTGATCGACCTGCAATTTATAATTATTCCACGCAAGCAGATGCAGCCAGTGACATTATCCGGGTGGGGGTGCTCATCCTTCCGATTGTTTTTTTGAGCACGCACCACACACGTACCGATTTTAGCTCTTTGATTGTCATGGGGCTCGAAGTGGGTGCTATAACTTATGGTTTAACACTAAGCATAAAAAACATCACGAATCGCCCCAGGCCTTATGTTTATAATCCCGATGTTGCGCTTGATGAGAGGACGAATAATATGAGCAAAAAGTCATTTTTCTCAGGACATACATCCTTTACTGCAGCAGTATCTTTTTTCACTGCAAAGGTAATGACTGATTATCACCCAAACATGAAAACTGGTATTAAAGTAGCTGTCTGGTCGGTGGCAGCGAGTATTCCGGCTGTCACCGCTTATTTGCGTGTTGAGTCGGGACAGCATTTTCCTACTGATGTTCTGGCTGGCTATGCTGTAGGAGCTTTTACCGGATGGGTCGTTCCGCAACTTCATAAAAAGAAAAAAGGGAATTCAAATTATTCGGTCTACCCGGTAATATATTATGGGGCACCGGGCTTGCATTTAACTTACAAATTTTAATCAATGAGGCTAAATTTTCAAGAACGAAGTGAATTGAAAATTCAATGCCGAATTGATCCCCGCAAGGACTAGGGGAGGGATCTCAATGGAATATTCTATTTAATAAGCTTTACGCGTACAGCAGTAGGCCCTTTATGCCCCATCTCAACTTCAAAGCTAACAAGATTACCTTCCTTTATTTCTTCAAGTAAATTATTTACATGTACAAATACACTTTCCTTGGTTTCATTATCCTTTATAAACCCATAACCTTTCGAATCGTTAAAGAAGGCTACTGTTCCCTTTCTTATGGGATCGAGATCCTGATCAGAATCACGAACAGGTACTCCAATTTCAATATCTTCTAATTCGATTTCTTTCTTCTTTTTGGTGGGATCAGGAGCAGTAGAGCTTATCATTCCATGTTCGTCGACATAGGCAATCATGTCGTCCAGGCTAGTCTTTTTCTCGCTTTCTTTCCTGGCCAGTCTCTTCTTTTCTTTTTCTTTTCTCTTTTTCTCTTTCTTGCTTCTTACGTCCTTTTTGTTGAATGTTTCCTGTGATCTACCCATAAATATATTGTAGTTATTAATAATTAGTTAGGCAAAGATAATACTATCAGTTGAAAATTAAAAAGATCTAGTCCTGGAAGTTTTTAAAAGAGGGAATTTGATATTGCAAGCGCCCGACTACCATTTTCTGCGTTTTCGGCGATCTCCACCACCGCTGCGCTTCTTCCAGTCGCTCTTCCTGCTGCCCTTATCGTTTCCATGGTCTCTGTGCTTTGACTTTTTGCTTTTTAATGATGAAGTAAGCCCTGACCTCTCTTTTGAAGCATCTACCAATAAAGATACTCCTTCAAAATTCTGCCCTTTTAAAGCCTTAATAAGTTTTTGCTCTACAGAATCTTCAATTTCGAAAAAAGAGAATTTTTTTAATATTTCAATCTTGCCAATTTCCGCATCTCCCGAGTCTAAAGCTTCATTGATCAAGCCAATTAAACGTGTCGGATTCAAGTTGTGATTTGTACCCACATTGATATATAGCCTTGAAAACGAAGTACCTCTTCTATTGTCCCTGCTTCTTTTCTCTCTTTTGCCTTTTTTGTCCCCAATATGGTCTTCCGAGACGTTAATGTCTCTGGCGTTCTTATAGTAATCCAGGAACCTGTTAAATTCAGCAGAAACAAAATGTTTAATAAGTTCTTCCCTGCTTAACCATTCCAGTTTTTTGTAAATAACAGGCATAAAAGGCTCGATTTGTTTGTCATCGACCTTTACTTTTTCTATTCTGTCAATAAGAGTATAGAG
>JAIOSQ010000019.1 GCA_021107535.1 Bacteroidales bacterium | reverse complement strand
GGGAGAAAGAAAATGAACTAAACACTATTAAGAAGTACAAAGAAAACGTAGTCTGAAACTACTGTTGGGTGTTGAGTGTTGAGTGTTGGGTGTTGGATGGATTTTCGATATTCCATGTTCGTTATTCAAGTAAACCAGCCACCAGCATCCAGTATCCAGTATCCAGCATCCAGTATCCAGTATCCAGTATCCAGCATCCAGCATCCAGCATCCAGTATCCCAAAATTCCTTAATTTTGTCAAAATATGCCGAAATGGCAGATAATCACATTATTTTCCATAGGGTATAATAATTGATAATTACTACACCAAATAAGAGATGAATCAGGAAATGCCATTTAGGCATCCGAAAATATATTTTCAATGAGAGTATTAGGCTCGCTGCTTGGCAGCAAATCTCAACGGGATATCAAAGCAATCAATCCGATTGTCAGCAATATCAAAGATTTTGAAGACAGCATTGCTCAGCTCAGCAATGATGAATTGCGTGGCAAAACTGTCGAATTCAGGCAGAGGATCGCAGATCATATCCGTGATGAAGAAAAAAGTGCAGCAGAACTAAAGGCACAGATCGAAAAGGAAGAGGATATCATGCAAAGGGAGAAGATGTGGGAACAGGTTGACAGGCATGAAAATACCATCTATGAAAGAACACAGGATGTCCTCAACGACATCCTCCCTGAGGCTTTTGCCGTGATGAAGGAAACGGCAAAAAGATTTAAGGAAAATGAGCGTATAGAGGTCACTGCCACTGAATATGACAGGATGCTGGAACCCACACGGGATGGGATGGAGATCAAAGGTGACAAGGCGATATATAAGAATGAATGGACTGCAGGAGGCACCCTGATCAAATGGGATATGGTCCACTATGATGTCCAGCTTGTCGGGGGGATTGTACTGCATGAGGGGAAAATCGCAGAGATGGGCACCGGAGAGGGGAAAACCCTTGTGGCAACACTGCCTGTTTACCTGAATGCTTTACCCGGAAAAGGGGTGCATATCGTAACAGTGAATGATTACCTCGCGAAGCGTGACTCCGAATGGATGGGGGTTTTGTACGAATTCCATGGCCTGAAGGTTGACTGCATCGACAAGCACGATCCAAACTCAGAACCACGCCGTAAGGCCTATCTGGCCGACATCACCTTCGGTACCAATAATGAGTTCGGCTTCGATTACCTGCGTGACAATATGACGGGAAACCCAGAAGAACTGGTTCAAAGGCCACATAACTATACCATTGTAGATGAGGTTGACTCTGTGCTCGTAGATGATGCCCGAACACCTCTCATCATTTCCGGCCCAACACCCGAGGGGGAGAAACATGAATTTTATGAACTAAAACCCCTGATACAAAAACTATACAGCGCACAAAGAAACTATGTTACCAAGATACTGGCGGAATCCAAGAAATTGTTGTCAGACGATAACAATGAAGAAAATCAGAAAAAAGGTGCTGAACTTCTTCTCAGGGCATACCGCGGACTTCCCAAGAACAACGCCATCATCAAATTCCTGAGTGAACCGGGTATGAAGGCCACAATGCAGAAAACAGAAAATGTATTTCTTGCAGAACAGGGCAAACGTATGCACATCATAGATGATGAGCTTTATTTCGTGATCGACGAGAAAAGTAATTCCATTGACCTGCGCGAAAAAGGCACTGACCTGTTGACTGCGGAAACGGGGGATCCGCACTTCTACCTTCTTCCTGATATTGGCAGCGAAATCGTAGAAATGGAGAAATCAAATCTTTCGGAAGCAGCAATGCTCGAAAAGAAAAGTAAAATGATCAGGGAGTATTCCATGAAATCAGAAAGGGTTCATTCTGTGAACCAGTTGCTGAAAGCCTATGCCCTTTTTGAGAAGGATGTTGAATACGTGATCATGGAAAACAAGATCAAGATCGTGGATGAGCAGACCGGACGTATCATGGAAGGACGGCGTTATTCCGATGGGCTCCACCAGGCCATTGAGGCCAAGGAAAGTGTAAAGGTGGAAGCATCAACGCAGACCTATGCTACCATCACCCTGCAAAATTATTTCAGGATGTATAAAAAGCTGGCCGGTATGACGGGTACTGCGGAAACAGAAGCCGGTGAGTTCTGGGACATTTATAAGCTGGATGTTGTTGTGATCCCGACCAACCGTCCGATCGTCAGAGATGACAGGCAGGATCTGATATTTAAAACAAAAAGGGAAAAATATAATGCAGTGATCGATGATGTGGAGGCCCTTGTGAAAGCAGGACGTCCGGTACTCGTTGGAACAACTTCCGTTGAAACCTCTGAACTTCTTTCCAGGATGCTCGGAAGGAAGAATATCAAACATAATGTATTGAATGCCAAGCTTCATAAAAAGGAAGCCGATGTTGTTGCAGAAGCCGGCCAGGCAGGTGCGGTAACCATTGCTACCAATATGGCCGGCCGTGGTACGGATATCAAGCTGAGAGCTGGTGTTAAAGAAGCAGGCGGGCTTGCGATCATAGGCACGGAGCGGCATGATTCAAGGCGGGTCGACCGCCAGCTCAGGGGACGATCCGGAAGACAGGGAGACCCGGGAAGTTCGCAGTTCTTCGTTGCACTTGAAGACGACCTGATGCGCATGTTCGGATCCGCAAGAATCGCAAAAATTATGGACAGGCTCGGCTTGAAGGAAGGAGAGGTAATCCAGCATTCGATGATCACCAAATCCATTGAAAGGGCCCAGAGAAAAGTTGAGGAAAACAACTTTGGCATCAGGAAAAGGTTGCTGGAATATGATGACGTAATGAACGCACAACGTGAGGTTATATATAGAAAACGCCGGCATGCCCTGCATGGAGAACGCCTTGCTGTTGACCTGATGAATATGATGTACGACGTGGGTGAACAAATTACTATTGACATGCAGGACCAGGGTGATTTTGAGGGGTTTAAAATGGAGTTGATCACATCACTGGGTGTTGAATCACCCATTAGCGAAAAGGAATTCCTGAATAATAACTCTACGGACATCGCAGACAAAATTTTTGATGTTGTGCATAAGACTTACAGAAGCAAATCAGAGTCTATTGCAAAGACTGCCTACCCTGTGATAAAAAATGTTTATGAAAACAACACCCAATATGAGAATATCCTGGTACCGGTAACCGACGGTATCAAAACCATGCAGGTGATCGCCAATCTCAAGAAAGGATATGAGAGTGAAGGAAAAGATGTGGTGCTTTCCATTGAAAAGGGAATCACCCTTGGCATGATCGATGATTCCTGGAAAGATCATCTTCGTGAACTGGATGACCTCAAACAATCTGTACAATCTGCTTCTTATGAGCAGAAAGATCCATTGCTTATCTATAAATTTGAATCTTTCAACCTCTTCAAAATTATAATCCAGAAGATCAACAGCGAGGTGGTATCCTTCCTGGTAAAAGGCAATCTCCCCATACAGGATCCCGATAATATCAGGGAGGCTCAGGCACCACGCGGCATTGACCACAGCAGATTGAAAGAGGAGCGTACTGATCTGCTCTCACAGGCTCATTCCGACACACAGGGCCCACGAAAAACTGCACCTGTTATCAGAACAGAAAAAAAATATGGCCGCAATGACAGGGTGAAAGTCCAGTACAACAACGGACGTATTGCAGAAAAGAAATATAAGATGATCGAGCATGAACTGAAACGCGGGGAATGCCGGATTATTTGAAATTAGCACCGAACACCGAACACCGAGCAACGAACACCGAACACCGAACACCGAGCAACGAGCAACGAACAGCAACCAGCAACCAGTATCCAGTATCCAGTATCCAGTATCCAGCATCCAGCATCCAGTATCCAGCAACCAGTATCCAGTATCCAGCATCCAGTATCCAGCATCTGCCAATAAAAGCGCCTAAAACTGGAAGTACAGCCTTGCCCTTTGAATTCTTGGTACTTAATACTTAATGGTATATCTTTGTTCTCAAACTTATACTGTACCTACGATGAAAAAACTATTCCTGCTCACAATTACTTTATTTCTTAGTTGCATACTTACTGCACAGATTGCTTACAGTCCGCTTGTTGATTCTCTCAAGAATGAAGTGACTGAAATTTCCATTTCTGACCTTATAGAAAAACTCTCCGGTGAAGTTCCGGTATTTATTGGCGGTCAGGAATATACTTTGGAAACCCGCCATTCGTACACCAGCTTTAACCCTCTGGCAGCCCAGTGGATATTTGAACAATTTGATGCCATGGGAATCCCTGTGGAATATCATTATTTTAACAGTAACGGTGAAAATGTAGTAGCAACCATTACCGGCAGTATGTATCCCGACCAGCAATATATCGTATGTGCCCATTATGATGACATGCCTCCGGGTAGCCTTGCTCCGGGTGCTGATGACAATGCTTCTGGTGTGGTCGGGGTTTTGGAAACTGCACGCTTAATTAAAGATTTTGACCTCAAATATACTGTTAAGTTTATCGCCTTCGATGAAGAAGAACAAGGCCTGATCGGCAGTAATGCTTATGCCACCCAGGCTAACAACAATGGTGATGATATCCTCGGTGTACTTAACCTTGATATGATAGCCTACGAATCAAATGGTGATTTCGAAATGTCCATTTCAACAAATGCCCAATCCACAGAATTTACCAATGAATATATCAGTGTACTGGCCACTTACGATTTTGATCTCACATACAATTATATAACAACCGGCGCCAGTGACCATTCCCCTTTCTGGAATTTTGGATACCAGGCGATACTGGCCATTGAGGACTGGTATGATTTTAATGCATATTATCATACTGTTAATGATCTGTTCGCTAATTGCAATATTCCTTATTTCCGGCAGATGGTTCAATCGGCAGTTGCCACCATGGCTTCGTTGAGCATGGACATGAAAATGGAATTGGTGCATGAGCCCCTGATATCAGGAAATTTTATTGATGAGCGTGAGGCTGTCCTGCTGGTGAATTCAAATCACCAGGTGGGTACTGGGAATGGATCACCCAGATTATATTACAGTGTTGATGAAGGAGCCTTTGTGGAGCTTCAGCCTTATACTTCAAACCTTGACACCTTCCGCTTTATGATCCCCGGACAGGCCATGGGAAGCAAAGTGGAATATTACCTTGCTGCACAGGACGATGCTGCTACCCTGATCGCAACACTGCCGGGGGGAGGTAGAGGGCTCAATCCTCCGGGAAACATTGCACCTGAAAGCTTTTTCAGCTACGTCATAGCCGACATAAACTCCATGATTCTATGCAGTAATACTGTGCCGAAAGCCATCGAAGACCTTCAGAACCTTTATGACACCATCATTGTTGAACAGGATGGAATACTTGTCGACCTTAATATTGAGCTCGACATCACCCACACTTATGACGGCGATGTGGAAATTTACCTGATCGGACCAAATGGAGTGGAAATTGATCTGAGTATCGGTCATGGGGGCTCGGGAAACAACTATATCGGGACCATCTTTGATGATGAGGCAAATACTCCCATCGCACAGGGAAGCGCACCCTTTACCGGCAGCTACATCCCTGATGAGCCCCTGGCAACATACATTGACAATTCTATAACAGGAGCCTGGATACTTCGTATTTACGACAATGCCATGAATGATCAGGGAACCCTCGATAACTGGTGCCTGAATATGTTTTACGCTGAAGACCCTATCTATATTTCAAAACTGGAGAACAGGGATATGAAATTACATCAGAACTATCCCAATCCCTTCAGGGAAGAAACAAATATTGCCTTTGAGCTTCCGGTGGCTAACCATGTGATGATCAATGTAATTGACATGATGGGAAGAGACCTGGGAACTATTGTCAACAAGCAATATGATGCCGGAGTGCATAATATTCGATGGCAATCCGGAGACCTTCCTCAGGGGAGGTATTTTTACCGAATGCAAACCAATAAAACAGTGGAAGTGAAATCTATGATGATCATAAAATAAAAGCCTATGCAGTTCAATAGAATCCTTTTAAAACTCAGCGGAGAAGCCCTGATGGGTGATCAACAGCATGGTATCGACCCTGACCGGCTGAAACAGTATGCTTCAGAGATTGTTGATGCAGCCGGTACCGGTGCGGAGATTGCCATTGTTATCGGTGGCGGTAATATTTTTCGTGGCCTCAGCGGAGCTGCTGAGGGTATGGACCGGGTTCAGGGAGATTATATGGGAATGATGGCCACTGTGATCAATAGCCTTGCCCTTCAGGCAGAACTTGAGAAGCAGGGTGCTGAGACCGAACTTTTCTCCGGGATGCTGATAAGTCCTGTTACCCTGCCGATGAGTGCAAAATCAGCTATTAAGGAACTGGAAAGCGGTAAAATTATCCTCATCAGCGGTGGAACAGGGAATCCTTATTTTACTACCGATTCGGCATCGGCATTAAGGGCATTGGAGATCAAAGCAAACATCATCCTGAAAGGGACACGTGTAGACGGAGTGTATACGGCCGATCCTGAGAAAGACCCATCTGCAACAAAATATGAAACGCTTAGCTATGCAGAAGCACTCAGGAAGGACTTGCGTATTATGGACCTGACGGCATTTACACTCTGTAAGGATAATAACATGCCGATATACGTTTTCAACATGAACGAGCCGGGAAATCTTAAAAAGGTTTTGAATGGGGAAAACCCAGGTACACTGGTGAGTAACTAAAATCCTTATATTTGTCATCATAACCGTAAAACCTCAATATCATGAACGAAGAAGCACAAATGTGTCTGGATGAAGCCAGGGAAGGCATGGAAAGTGCCTTATCACATCTGGAGCGCGAATTTCAAAAGATCCGTGCCGGCAAAGCAAGCCCGCAGATGCTGGAAGGCATCATGATTGACTATTACGGCACGATGACACCCATTGAGCAAACATCCAACATCAATACCCCTGATCCCAGGCAGATCGTCATTCAACCATGGGATAAAAGTATATTGGGAGAAATTGAAAAAGCCATCATGAATGCTAATTTGGGATTGAATCCGAAGAATGAAGGTGAGATTCTCAGAATCAGTGTGCCACCCCTGACCGAGGAAAGACGCCTGGAGCTGGTTAAAAAAGCCAAAGCTGAGGCTGAAAACACCAAAATTAGCATCAGGAATACAAGAAGGGCAGCCAACGACCTGGTAAAAAGCCTTGAAAAGGATGGTCTCCCGGAAGATGAATCCCAAAAAGCCCAGGATAATATCCAGGAACTTACCGATGAATTTATCAAAAAAGTGGATGAGCTGGTGGATGCGAAAGAAAAAGATATGATGACCGTATAAGTTCCTAGTTCCTAGTGCCGAGTTCCTAGTGCCGAATGTTAGTGGAGAGTGATAATTGAAGATTGTTTGAATTAATAGCCTCTCCTGAGTGAAGACGAAGGGCCTAATTAATTCCCTATTCCGTACAGTTGCTACAGATATCTATTTTACTCCGCCCGGTAAAAACCTGTTTTCTGAAATCACGATAAGCTTTGCTCTTCCAGATTTCCTTAAAAAAGTGTGTTTCCAGTTTTCCCAGTTGATGTGCTGCATCTTTATCAAAGCAACATGGGACCACACGCCCGTCCCAGGTGATGACAGCTCCGCTCCACATTCTGAAGCAGCGGTTACGCATGGGACGCCTTATCTTCCACTTTCCATTCTTATCCCTGACATATCTTGCATACTTTGGGTTTTCAGGGATCAGCTCCCGGTCATTTTCATAATCATATACCTGGGCTGTTTTTAGCTCCAGCCTGTCGGCTCCGAGTTTTTTTACCAGCTTTTTCATCGCGGGGATCTGATGCTCATTGGCCTTGAATACCAGGAACTGGATGATCACATAAGGCCGGGAAGATCTTAGCTGCTTTTTCCACTTTACAATATTCCGGATGCCTGCCAGCACTTTATCAAGTTCTCCACCTTTGCGATACTTCTCATAAGTTTCCTGATCGGTGCCGTCCAGAGAGATGATCAGCCGGTCAAGACCTGATTCCACAGTCATTTTTGCATGATCATTATCAAGGAAATGCCCGTTTGTGGAAGTAGCTGTATAAACCCTGTTTTTACTGGCATACCTGATCATTTCAAAGAAATCCGGGTTCAGAAATGGCTCTCCCTGAAAATAAAGGATGAGATACATCAGGTTCTTCTTTAGCTGGTCGATCACTTTTATAAAATCGCTTTTGGACATTGTCCCCGATGGCCTCGAAAATTTTCCCAGGCCGGAAGGACATTCAGGGCAATGCAGGTTACAGGAGGTTGTTGGCTCAACGGACACACTGTGCGGCATTCCACTGTGCAGGGATTTGCCTCTCATGAGGCTGATGAAATAGCTGGCCCGGAGCAGGGAATAATTCCACAACTTCCGCAAAGAGAGTGTTCCAAGGAAGTTGATTCCGTCACTTATGGCTGAGAACTTGCCCGGCATCCGGTTCAAAACTTTTACATGTTTTAGGTAAGCTTCCTGACTTTTTGATTTTTCGAGGCAGCATCGATCATTCGTGCCCAGCTGACTTTCTCCCCGCTTTCAAGAGATTCGTACGCATACATTTCTCCGGTTTTTATAATGCGGCATTTCCCAAGGTCGTAGCGGAGAGACTCCACAACATCGCCTTCTTTTAACGGCTTTCCATCCAGGTCAGCCATCACAGGCATGGCTTCTTTCTTTTTTTTGCTGAACATATTGAAGTTTTAATTTGTTCAAAATTAATAAAATAATGTGGGATGGCATCCCTATAAGCATGGCATCCCAAAATAATATGCTTAGCTTTGCCCTGAAAACCTTAGCTTTCTTATGCCCGTCAACATCGAAATCAAAGCACGCTGTCAGGATCCTGAAAAGGCAAAAGAAATTTTACTCAGGCTTAATGCTGAATATAAAGGCAGAGATCACCAGATCGACACCTATTTTAATGTTGCATCAGGAAGGCTGAAGCTCAGGGAAGGAAATATTGAAAATAATCTTATTTATTATCATCGTGACGACCAGCATGGCCCGAAAAGGTCAGAAGTGATCCTTTATCCTTCCGGAGATCATCCGGGCTTAATGAAAATCATGGAAAATGTCCTCGGAAAGAAAATAACAGTAGATAAGCAACGGGATATTTTTTTTATAGAAAATGTAAAGTTTCATATTGATACCGTGAAAGGCCTCGGGAGTTTCTTGGAAATAGAGGCCATCGGGGAGGAAGGGCAGGAGGAGAAACTTAATCAGCAATGTGAATATTATATGAGTCTTCTTCACCTTAGCAAACAAGACCTGCTTCCCAATTCATACAGTGATCTTTTAATGAATAAAGAATAAACGAGCATGCATATTACTAAACGGATCCTCTTCCTGATCTTAACAATCATATTTGCAGCACAATCCTCCAATGCTCAGAACAATATAGTTTCCAATGCAGTGCAGGCATTCCATAATGCTGAGTACGAGAAATCCTACGAGCTTGCCAATGACGCACTTGTAAATGTTGATGCGCTCAGTGGTGATTATGTTTCTGTTGCATTTTATTATCTTGCCAAATCAAGGATACAGGTACTCAGGGAGGCCCGCATTGCCGGGGATCAGGAAAAACTGTCCGGAATGCGAAATGCCTTGGTCGAGAGTTATTTCGACTATAAAGAAGCCCTGAAAACTGCCAATGCCAAACTGGAATCAGACATACTCCTTGACCTGGCAGAGTTGTACAACCCCATTCTTCAAACCGGCCTGGCAGCACTGAATACGGCTTATGACGATCATCAGCCTGATAATGTCAGGAATGCTGCACTGAAGGCAGCTGAAGGATATCTCGAAGCTGCAAAAGATATATCACCAACATACCTTGCATGCGATCTGCTTGGGCAAACACACTTTTCTAAAGGTGATTCCCTCGCTGCCCTGGGTCTTTTCCAGGAAAGCATTACCGCATATAAAACCCACCCACCGCGCTCACCGGATTTTCTGATTGCCTATGTGTTTTACCGTAAAGCCATCATTGAACAATACAAAAATCATGACAACATGCTTGCCCTTTCTACCCTGATGGAGGGTGAAAATCTGCTGAAGGCTGAGCTCACCAGGCTCAATAACGCGGGCGCCCTGACCACTGAAGTAAAAAAAGTATATGACACAGGAATGGCAGACCTGGTCAACTTCGAACTTGATATTTACGCGAATGACCTTTCACTGAGTGATGAGGCCATTATCAGGTTCCAGGAAGTTATGCAAATGTACCCTGAAGATTATAATAAGCATGTGGCCTATGCAAACATGCTTGAAGATGTTGATCTCAATCTTGCCATCGATGCATATGAAACGGCTATTAGCATTGATGATTCACAGGAATTGGCATATTTCAACCTGGGGGCGATCTATAATAACCTGGGATCAGAGTTTTATCTTCAGGGCTTGAATCATGATATGGATGCCATTGCAGACAGCCTTTTCAATGAATCGAACAAATATTTCAGAAAGGCATTCACTTATATGGAGCAGGCCTATTATCTGAACCCTGAACTGATCCAAACCATCCGTGCATTGGTGCAGCTTGCCAATTCCCTCGGCCTCGAGGAAAAGGCTGCATTTTATAAGCAGAAGGAGATTGAATTAAGAGGGTTTTGAGTTTTGAGTGTTGGGTGTTGGGTTGAGTATTCCGCCACACTTCCGTACTCCGCACCCCGTCCCCCATACCTCGCACCCCGTCCCCCTTTCTATCTGCTCACCACAAACTTCCTCCGCCCAACAATGCCCTTTTCATTTTTCAATACAGCAATATATATCCCAGCCGGATAATTTGAAATATCAACCCGCCGCAAGCTCTGCCCTTCCGGAATTTGAATATCATTTTGCTTTCTTCCAAACATATCGTATATGAACAATGAACTTCTGCAATCTGCAACCTGCAATCTGCAATATATTTCTACGCTGGAGGGATTAGGAAAAACATGCAGAATGTTATCGTCTTTGTTCATCTTTTCTTCAATATGAATAAGCTCTTCACAAGGAATGCTATCGTTGAAGTAAAATGCACGTAGTTTTTTCAGTCTATCAAGTAATAGGGTGACACTGGAAAGGTTATCACCTCCATAATCACGGGCAAATAAAATGGCAAGCTCAAGTATAATGGTATCCCCTGGATTCATAACAAAGGGACCGATGCTCCCCGCTGAATAGGTAAGATTCTCAGGATCAAGCTGGGCAGTATACATCGACCAGCCATTTGGATTTGTCGGATCACCAGGAAATTGGAAGTCACAAGCCTGGTTGCCTCCATATCCATAACCGCCATAGGTAATTGGAGACCCATCCTTCCATTTTCCCTGAAGGTTGTTATAATATTCCCATGGATAATTTGGGCCCACTATAGGCCAATTATACCGCCAAAAATATGTTATGAAATGACTCAAAGAATGATTTAATAATGTAACTGCCTGTGCGGGTGGGAAATATCCATAACCTGGGTTATAGCCAGAGTCTAGATTATCCGAATTGTAGCCATAAAAGGCATCCAGGAGGGTATCACAAGCTGTATAATTATCATAATATGAGCCAATGCCCAACCAGGAGAACACTCCAACAAAAACATCATGGTATTTATGAAGGGAACGGTTAATCAGCATGTAGTCGATAAACATTGTATATTGAAAAATTGAATCATCAGGACAGTCATAAGCGTACGCCATGCCATGGATTTCTACACCGAAATATAAACTGTCAGCAGAGTGTTCACCATGGTCATCGTTGCTGATAAAATAAATAGCCTGATCTCCTTTTATTATAGGATGATCCCCTTCTAAGGGCTCATATAAACCATCTTGATCAAGATCATTAAAGGGAGCAAGTTTCCAGGCCTGCCCTATTGTAGTATCACCATTCCCCGGCCAGTTTAATAATGGTTCCGGAATTTCATATCCGGGGCTTTGGAAATTAAGTATATGGTTTTCAATATCCGATCGGTATAATGTCCACACCCGGTCCCAGGTCTCTTTATAATGGCTATTATCGGGGGATGATATTGGGCCTGAACGGTATTCCAGGTGCCAATAGAACCAGCTTTGTCCTTTATAATAGGGAGCGAGGTGCAGTTTTTCGCTTTCATCCAATCCGGCTATCCAAAGCTTTAAATCTTCAAATGTATATCTGTTACTGGATTTAGGACATTCAAAATAGCCAGGAGGTCTTCCCTGAAAATAATTATAAGATCTGAAATGATGTGCGGTCGCATTAATCCGTGCGTTAATTTTATTAATATTCAGCATATCATAACTTTGGGGTATGCCGATTAAGTATATAAATCCCGGATCAGAAATCAGGCCATTTACTTTATCTCTTATATAATAGGTAAGCGTATCATTCTCGGCTAACCATAAATCATGTATGACAATAGAGCTATCGTTGATAATAGGGTAGCCTTGGCATGCAAACACTTCCATTGGATGCATATCCTCGCTATAGTCATTTAGAAGGGGATAAATATTAATATCATATGTCAATTGTTCTGAAGAAATTAGACATAATACGGAGTCATCAACTGCAACTGGAGCTTTATCCTGCCCATTAGAAGTAAAAATGCAGAAACTGAGCATTAACAATATAATCGATATCCGCTGCATAGGCATATGCGTATGAATATTATTGAATGATTACCTTTCGATAAAATAAAGAATCTTCAAATCTCATTTTTATTATATATATACCGGCAGGCATATTCTGACAATCAATAGTAATCGTATTTTCTCCTCTTTTTAACGATTGTGTGCCCTCACCCACCTGATATCCTGCCATGTTAATCAATTCAAAATTCAGATTTACTTCTTCTAAACAAGAGATATCCAAATGCACATGTTCGGTTGCCGGATTAGGTCGAATGGTAATTGATTTTACCTTATCCGTTTCCTGAATATTTTGAGAGCCAATAGTAAATTGGGCTTCCCAGCCTGGTTTTGTTATACTAATATCAGAGTGAAAATGTATCAGCATAGCACCATGATTTGATATAACTTTCTGAGGGATTTGATTCCCGGTTGAATGCACTAGAAGAATTGGAGGACTGGCATTGGGGTCAATTACTTCAACCCAATCGTAACCATATTCAAGATCAAATTCAGTAAAGATTAAAGAAATAGTATCTGTCTCCTCAGTTTTAATTAACCAGTAACAATCACTATTGTTACTATAAAGTTTTGATCCACTACCATCATTAAGGCTTCCAGCATTGGCGGTTATCAAAACAGTATCCTGGCAATAAATTGGTAATTGCGCCCTGTAAGTTGCAAGAAACCCTGAATTTGTTATGCATTCATTGGTTTTGAAACTAATAAGCATCTGATTAGAGCTGGTAGATATTTGCTCCGGATAATCAAATCCGGAAATTATTTCCAAGACCGGGTGATTAATGGTAGGTCCTGCATAAATAGTTAATAAATCAGAGTTTCCTTCAGTTGCAAATTCATGAATGAATAGTGTGATTCCCGATATTGAATCAGAAGTATATCCCTGGGGATGAATATACCAGTAACAATTAGTCAGGTTGGTATAAT
>JAIOSQ010000067.1 GCA_021107535.1 Bacteroidales bacterium | reverse complement strand
GAAAAAGAAGCTCAAATGGTTTGAAATAAAGTCGACTGTGATCACCTGGGAAGGAGAAACAGCTGTTCTGACTTTTGTTTCCGATATTTCAGGACGAAAAAAAACATCAGAGGAGCTACATAAACTGAACCGCAACCTTGAGCAACGCGTACAGGAAGAATTGGAGAAGATCAGGAAGCAGCAGGAAATGCTGATACAGAAATCCAAGCTGGAATCCCTGGGTGAGCTGGCAGCAGGCATTGCGCACGAAATAAACCAACCCCTCGGCAGCATCGCCATGGGGCTGGATAACATACTCATCAAAATGCAATCAGGAGAGATCACCGATGTATATGCCAAAAGAAAAACTGATTCGTTGTTTAAAGATATCGAACGGATCAAAAATATCATCGAGCATGTCAGGATATTTTCAAGGGATCAGCAAAACGCAGTCATAGAACCTGTTTCCATCAACGAGATTGTTAGAAACGCCTTAACGCTGATTGCCAGACAATATGAGAACATGGACATCAACCTTCAGATAAAATATTCCACCAGGCATGAAATAAGCCTTGGAAATAAATATAAATTCGAACAGGTGGTCCTCAACCTCTTATCTAATGCCAGACACGCTGTTCAGGAGAAAGAGAAAGCTGAAATTAAGGGATACAAGAAGATGATCAAGATCTCTACTTTCGCTAACAGGAAAAACTGCGGACTCATTATTCATGACAATGGAACAGGCATTCCTGAAAATATAATGGGGAATATTTTTGATCCCTTCTTTACTACGAAGCAGGAGGCAATGGGTACTGGGCTTGGACTCTCGATCATTTATGGTATTATTAAGGAGATGAAAGGAGAGATCAGTGCAGACAGCAAGGAGGGAAAATATACAAGGCTGATAGTTACATTGCCCGTTTACAAAGAGCAAAAAGAAAAAAGCAATTAATTGCTGAATTATGAAGACTTTACGCATACTGGTGCTTGATGATGAAGTGCGCATGCAAGATGAGATTGAAGAATTTCTCATCGGACAACAATTTATTGTCTATAAAGCCGGAACTCCTTCCGAAGCCTTTACGACCCTGGACAAAACAGAAATTGACATCCTGATACTCGACATTAAGTTACCCGAGATAGGCGGATTGGAAGTGCTGCAAAAAGTAAAAGGAAGCCATCCTGACATGGAGGTGATCATGATCTCCGGCCACGGAGATATGAATACCGTAATCGAAGCTATGCGTTATGGAGCCTTTGACTATTTTCAGAAACCCTTCCGCCTGCCTGAGATCAAGCATGCCATCGAGCGTACCCGTCGCTTTATTCTTTTAAATGAAAAGCTCAGAAATACCGAACAAAAGTTCAATCTGTTATCGAAGGAGATACAGCAAGTCTTCGGGCACGAACTCGTTGGCCGCAGTGCATCTATGCAAAAAGTAGTAGACCTGATGTCGAAGGTCGCAATAGCTGACAGCACTTCCGTACTGATCACAGGGGAAAGCGGAACAGGTAAAGAATTAGTGGCCAGGGGTATACACTTCCTAAGTAAAAGAAATAAGCAGTTCTTCTATTCGGTAAATTGCTCCGCGATACCGGAAAGCTTGTTCGAAAGTGAGTTTTTCGGCCACAAGAAAGGAGCATTTACCGATGCCAGGGAGGATAAAGCCGGTTGGTTCGAGATCGCAGACAAAGGCACCCTTTTTCTGGATGAGATCGGCGATATGCCCATAAGCCAGCAGGCCAAGATGTTAAGAATACTTGAAGACAAGAAGGTCAGCAAAGTAGGCTCGAGAGTGGAAACAGCAGTTGATGTGCGTGTGATCACGGCTTCGAACCGTGATCTGTTTGAGTTGAGTAAAGGCGGAAAGTTCAGGCAGGACCTTTATCACCGGCTGAGTACTTTTATCATAAAGATCCCCCCATTGCGGGAACGCAGGGATGACATTCAGCCTCTGCTTGAATATTATGTCAACTTTTTCGCAGAACAGATGGGAAAGGAGATCAAAACTATAGAACCTGAACTCATCATAAAGCTGATGGAATACGATTTTCCGGGTAATGTAAGGGAGTTGAAGAACATGATCGAACGTGCCATCATTTTATGCGAGAAAAAAAGCATTGGCTGGGAAGATTTCCAGTTCAGCATTCCATCAGGCAAATCGGAAATTTCCCACAGCATCCCGCTTGATGAAAAACTGGATCTTGCTGAAATTGAAAAGGCCGTCATCCTGAAAGCCCTTGAAAAAGCAGGACAAAATAAATCCAAAGCCGCAGAACTGCTCAATATCACCTGGCAGGCGTTGGATCGCAGGATGGAGAAGTATGGATTAAAGTAGTTTTGAGTTTTGAGTTTTGAGTTTTGAGTTTTGGGTTTTGGGTTGGAATACTTCTTCTATCTTCTATCTTCTATCTTCTATCGCCTTCATCTATCTCCTTCTTCAATCTACTTTAAATGGATTTGATATGCGATAATCGATATTTATATACGATATGTTTGGAAGGAAACAGGATGCAAGTCCGCAATTTACAAGTAGGTCCATTAAATAAATGCGAAGCATTTACGGACCGGCCTCATAAAGATTTGGTAGTATTTCAAGATTTCATGAGCGTAAAATTACCCTTGTCTGACCCCGAGTACTCGGGGGAGTTTGGGTAATTTAGTGAGGGAAATTGTAGAAATCAACAAAACTTTGTGCAGCCTTGATCTTTTGGTACTTTTCTATCAAGGGAAAAGTACATATGAATTATTAAAATGCGATATGCGATATCCGATATTGATTTAAGAAGGGGATAGAAGAAGTAAAGTAAAATAAAAAAAGCCCCGAGGGGCATTTTTTATTTTACTTTATCAACAATTGCCTTAAAGGCATCGGGATTGTTCATGGCCAAGTCGGCCAGAACTTTCCGGTTGATATCAATGTTCTTCTCATGGAGCTTACCCATAAACACAGAGTAAGACATTCCATACTGGCGGGCTGCTGCATTGATCCTCTGGATCCACAGTGCCCTGAAGTTTCTCTTCTTGTTCCTCCGGTCACGGTATGCATATGACAAACCTTTCTCGTATGCATTTTTTGATACCGTCCAGACATTCTTCCGCCTACCAAACTGACCTTTGGTCGCTTTCATGACCTTTTTTCTCCTGGTCCTGGCGGCTACTACATTTACTGATCTTGGCATTTTTTAATGTTTTTTGCTAGGGCGTCCTGTGACGAACAGGAACTTAGTGGCCCTTCGCTTTTAATACTTGTTTTACTTGCGAAGCATTGCGCGCACATTCTTCTCATCAGCAGGGTCTACAATCGTGTCATGTGTTAGATTGCGTTTCTGCTTCTTTGTTTTTTTAGTCAGAATGTGACTTTTGTACGCATGCTTTCTCTTGATTTTACCTGTGCCGGTCAAGGTGAACCTTTTCTTGGCACTGGATTTCGTCTTCATTTTTGGCATTACTATACAAATTATATATTGATAAAAATTATTTCTTTGGTGTAATGATCATGATCATCCTTTTTCCTTCAAGCTTGGGCAGTCGTTCTACCTTTCCATATTCTTCCAGTTCCTGAGCAAATTTCAACAACACTATTTCTCCTTTTTCCTTATAGATGATCATTCTTCCTTTAAAAAATACATCTACTTTAACCTTTGCACCGTCCTGCAGAAATTTAATGGCATGCTTCAGCTTGAAATTGAAGTCATGGTCATCAATGTTTGGCCCCAGCCTGATCTCTTTAACAACGACCTTGGCAGTTTTGGCCTTGATCTCTTTTGCTTTTTTCTTTCTTTCGTAAAGGAACTTTTTATAATCAACAATTTTACAAACAGGTGGGTTGGCCTTTGGAGAGATCTCAACGAGATCCAGTCCTTGTTCCTCAGCGAGTTCTATTGCATCCTTGATGTTATAGATATCAGATTCAATATTTTCACCAACCACCCTTACCACAGGTGCTTTGATATCCTCGTTGATGTTGTGTTCGTTTCCTATTTTCCGTGGAGGTCTTCTGAATCTTCCCCGGTAATGCATTTTTGCCGCTATAATAAAGTCTCCTATATTTATTAATACTATATTTTTATATCCAGCAGACGATCAACTTCCTCATTAACCATCTTTACAAATTCTTCAACAGTGAAAGTGCCTATATCCCCTTCGCCCTGCTTCCTCACCGAAACGCTTCCGTCATTTTCTTCCTTTTCCCCAACTATCAACATGTATGGGATCTTTTTCAATTCAGCATCACGGATTTTCCGGCCCGTTTTTTCACTTCTCTCGTCAACGAGGGCGCGAATTTCGGAATTATTTAGCAAATTTAAAACTTTTTCAGCATATTTATGATATTTTTCACTGATTGGCAATACGATAGCCTGATCAGGTGTGAGCCATAAGGGGAATTTTCCTGCACAGTGCTCGAGCAAAACAGCAACAAATCTTTCCATTGAGCCGAAAGGAGCCCTGTGAATCATCACGGGCCTGTGTTTTTCATTATCAGCACCCACGTATTCCAGTTCAAAACGCTCCGGCAGATTGTAATCCACCTGTATGGTACCCAACTGCCACTTCCTGCCAAGGGCATCTTTCACAATGAAGTCCATCTTAGGGCCGTAAAAAGCAGCTTCACCAGATTCAACAATGACATCCAGTCCACGTTCTTCCACCACTTCAAGGATAGCCTTTTCAGCTTTTTCCCAGTTTTCTTCACTGCCGATATACTTCTCCATATCATCCGGATCACGTAAAGAGATCTGTATAATAAAATCATTGAAATCAAGGGCTTTGAAGATGATCTCCACGATATCCATTACCCCCTTAAACTCATCTTTCAACTGATCCGGCGTACAAAAGATATGCGCATCATCCTGTGTAAACCCCCTGACCCTTGTCAGGCCGTGAAGTTCTCCACTTTGCTCATAACGGTATACTGTGCCAAATTCGGCTATCCTGTACGGGAGGTCCCTGTATGATTTGGGGATACTATTGTAAATTTCGCAATGATGGGGACAGTTCATGGGTTTGAGGAAAAATTCCTCCCCTTCTATAGGTGTGGTGATGGGATGAAAGGAATCCTCTCCATACTTGTCGTAGTGGCCGGAAATCTTGTATAATTCAACTTTCCCGATATGGGGAGTGATCACCTGCTGGTATCCCATTTTCTTCTGAACAATTTTCAGGAATTGCTCCAATCTTTCCCTGAGCTCTGCTCCTTTCGGCAACCACAATGGCAGCCCCTGCCCTACTTTCTGTGAGAAAGCAAATATTTCCAGTTCTGCACCAAGTTTGCGGTGGTCACGTTTTTTGGCTTCCTCCAGCATCTCCAGGAATTCTGTCAGCTCTTTCTGTTTAGGAAAGGTGATGCCATAGATCCTTGTGAGCATTTTCCGTTTTTCATCACCCCTCCAGTAGGCACCGGCAATTCCAAGAAGTTTCACCGCCTTGATCATTCCTGTACCAGGCAGATGTGGCCCGCGGCAGAGGTCAGTAAAGGTACCTGATTCATAAAAGGTAATTTCACCATCCGCAAGCTCATCGATCAGCTCGAGCTTATATTCATCTCCCTTCCCGGTGAAATAATCAATGGCATCGGCTTTGCTTATTTCGCGCCTGTTAAATGTTTGCTTTTCCCTTGCCAGGCTAAGTATGCGATCTTCAATCTTTTTAAAATCCGCATCTGATACCTGGGTTTCACCAAAATCGATGTCATAATAAAATCCATTTTCAACATTGGGGCCAATGCCGAATTTTACCCCCGGATAAAGCTGCTCAATAGCCTCTGCCATCAGGTGCGCTGAGGAATGCCACATAGCAGCCTTTCCTTCATCATCATTCCATGTAAGCAAATTCAGGCTGGCATCTTCATTAATCGGAAGTGTGGCATCTATCACTTCTCCATTCACTTTGGCTGCCAATACATTTCTTGCCAGTCCCTCGCTGATGCTTTTCGCAATATCAAGAGCAGTTGTTCCTGATTCCACCTGTCTGACCGACTTATCCGGTAATGTTATGTTGATCATAGTTATTATACAAAAAATTGAGTGCAAAAATAGGAAAAAAATGGCAGGGAGCAATGTATTCTTGGCGATATAATCTCGGTTGCTGGATACTGGCTACCGGTCACTGGTTACCGGTAACCGGAATTTGTAGAAGTTAGAATTGTTGCCTGGATTGTGTTAGTCTGTATAACATTGCAGAAACCTTTCTGGTCCTATCTACAAACTCATCAGCTTTGGCCTCATAAATTATGCCTACTTCCTTTGCCAAATAAAGCTGGGTTCTTAATTCAGCACAAGACCCTTGAGCAATGTTTAAGAATCTTATATACTCCTTATTTGATTTGCGTTCATAACCTTCAGCAATATTTGATGGAATTGAAACGGAAGACCTTTGAATCTGATCTCGAAGACTGAAATCCTTACAGTCTTGAAGAGTCCTGTAAATTAATACACTTAAATTCATACTCTCCTTCCAAACCTCTAAGTCCTCAAATTTTTCAATTTTCATAATTCTCACTTTTACATTCATCATTTCCGGTTACCGGTAGCCCGTGACCAGTGACCGGTAGCCATTTTATTAATGCCCGGTAGATTAGAATACTGAGATTCATACTCTCCTTCCAAACCTCTAAGTCCTCAAATTTTTTAATTTTCATAATTCTTAATTTACATTCATCATTTCCGGTTACCGGTAGCCCGTAACCTGTAACCCTAATCTATATGATCAAAATCTCTGTCCTACGATTTTTAGCTCGACCGGCTTCGGTATCATTTTCTTCTATTGGTTGAGATTTTCCAAAACCCTGATATGTAATTCTTTCAGGGGAGATCCCGGCTTCAATAAGAAAGGAATAAACGGCAGCTGCTCGTTTTTCGGAAAGGCCCAGATTGTAGGCCGCCGTGCCAACATCATCGGTATGTCCGCAGATAAGAATATGTATTTCAGGATTCCGGATCATGAAAGCATTCATCTTGGATAACTCCACCAGGGATAGTTCTTTGAGCACATATTTGTCAGTATCGAAGAAAATATTTTTGAGGATAAAAGATTCTCCTGCTTTGACTTTTTGCAGGTAAACGTCCATTTTAACAGGATCTTCAGGTGTAGCATTCATGGCCAGGTTGAAATTTTCGGAATAGAAGAGATACCCTGTTTTGGATATATTCAGTGCATAATTCCTGCCTTCCGGCAGAGCTGCAATGTAAATTCCTGATGCAGGATCCGACTTACACCTTACGGTCAAACTTCCGCTTTCGAGGTCTATCAGTTGGATCTCAGCCTGCAACGGGAATAATGAATCTGCATCATAGACCTTGCCCTGCAGGTAGGTGACCTTATTCGGAGCCAGCCCGGACGGAAGTTCAAAGCGATAGATATCATAACCTCCATATCCTGCTTCTAAATCAGATGAAAGATAGGCATGCTTTCCGTTGACAGAAACAATAATGTTTATTTCGTCAGAGGAAGTGTTCACCGGCCATCCCAGGTTTTCAGGTTTCAACCACTTAGCTGCACTGTCCTGACGCGAAACAAAAAGATCAAATCCGCCCATACCGGGATGCCCCCTGGAAGAAAAATACATGGTTTTACCATCGGGATGGATGAAGGGGGCCATTTCCTCCTTATCTGTATTTATTTCCGGTCCTGCATTAACAGGCTTTGTCCAACCTTGATTCCGGATAAATGTAGTATGCCAGATATCCGAACCACCCATGCCTCCTGTTCTTGACGAAGAAAAATACAGGGTTTGTCCGTCCGCAGAGAAACATGGCTGTGAATCCCAGCTTGCTGTATTAACAATTTCACCCAGATTTTGAGGTTTGCTCCAGCTATCGCCATCTTTTCCGCATACATAAAGATCGCAACTTCCAAATCCGCCGGGAGCTCCACAGGACGTAAAGAAAAGAAATCTGCCATCTGGTGAAAGGCTCATGGCCCCAATATTGCCAAGGGAATGCAATTCAGGAAGGGCTCTTCCTGAAATCACCCAGGCGGAATCAACTTTTTCTGCCATGACAAATTCTTCAGTAAAATTACCTTTTATAACTGAGTCAGGCTTCATCAGTGTCCAAACCATTTTTTGCTCATCCAGGGTAACCGAATTGATAAACTCATCATCCGGTGAGTTAATCTTTTTACCCAGATTGACCGGTTCAAACAAAACGGGATTACTCAAGGCATTATGTCTGAAGCAGGCAGTGACAAGCATGTCCTCCGCAATCTTCCTGCTGCTTTCCCTGAGTTCCTCAAAATCCAGGTAAAGCTCAAGCCATTTGCATGAAGCTGCCGGATCGCCTGTTTCAAGACAGGTTTTAGCAAGTAAATAATATATAGAAGATGAAAATGTGGAATCAATCCTTAAAGCGGCCTCATACATGCTAACAGCCTCACTTGTTTTACCCTGCTCCAGCAATACATCTCCGAGAAGCACATGGGGTTCGATATACAGAGAATCCAGTTTAATGACAGTTCTGAGTTCTTTTTCTGCTTTCAAAATTCGCTTTTCATTCCAGTGATCCAGCGCTGTATTGAAAGCCCGCCTTGCTTTTGAAGAAGGCTCATGGTCTACCTGCTGCGAAATAATTTTCTGCGCAGGCATGAGCATGAATATAAACAGCAATATTTGACTAAAGATTTTCAGCATTTTTTCATAGCTGTGAGAGATCACGGAATGCGCATGTATTTGTGACTTTGCAGTGAGATCTGCCATTGTGGATTCTCCAGTATAAAGTCTACGATCAGTGGCATCATTTCCTTGCTTACACTCCATTCCGGCTGGAGGGACAAAATGCATTCAGGCCTGACTTTAAGTTCCTCCTCTGTGGCCCATTCCAGGTCTCCGGCCTTACTGATAATAACTTTAAGTTCATCAGCTTTATTATAAAGCTCATGAAGAGGCGGACTCTTTTTCTTCGGGGAAAGGCATATCCAGTCAAAATTCCCGCTTAATTTATAGGCACCGGATGTTTCAAGATATATGGTGATATCCTTATTTGCCAGTCCGCGGCAAAGATAATCAAGCTTATAGATTCCGGGTTCCCCACCGGTAAGGACAACCGCTTTAGCGGGATAAGAGGCAGCTCTCGAAATAATGTCATCAACATTTGCAAGGGGGTGGATCGCTGCATCCCAGGACTCCTTCACATCGCACCAGGAACATCCCACATCACAACCTCCAATGCGGATAAAATAAGCGGCCTGCCCAGTATTATATCCTTCACCCTGGATGCTGTAAAACTCTTCCATGACCGGCAAAAGTTTACCTTCTTTCAGCAATATTTCCTGCTCCTTGTTCAATGGGGTGAAATGATGAATTGTTATTCTATTATGATCTTTTCGATGGCATAACTATTCCCGGCAATAATATGCAGGGTATATATTCCAGGTGCAATTTCAGGTAAAGAAAGACTAACAGTAGTTTTTTTTCTTTTACCATTTATTTTATGTTTCTGTGCCAGTATACTTCTTCCCAATAAATTATAAATATTAATGAAACACTCTTTTTCTCCCGGCTGAAAAACATCAATCTTCAACTTACCGGATATGACAGGGTTAGGATGAACCCGAATCGACAAATCCTCTTTTAATTCGGGCAAATAACAAAATGTTGTATCTGTCCATTCTGCAGTATTCAGTTTAAATACTTGCTGATCAAAAACTGATTTCTCACAGGATAGTAGTGCATTGTATCCGTTTTTGAAGCATATCCCTTCAGTCTGGGCACCGAAGATCCCATCCATATCTATCCTTCTTTTATTTCCGGAGAAGAATTCATTTTCGTAATAATCAAACAATAAAAATAGAAATGGTTTATAGTTTTTGTACCCACTCATGATCACCTGATTTTTATCACCGGAATATCCAGCCCCGGTAATCAGGCCATCAACATCAAAGGAATCAACAGGCAAAATACTGTAGGTGCCTGAAACAGTGGGTAATTCATAAAGCCTTGTCGTTTGGCTGACCCAGTTTTTTGTAAAAAGATATAGTATGCTATCCACACAGGTTATCGCCTCACAATCATACTCATTGGCGTTATAAGATGGAGTAAAATCATGCTGATCCCCGTAGGAAAAGGAAATGACCTCGGCAGAAACACCTGCATTTCCAATGGGAGGAATGGTGGATTTACCCAGTTTATATACTTTCAGGTCTTTGCGATCACCATTATTATTACCAAAATCTCCAACATAGATATTATCCTCGTCCTGGGTAATATCTTCCCAATCTGTATTTTCAGCATTTAAGACTGTGATACATTGAATGATGTCACCGCTAATCGTATCAACCTTATAGATCATGGGTAATCCTCCGCTATCATTAAAGGTCCAAATGCCTCCTGCCCAGAATATCAAGCCTGAGGTTTCATCAAGGGAAGCTGGCAATTCGAGGTATTGTTGAGGTGTGAACGAAGTTGGTTCATAAATACATGATCCGTCATTCCATGTAGCAGCAGGGTTATAATTAATTGCATTGGGATCAGTGCATCCATATACCTGGGAGAATAATGATGGTGTGGAATGCAGCAATAAAAGGAAGATCGCAATACGAAACAAGTTGTGAAAAGCCAGTGTATTCAATTTAGCCATAAATCTCTTTTTTATATGCTTTCAGCGTATTCTGAAGCAATCCCGTGATGGTCATAGGGCCTACACCACCTGGAACCGGAGTGATATAGCTGCATTTTTTTGCCACCTCATCGAATTTCACATCTCCCTTGAGCCTGAAACCAGACTTGGTTTCTGTAGATGGCACCCTATGAATGCCGACATCAATCACCACCGCATTATCTTTTACCATATCGGCAGTAACGAATTCTGTCTGACCAATAGCCGCAATCAGGATATCTGCGGAGGCTGACCATTCCTTGATATTTTTTGTTTTGCTATGACAAACCGTGACCGTACAATTTCCCGGGCTTGCCTTTCTGGATAACAATATGCTGACAGGTGTCCCAACGATATTACTTCTTCCCAGTACGACACAGTGCTTCCCTTCGGTTTCGATATTATATCTTTCCAGTAGCTGAACAATTCCATATGGGGTGGCAGGCAGATAGGCCGGCAAGCCTGATATCATGCGTCCGAGGTTGGCCGGATGAAAACCATCCACATCCTTGGAAGGATTAATACTCTGAATAACTTTTTCCTCTGAGATATGACCCGGAAGAGGTAATTGTACGATAAAACCATCGACCTCAGTATCCTTATTCAGGAACATGATAATCTCCAGCAATTCCTTTTCAGAAGTATTTTCGGGCAGTTTATATACTGACGACTGAAAACCAACTGACTTGCATGCTTTTTCTTTCCCGGCCACATAGGTCTGGCTTGCAGGGTCTTCCCCTACAATTACTGCTGCCAGGTGGGGTGTCTTGTCATCATCATCGATGAGTCGGGCCACTTCGGTTTTAATTTCCATGCGGATATTTTCCGCAATTTTTTTTCCGTCGATTAATTTCATTATCTCATGAAGATTTTATGCTGTTTATCTCTTTATGCCGGGTGCGCCTTTCATGTTCTTCATCATCTGCATCATATTTCGGCCACCTCCCTTGGTCATCATACGCATCATCTTGCTGGTTTCTTGAAATTGTTTGATCAGCCTGTTCACCTCCTGAATGTCGGAACCACTGCCTTTTGCTATTCTCATACGGCGGCTGCCATTGAGTATCTTCGGATGCTCCCTTTCTTCATTTGTCATGGAAGTTATGATCGCTTCAATTCCTTTAAATGCATCATCATCCACATCCATATTCCTGATGGCTTTCCCCATACCGGGAATCATGCCCATTAAGTCTTTTACGTTTCCCATCTTTTTGATCTGCTTGATCTGAGAGAGGAAATCATTGAAATTAAACTCATTGCGGGCGATCTTTTTTTGTAACTTCTGCGCTTCTTTCTCATCAAACTGATCCTGAGCACGCTCAACAAGGCTGATGATATCCCCCATTCCAAGGATTCGATCGGCCATCCTGTCGGGGTAAAAAATATCAATGGCATCGATCTTTTCACCAATCCCAATAAATTTAATAGGCTTGTTTACGATCGCTTTGATGGTCAGGGCCGCACCACCTCGTGTATCACCATCCAGTTTTGTAAGAACAACACCCTCGTAATCAAGTTGCTCATTAAAAGCCTTGGCAGTATTTACTGCATCCTGTCCGGTCATGGAGTCAACTACGAAAAGGGTTTCCTGTGGCTTTACAGCTTTCTTGATCGATGAGATCTCTTTCATCATCTCCTCATCAATAGCAAGCCGCCCTGCAGTATCGATGATCACCACATCATAGCCTTTACTACGGGCATGACTGATTGAGTTGTCCGCAATTTTTACTGGCTCTTTGCTACCCTCTTCAGTGTATACCTCCACTCCTATTTGCTCCCCAAGCACTTTCAACTGTTCGATCGCTGCCGGCCTGTAGACATCACCCGCAACAAGCAATGGGTTTCTCCCTTTTTTTGTTTTCAGGTAATTGGCAAGTTTGGCAGCAAAAGTCGTCTTTCCTGAGCCCTGCAAGCCTGCAATGAGAATGATCGCAGGACTTCCTTTATAATTCAGCTCTTCCATCTCACCACCCATGAGGGCAGCAATCTCATCCCTCACGATCTTCACCATAAGCTGGCCCGGGCTCACGGCATTGAGCACATTAGCACCCAGTGCTTTTTCTTTGACATCATCAGTGAATTGCTTTGCAATTTTATAGCTGACATCGGCGTCCAACAAGGCTTTTCTAACCTCTTTGAGCGTTTCAGCAATATTGATCTCGGTTATATGTCCCTGCCCCTTTAGTATTTTAAAAGAGCGTTCCAGTCTGTCACTTAATCCTTCAAACATTATTCTTGATTTTAGTGGCGCAAAATTAATCAATTTTTCAATGCACCGAATTTCCTGGCTTATACGGAACAAGCGGATGCCGGTCAGCGATGGCAGATGTTTACATACGCTGGGGAACAGAAATCCCAAGCAGCTTCATTCCTGATTCAATAACCTTTGCAGTAAAAAGGGACAGGGCAAGCCGGAAAGCTGCTTTTTCTGAATCTGTTTCCCTGAGAATATTTATTTCCTGGTAAAACTGATTATACTCTTTGGCCAGTTCATATGCATAGTTTGCAATAATAGCTGGGCTGAGTTCTGCAGCAGCTTCACGTACGGCAGCAGGGAAAGCATACAATATTTTTAGAATTTCTTTCTCTTTTGGAAAGATATCTCCGGAATAATCGTCAATGTTAGCCTGCATTTTATTGCCTTCAGCTTTTTTCAGCAAAGATTGGATACGTGCATAAGTATATTGTATGAAAGGCCCGGTGTTGCCATTAAAGTCAATTGATTCTTCCGGGTTAAAAAGCATGTTCTTTTTAGGATCTACCTTAAGAATGAAATACTTCAGAGCCCCCTGGCTGATCGTTTCAAAAAGCATAGAAGCCTCTTCATCATTCAGATCAGCAGCTTTTCCAAGTTCCCTTGCCATTGCTTCCGCACTATGGTACATTTCATCCATCAGTTCATCTGCATCGACTACCGTTCCCTCCCTGGATTTCATTCTGCCATGCGGCAATTCTACCATTCCGTATGAAACATGAACAATATCTTCTGCCCATTTTCTTCCCAGCTGCTTTAAAACAATCTTGAGCACATCAAAATGATAGTTTTGCTCGTTTCCAACCACGTATAATAGTTTATCAGGGTGATAATCGTCATGCCGAAGCTGCGCGGTGCCCAAATCCTGAGTCATATATACTGATGTGCCGTCGGCACGGAGAAGCAGTTTTTCGTCCAATCCTTCCTCTGAAAGGTCAGCCCATACTGATCCATCTTCCTTTTTAATTAATATGCCTTGCTTCAGCCCTTCGTCAACAAGTGATTTTCCTAAAAGGTATGTGTCTGATTCATAATAAACTTTATCAAAGTCAACCCCCAGGCGCATATATGTTTTTTCAAAGCCTTCATACACCCAGGCATTCATTTTCGTCCAAAGTTCACGGATAGCAGGATCATTATCCTCCCACTTACTGAGCATCTCCTGTGCCTCAAGCATAAGAGGAGCATTCTTTTCAGCTTCCCCTTTTTCAACACCTGATCGTATTAGATCTTCTACTTCTGAATTAAACACTTTATTGAACTTCACGTAACAATCTCCAACAAGCTTGTCCCCCTTTAGATTTTCAGATGATGGTGTTCTTCCATTGAACCATTTTTGCCAGGCAAGCATGGATTTGCTGATATGTATACCCCTATCGTTGATCAGGTTAACCCTCACAACATCGTGGCCAGCAGCTTTTAATATTTCTGCAATGGAGCTTCCCAAAAGGTTATTTCTGATATGCCCCAGATGCATCGGCTTGTTCGTATTCGGTGAAGAATACTCAATGACCGTTGGATTTTCGCTTGATGCTTGACTTCTGCCAAACATTTGATCACCGATATGATCATTCAAAAATGTTGTCCAATATTGATCACTAACCACAATATTCAGGAACCCTTTGATAACATTATACTCTTTGAGCTCAGGCACCATCTTTATCAGGTAATCACCAATTTTTTCTGCAGTTAATTCTGGTTTTTCCTGCGATATTTTCAGAAACGGGAAAACATTAATGGTATAATCACCCTGAAAATCTTTCCTCGTTTTCTGGAGGAGGACATCTTTCGGGTCGACACTTGCGGAATAGATGGCATTGAATGCTTCGGCAACAATGTTTGAGATGGATTTTTCTATCATTAATTGGAATTTATTTACGGGTGTAAAAATAGTAGAAAAAACAGATGATATTACAATCAGGAATGCCATCCCCACCTAACACACTTATTCTCTATCATATAACCTTCAACCCAAAGCGTTCATAAAAATATTTCTCCCCAAGCATATCAATTCTCAACTTAAACTCTTAATTTCGCAAAATTAATCTAAGCTGGTTTTATTAACATTAAAAAAGAGGAATTCTATATGAAACGTAATGTGATCATAATCGGTGCTGCAGGAAGAGATTTTCACAATTTCAACACCCATTTTCGTGGCAATGAAGCTTTCAATGTAGTAGCTTTCACTGCTGCCCAAATTCCCGATATCGATGGCAGAAAATACCCGGCTGAACTGGCGGGTGATCTCTATCCTGACGGTATCCCGATTTTTGCAGAAGAAGACCTCACAAAACTAATCAATGACCTCAATGTTGATGACTGTGTTTTCTCATACAGCGATGTTACATATCAAAAGGTGATGAGCATGAGCGCCATCGTTAACACTGCAGGTGCAAACTTTATGTTGTTGGGTCCCAGAGACACCATGGTAAAATCCACCAAGCCACTGATTGCAGTCGGAGCTGTTAGAACAGGCTGCGGCAAAAGTCAGACATCCAGGAGAATTATCGAACTGCTTATGGATCAAGGCTTAAAGGTAGTTGCGGTTCGACACCCAATGCCCTATGGAAACCTTGTAGAGCAAAAAGTGCAACGCTTTTCAACGCTTGACGATCTTGTAAAACATAAATGCACCGTCGAAGAAATGGAAGAATATGAACCACATGTTGTTCGCGGAAATGTAATTTATGCTGGTGTTGATTATGAAGCAATTCTCAGAGCTGCAGAACAAGATCCGGATGGCTGCGATGTAGTGATCTGGGATGGTGGCAATAATGACTTCCCTTTCTATACCCCCGATCTGAATATTACTGTGGTTGACCCGCATCGACCGGGAGATGAACTCACATATTATCCGGGAGAAGTAACACTGAGACTTGCAGACGTAGTCGTCATCAATAAAATGGATAGCGCCTCCCCGGAAGGAATCCAGGAAGTGAGAGATAATATTGCCAAAGTAAATCCTGAGGCAATTGTCATTGATGGAGCCTCTCCAATCAAGGTTGATGATCCTTCACTGATCAAAGGAAAAAAAGTTCTCGTGGTGGAAGATGGCCCGACCCTCACCCATGGTGGAATGAAAATCGGGGCCGGCGTAATCGCTGCTAAAAAATATGGAGCTACCGAATTGGTTGATCCACGTCCCTTTACAGTTGGAAAACTCAGTGAAACATTTAAGATCTATCCGAATATAGGATCACTGCTTCCTGCAATGGGATATGGTGAAGAACAATTGAAAGATCTTGAAACTACCATTAATAATACTGAATGTGATGCTGTAGTGATCGGGACACCCATCGACCTCAACAGGATCATTAAAATCAACAAACCCAATACCAGGGTATATTATGATCTGCAGGAAATCGGTTATCCCGACCTGAAAGGTCTCCTCGATGATTTTGTAAAAACACATAATCTGAAATAGTTAATTAGCGGCTCTGTTGAGCCGCTTTTTTTTCTTTGGCTAAATAAATTTTGTTAGATGCAAGAAACCTCCGATGCAAGATTAATCCTTGAAGACGGAACAATATTCGAAGGTTATTCTTTTGGCTATAATAAGTCTGTAGCCGGAGAGGTCGTTTTCAACACTGCCATGACCGGGTATCCGGAAAGCTTGACAGATCCTTCATATAAAGGTCAGATCCTTACACTTACCTATCCCCTTGTAGGAAATTATGGGGTTCCCGGATCAGCAAAAGAAAATGATATGCTCAAGCATTTCGAATCTGACCAGGTTCATATTTCCGCACTGATCATCTCAGATTATTCTTTTAAATACAATCATTGGAACGCTGAACTTAGCCTGGACGATTGGCTTAAAAAAAACAAAGTACCCGGAATCTATGGCATAGATACCCGCGACCTTACAAAGCTTATCCGGGAAAAAGGATCCATGCTGGGAAAAGTCATCATCAAAACTCAGGATTGCAACTTCTTTGACCCGAACAATAAGAACCTGGTCAAAGAGGTCAGTATTGACCATAAAAAGATTTACGGGAGTGGAAAACATAAAATACTGATGATCGACTGCGGTGTTAAAAATAATATCATCAGGTATTTCCTACAAAAGAACAGCACAGTGATACGGGTGCCATGGGATTACAATTTCTTTGATGAAGATTATGACGGCTTGTTTATTTCCAACGGTCCGGGAAATCCGGAAATGTGCACCGAAACAATCAAGAACCTGAGCCTGGCATTGCAGCAGGATAAACCGATTTTTGGAATCTGTCTGGGTCATCAGTTAATGGCACTTGCCTCCGGGGCCACAACCTACAAACTCAAGTACGGACACAGAAGCCACAATCAGCCAGTCATCCTGGCAGGCACAAAAAAAGCCTTTATCACATCACAAAATCATGGGTATGCCGTGAATGATCAGTCTCTTTCTGATGACTGGGTAGCATGGTTTAGCAATATAAATGATAATACAAATGAAGGGATCAAACATAAAACAAAGCCCTTCTTCACGGTTCAGTTTCATCCGGAAGCATCAAGTGGGCCTACGGATACGGATTATTTATTTGATGAATTTATCAAACTTCTTTAAAGAATTATAACAAAATGAGTACCATAAAGAAGGTTTTGATCCTCGGATCAGGAGCGCTTAAAATAGGTGAAGCAGGAGAATTTGATTATTCCGGGTCACAGGCATTGAAAGCCCTTAAAGAGGAAAACATTGAAACCATTCTGATCAATCCCAATATCGCTACAGTCCAGACCTCTGAAAAGATCGCTGACAAGATATACTTTCTTCCTGTTACTCCTTATTTTGCAGAGAAGGTCATTCAAAAAGAGCAGCCACAGGGAATCCTTCTGTCGTTTGGCGGACAAACTGCATTGAATTGTGGTATCGAATTGTATAAAAACAAAACCCTGGAAAAGCATAATGTACGTGTCCTGGGAACTCCTATACAATCCATCATTGATACCGAAGACAGGGAAATATTTATCCATAAACTTGATGAGATCAATGTTAAAACTCCCAGAAGTATAGCTGTTACTTCCACCGAAGCGGCGCTCAAGGCGGTAAAGCAGCTGAATTACCCGGTGATCATCAGGGCCGCATACACACTGGGCGGACAGGGAAGCGGGTTTTGCAATAATGACAATGAACTCAGAACCCTGTCCGGTAAAGCCTTTTCGTATTCCGGACAGATACTGGTGGAAGAATCCCTTAAAGGCTGGAAAGAGGTGGAGTATGAAGTAGTGCGTGATGAATATGACAACTGCATCACAGTCTGTAATATGGAAAACTTCGACCCACTGGGTATCCATACCGGTGAAAGCATCGTTGTGGCCCCTTCACAAACATTAAGCAATACAGAATATCATAAATTAAGACAATTGTCAATCAAGATTATTCGTCACATCGGTATTGTGGGAGAATGCAATGTTCAGTATGCTCTGGACCCGCATTCTGAAGATTATCGTGTCATTGAAGTAAATGCACGGCTCTCAAGATCAAGCGCCCTGGCATCCAAGGCCACCGGTTATCCGCTCGCCTTTGTGGCAACAAAGTTAGCCCTTGGGTTTTCACTACCGGAAATAAAAAATACTGTAACAAAGACCACCAGTGCTTTCTTTGAGCCCTCTCTGGACTATATCGTGTGTAAGATACCCAGATGGGATCTCAACAAGTTTCTTGGCGTTTCGAAAGAGATTGGCAGCAGCATGAAGAGTGTGGGCGAAGTGATGGCCATTGGCAGAAGCTTTGAAGAAGCTATCCAGAAAGGATTGCGCATGATCGGACAGGCCATGCATGGATTTGTGGGTAACAAGGATCTTGAAATCAATGATTTTGAAAAGGAGTTGTCACAGCCGACAGATATGCGCATTTTCGTTATCAGTATGGCCATGCAACATGGCTGGTCTGTGGAGAAAATCTATGAAAAAACAAAAATAGACAGGTGGTTCCTTGAGAAACTCCAAAATATTTACATACTGAATAATAAACTGGAAGAAGCATCCTCCCTTGACGATCTCCCTGTCGCACTTTTAAGAAAAGCCAAGCAAAGCGGATTTTCTGATTTTCAGATCGCCCGTTCTGTGTATAAAGATGATTTTGGCGGCTCAGATGAAGAGATCATGGCCGTACGCCAGCATCGATACAATAATAATATAAGGCCGGTGGTAAAACAAATTGATACCCTTGCTGCTGAATATCCTGCTCAAACAAATTATTTATATCTCACATATAACGGACAATCACACGACATCAGCTACGAATCCGATGACAGATCAGTTATTGTACTGGGATCCGGAGCTTACAGAATTGGCAGCAGTGTTGAATTTGACTGGTGCAGTGTAAATGCCCTGGAGACTGTGAAAGAAGAAGGATACCGTTCAGTGATGATCAATTACAACCCGGAAACAGTCAGCACTGATTACGACATCTGTGATCGCTTGTATTTCGATGAACTTTCTTTCGAAAGGACACTTGACATCATTGAGTTGGAGACTCCCAAAGGAGTCGTTGTTTCTGTTGGAGGGCAGATTCCGAATAATCTTGCAATGCGGCTCCACAGACAAAATGTGAATATTCTGGGCACCTCCCCACTATCCATCGATCGCGCTGAAGACAGATTTAAGTTTTCGAAAATGCTGGACGATTTGAAAGTAGATCAGCCGGAATGGAAAGAACTTTCCAGTATTGAAGATATTTTTACTTTCACTGCTAAAGTAGGATTCCCGGTCATCATCAGGCCGTCTTATGTCCTTTCGGGAGCAGCTATGAATATTGTATCAAATGCTGAAGAGCTCGAACATTTTCTCGGACTTGCTGCCAATGTTTCGAAAAAATACCCGGTCGTGGTATCACGTTTTATGGAAAACACCAAGGAAATTGAAATGGACGCTGTTGCAAGTAATGGAAGGGTCATGGCTTATGCTATATCTGAGCATATCGAATTTGCCGGGGTGCATTCCGGTGATGCTACCATGATGTTTCCTCCACAAAAAGTATATGTGGAGACCATCCGCCGGATCAAGAAGATCACAAATAGAATTGCTGAAGAACTTAATATCTGCGGCCCCTTCAACATTCAATACCTCGCCAGGGATAATGATATTAAAGTCATAGAATGTAACCTGCGTGCTTCCAGGAGCTTTCCGTTTGTTTCTAAAGTACTCAAAACAAACTTTATTACGCTTGCCACTAAAATCATGCTTGGCATCCCGGTAGAAAAACCTGATAAATCACTTTTCGACCTGGAGTATATTGGTGTTAAAGCTCCGCAATTTTCTTTTTCGAGACTCGCCAAGGCAGATCCCATACTCGGTGTCGATATGTCATCCACAGGAGAAGTGGGCTGCATCGGAGAGGATTATTATGAAGCAATCCTGAAATCAATGCTCTCTGTTGGCTATACAATCCCAAAGAAGAATATACTTTTGAGCACCGGCCCCTCCAGGTCAAAAATAGAATTACTCAATAGTGCAAAGCTATTAATGGAAAAAGGATACCATTTGTTTGCCACGAAAGGCACGGCCCGATTTCTTTTAAGCCATGATATAAAAGCCACCGTACTGCACTGGCCTGATTCAGGAAAAAGCCCCAACACTATGGATTATATCAGACAACATAAAATCGATCTTGTTATCAATATTCCGAAAGATCTGACAAAAGATGAGTTATACAATGATTATCATATCCGCAGGGCAGCTGTTGACCATAATATACCGCTGATCACAAATGCAAGACTGGCAAGTGCATTTATCATCGCATTCTGTAGATACAGTATGGATGATATAACTATAAAGAGCTGGGATGAGTATTCTATAACATAGGAAGGTAAAAATATGAAAACCATCTGCATTGTTAATAATTTTGGATAGCTTTTCAGATATAAACTGATCGGGCAGATTTTAAATATTTATTTTTGGACAAATATAATTTCTACGTATGAAAAACAGAAGCCTGGTATCCATCAGTGATTACACCATCGACGAACAGCTAAAGATCCTGAAACTAGCTGCTGAATTTGAAAAAAATCCCAGACAAAAAATTCTTGAAAAATATGTAGTTGCCTCTCTTTTCTTTGAGCCTTCAACAAGAACAAGGCTCAGTTTTGAAAGCGCAGCCTCCCAGCTGAGTGCAAAGATCATTGGATTTAGTGAGGCAGGTTCATCCAGCGTTTCCAAAGGAGAAACCCTTAAAGACACCATTCTCACAGTGAGCAACTACTCCGATATCATTGTCATGCGCCATCCGCATGAAGGAAGTGCAAAATATGCTGATGAAGTTGCCCCTATTCCAATCATTAATGCTGGCGACGGTGCCCATCAACACCCGACACAAACACTGCTCGACATGTACTCCATCACGAAAACACAGGGCAGGCTTGACAGTCTCAACATAGCTTTTGTCGGCGACCTGAAATACGGCCGGACTGTCCATTCACTGGTGATGGCGCTCTGCCAATTTAACACCACCTTCCACCTGGTATCACCAACCGAGCTTAAATTGCCCAGTTATGTGAAACAGCACATAAAGGATAAAAATTTGGCATACCACCAGTATACAGAAATGAATGAAGTGATCCCACAGGTAAATATCCTTTACATGACCAGGATCCAGAAGGAGCGCTTTTCAGATCCCATAGAATATGAACGTGTAAAAGATGCTTATATCCTCAGGCTTTCGATGCTCACAAATGCCAAAGAGAATATGAAAGTCCTTCATCCACTCCCAAGGGTGAACGAAATTGATGAAGATGTCGACAGCAGCCCGCAAGCCTATTATTTCCAACAGGCTCGAAACGGTGTATTTGTCCGTATGGCACTGCTTGCCTCAATCCTCGGAGTTATATAACGCTTAAATTAAATACCATGGAAGAAAGAAAAGAACTAAAGGTCAACGCCATTGAAAATGGCACTGTCATTGATCATATCCCTGCGCAAAACGTATTCCAGGTCATCCATATGTTGAGCCTGAATGAATGTGAAAACCAAATCCTCTTCGGTACCAATCTTGATAGTAAGAAATACGGTAAAAAAGGCCTTATCAAAGTTAATAATCGCTATTTCGACCATGATACTGTGAATAAGATCGCATTGGTAGCCCCGACTGCCACGCTGATCGAAATCAAGAACTATAAAGTAATTGATAAAAAAAATATAGTGATCCCTGATCATGTCAGCAAGTTTGTTAAATGCGTGAACCCAAACTGCATTACCAATCATGAAGATGTGATCACCAAATTCACTGTTATCGATAAAAAGGATGTTAAACTGCAATGCCGGTATTGCGAAAAAACCACCGCAAAGGATAACTTCACGTTTATTTAAACCTCGCAGGTTCCGGACTGTACAAGGTCATTTCTTCCTTCAATTGACTTTCTTTAACTCCTTCAATTGACTTTCTTTAACTTTGTGTCGAAGTATTTCATGGGTAGAGGGTGCGGCTGCCATATACTGTAAACCGGAATTCCTCGTTTCCTGGCTGAGAAGATCTTGGTGAATTTCATTTTACTGGACATGATCAAGATCATCATCACCGAAAAGCAAACTTACTACCGCTTGAATGATCATCAGGCATGATAATTGCAATGAATTCAAGACCAATTGAACATGCTTTGCATGATAATTGATCAGAAAATAGTAATATTGTAACATGAAAAGGATTCTGTTATCCATTATTATCTTTTGCGGAATGCACACTGCATTTTCACAGGACAATCCTTTCTACAATCCCAGCATTATTAGTACTCACAATCCCATGTATTCCCCCGGCGGATTCAACAGTTTTACGCCATCATATGCACTATCCGAACAGAAGAAAATGGATGTGGGAGTGCAGCTTGGAACATCCTTTTCGACTGATTTCAACAAGGGCTTTGCTTTCACAACAATGGTGGCCCCGGAATTAAGATACAGGCTCAGCAATCGGCTGACCATCAGGGGTGGGATCAGCATAGCAAACAGCGAATATGGCAATACACTTGTATATTCACCCTATGAAGGAGCCGGAAGGTATTCCGGCAACATCACCCAGGGAATGATTTATGTAAGTGGTGATTATGTGATCAGTCCGAAGCTGGTCTTCACGGGAACTGCCTACAAGGAATTTTCGATCGATCACGGTAGTCCGGATAATATGTTTCGTCCTGGCTATGATGGAAAAGGGCTGATGATGAACCTGCTCTTTATGCCTAATGAGAATACGTCTATCAATGCAGGAATAGAGCTCTATCAAGGGAACAATCCATATCGGGGAGGTATTTACAATCCTTACAGTCCATTCAGCCCGCGGTGGTAGAATATTACGAAGACCCAAAATCCAAAGTCCAAATTCCAATGAAGATCCAAATTCCAAGATAATTTAAACCAGTATCCAGTATCCAGCAACCAGTATCCAGTATCCAGAATCCAGCAACCAGCAACCAGCAACCAGTATCCAGTATCCAGTATCCAGTATCCAGTATCCAGTATCCAGTATCCAGTATCCAGTATCCAACAACCTGTCCTGAGCTTGTCGAAGGGCCCAACACCCCTATATATATATAATTGTATACTAATAATTCCCTATCTGGTGCAACCTTTAGTAAAAAATCGCATATAAGTTTACAAATTCAAATTATTTTCGGAGGAAGGATATTCATATAATGATCCTCTTTCTTCTGAAGGGGAATGGATTTTTACAATAGAAATAAGAAAAAATACAAGTGTAAATACTGGGGTTTCAAGTCCTTAAAAAAAACATTAAAGTTTTTAAATAAAAAGCTTGTTTAATTAAATTTAATGTTTGTATTTTTGCAGCCGCTTTCGAGCGAAAGTTCTTTAAAAAAATTGTGAAGGGGAAGAGAAAAATATGTTAAATATTTTTGTAAATTGACAAAAGTGTATTACTTTTGCAGTCCCTTTTTAATTATAAAAAGAAATTAAGTTCTTTGAAGATATTGAAATCAGCCTAAGAAGTAGCAAATATCCCTCAATTTAATTGAGCGAATAATAGATCTTGAGAACATTTTACAAACTTTTTACAACGAAGAGTTTGATCCTGGCTCAGGATGAACGCTAGCGGCAGGCCTAATACATGCAAGTCGAACGGTAAGGACTCGCTTGCGAGTCACACGAGTGGCGCACGGGTGCGTAACGCGTATGCAACCTACCTTCAACTGGAGAATAGCCCCGAGAAATCGTGATTAATACTCCATAATATCCATTTATCTCATGTTAGTTGGATTAAAGTTCCG
>JAIOSQ010000209.1 GCA_021107535.1 Bacteroidales bacterium | reverse complement strand
GGGGAACCATGGCCATACTGTACCCATTAATGCTGCCTGCCACCTGGCTGATCACCGAGGATTACGGAATGGATTACAATACATCCATGCTCATTTTTTATAATGTGGTTTCCTGTGTGCTGGCTGGTTCAGTACTCGGCGATCATTGTTCCCCTATTTCCGATACCACCATTCTTAGTTCACTGGCCAGTTCGTGTAATCATATTGAGCATGTGCGGACACAACTTCCATACGCCCTCATGGTTGGGGTTGTTTCGGTGATAGCAGGAACACTTCCCGCCGCATTTGGCATTTCATCCTATATCCTTTTCCCTGCCGGATTGCTCATTCTTTTTCTGACTGTCCTGTTCCTGGGCAAGAAAGCGCTTCCCGTATAAGTTTCTCAGTTCCTCGCAATAATTTTGTATTTGTCTTTAGCCCTGAAAAATTGTATATTTGTACATGTAGCCATTTTCCGGTAAATAATTTCCGGAGATACATTATAATGATGTTCTTTAAACAATGCTATATTTTAATTTCGAAAAACTGAGATTTTGATCATTAAAAAACATACCGGATTGCCCATTTTACTGATAAAAGTATCCAGACGGTAAATTACAATCGGGACATCCGTAGATTATTGTTTCATTATAAATATCATGGATATGAAAACAATATCTTTTGCAATAAATAATCCGGAAGAGATCAAGATTAAGCTCGACAAACAAATAAGTACAGGTTTCTCTCCTACACTGGCATTTGTATTTGCATCCGTTAAACCGGACATTCATATAACCTCACAGGCCTTTAAGGATTACCCATTTCCTGTATTTGGTTGCAGTACAGGAGGCAATATCTTATCAGACAATTCAGAAAATTGTATTTACGAGGAGGGTGCAGTGGTAACACTTGTGGAATTTAACGAAAAATATTTCTCTTACAGGATCATTGAAAGGGGAAGCCTGTCTTCATTTGATCTGGGCAGGGATATTGGTTTATGGGGAACATCAGAGTTTAAGGATCCTGCTTTTATCGTTGTTGCAAGCGGGCTGAGTTTAGATGGTAAAGAATTTGTTGAAGGGGTATTGGATGTAGCAGGAGATGACACAATTATGTTTGGCGGGTTGGCAGGCGACGATACCAGATTTGAACAGCCTTTCGTTTTTTCAGGCAATACGATTTTAGACAGCGGAGCCATCTCTATAGCCTTGGACAAGGAGCATATTGATATCAAAGGACTTGCATTCAGTGGCTGGGTTGGACTGGGTAAAGACCTGAGGGTCACTTCATCAATAGGCAATATTGTTTATAGCATCGATGATGAGCCTGCACTTGAAATATATAAGAAATACCTTGATGTCAAGGATGCTGACCTTCCGGCTATCGGGGTTGAATACCCATTACTGATCAAACATAACAATACATTTTCATTGCGGGCAGTTATGGGAGTAGACAGGGAAAACCAGGCCTTGATTTTTGCAGGTACGGTACCTCAGGATTCCATTGTTACTTTTTCGAGTTCTCCCGGGTTTGAAGTAATGGACAGTACAAAAGAGAAAATCAATGAATTTTATGAAGAACATCAGGATGCTGATATGTTGCTACTGTTTTCCTGCATGGCCAGGTACCTGGCACTTGGCCCTGTTATTACTGAGGAAATCAACTTTTCTGCAGAAAAGTGGGGCATTCCCGTATCCGGGTTTTTCACTTATGGTGAGATAGGAACAAATGTGGGAACCCGCTGTGATTTTTTTAATCAGACCTATACTTTTGTTATTTTAAAGGAAAAATGATATCTTACGCCCTCGTTTAACTGGATAATGGGAAAACGAACCAATAAAATAAACAAGATCATAGAAGGCATCCGGTCATTTGAAGACTTCCTAAGTCATAAAGAGGAAATTCTTCAGGGTGTTCAGAATCTGGAACATGACAGGCAGGTGCTCAAATTTAAGTTTGAGCGCCTCCTAAAGGATAAAAATGTTCTGAACTCTTTACTGAAGAAGACAACAGAAGACCTGAACAATGCCGTTGAGGCCCTTAAAACAAGGGCGGAAGAATTAGGTATTCTGTTATCTACCATCCCGGCCCTTGTATACTTTAAAGATACAGATCTCAAGTATATCCTTGTTAACAAGTCTTTTGAACGTTTTGTTAACTTACCTTTTTATGTTATTAAGGGGAAAATGGTTGAAGATCTTATCCCTGAATACAAAATGAATAATTATTCTGAAATGGAACGGGAAGTGATACAGTCCGGCCTGCCACTGTACAACATCGAGGAATTCATCCAGCAGGAAGAAAAAGAGGTTTGGCTTACCTCAAACCTGGCTCCTTTCCGTGATACTGAGGGAGAGATCATCGGACTTGTCGGAATTTCCTGGGATATCACCGAGCGAAAAAAACATGAGAATGAACTACAGTATGCCAAGGAACAGGCAGAAGAAGGCACCAGGGCAAAAAGTGAATTTCTGGCCAATATGTCTCATGAGATCAGGACACCTATGAACGGCATTATCGGGATGGCCGAGATCCTGAAACAAGCCAGCCTGGGCGAAGAGGAAAAAGAAAACCTGGAAATACTTATTTCATCCACACGCAGCCTCCTCTCACTGGTAAATGACATTCTGGATATCTCTAAAATTGAAGCTGGAAAGCTTGAACTTGAAATAGAAGATTTCGAGATTAGAAAAATACTTAAGGATATAGAAAACATACTTTACATCAAGGCTGAGGAAAAAATTCTTGATTACAAAACCTTTATCAACCCGAATGTCCCTGATTTTCTGCGTGGTGATCCATCAAGGCTCAAACAGATCATACTCAACCTGGTGAACAATGCCGTAAAGTTCACAAAAAAAGGTTTTGTGCATATTTTCATTGATGACCTTGAAGAGCATGCTGATGAAGTTATACTCATGATAAAGGTTGTTGATTCAGGAATCGGGATATCCGACGATGGAAAGAAAAATCTTTTTCAGCTGTTTTCACAGGTAGACACTTCCACCACTAAAAACTACGGAGGAACAGGCCTTGGATTATCCATCGCTAAAAGGCTGGTGATGATGATGCAGGGCGAAATAGGCTTTGAGAGCAAGCAGGATAAAGGCTCCACTTTCTGGTTCACAGTCAAATTGGAAAAATGCAGTCAGAAAATAGTTTCTCCTGAATCTGCGAAAAAGAAGCCTGTGCCAGATAAGAAACCATTCAAAATGCTGAGCATTCTTCTGGCTGAAGATAATGAGATAAACCAGAAGATCATACAGTACAGCCTGACCAATGCCGGATACAAGGTTGATATCGCCAATAACGGGCAGGAAGCTATCGACATGTACCACGCAGGAAATTATGACCTTGTGCTAATGGATGTACAGATGCCGATTCTTGATGGTTTCGAGGCTACAGTCCATATACGTAACATTGAATCAGCAATATTGAACGGGGCACACCGGACTCCCATAGTAGCCCTGACAGCAAATGCCATGAAAGGCGATCGTGAAAAATGTCTTGACGCAGGCATGGATGAATACCTGAGCAAACCCTTTACACCAAATGACCTGATCAGTATTATCAGAAGTATTACTGATTGAGCAAGAAGAATCTTCCTTAAATAGATACTGGATACTGGATACTGGATGCTGGATGACTTTATGAGGGGAAGAGGGGAAGATAGTGTTGGATTATGGATTAATTTCTGACTTTTGGCATCTGATTTATTGCTGTCGGGCAGAATGTTCAATTTGTACACAGATTATTGATTTTAAAACTTTTAGTGTACAGGTCGCCCCGATAGGGCTATTGTTTTGATTCACTCCATTTTCTACAAACATGTCGCCTCTACGAGGCTGAATTTTTTAGCACCAGAGGTGTGAACTGTTTATAGAACAGAGAATTTAAACCTTAAAATTCAAAATTTATAATTTAATCCAACATTCATAATCCACCTCCGAACTTCAAAGCTCAAAGCATATTTTCCTTACATTTGATGCTTCAACAAAAGTATTATCAATGGAGCTGC
>JAIOSQ010000270.1 GCA_021107535.1 Bacteroidales bacterium | reverse complement strand
AGATACTACCAGAAGATTTACTAACAGAAAATCCATCGATATCAGGGCTGATCAGAAGAGAAAGAGGACTGGCATTCAATACAAAACTCACAGGTGACTGAGCCTGGTTCTGACAGGGTAAGAATGCTACAAATCCGGCTAACAATAAAAACAGTAAGGGTTTTTTCATAGTTTTATCCTCCATATTAATTAATAACTTATCTAATTGAGCATGGCTCAAAAAGATTTGATTCCATAAAAGATGAAAATCTAATTGTAACTTATATATGTTTTATGTATTAACAAATATACAAATTATTTATAAAAAGCATTTAAATCTATAAATATGGCAAGTTTATATATATTCATCTCACCACCCCGACACCCCCGGCAGCGTCCGCTAAGGCAATATTACCACTCCAACAGGAAAAAGAAGCCCACTCATTTCAGGATGGGTTTTTCGTTATTCGTAAATCGTTAATCGTTATTCGTTAATCGTTAATCGCTAATCGTTAATCGTTAATCATTAATCATTAATCTACTCCTTCCCTGTTTATATAAAACGAATCAAACCCAATCCCAAATAAAAAGTTCCACGCCACGGAACTCTGATCAGGAAGATAAATGCATCTTATACCCAGTTCAAGGGGTGCAATGAAGCGTAAAATATGCACATCGGTCAGCAGCTCGGCACCGGTGGAATTATAATAATTCTTTCCGCCGGGGTTCAGGCCAACAGCATAATCATAAAACAATGCCCCACGAATTCGTTTCATATATACCAAGGGGCCTATACTCCAATCAGGATATGCAATGGGAAAGGCATAGGTTCCCCTTACTGAAAACAGTTCCTGATCCTGCATACCGCTGATGCCTCTCGGGTAGCTGACAATATCCGAAAACTTATAGTAGCCCGTGATCCTGTACTGGTAACCGGTATAGACATTAAATCCCTGGTGCCGGATGATGCCCGGGAAATACAGGCTGACAAGCCCGGCAGCGAGGGAACTGATATTGTCCTGATCAAGGGGTGTATCGCGATAATATAATCCAATGCTCTGCCCCCATTTTGGATACAGGTCACGATAGGAGGACTTGATCTGCCGGTACATGCTCAGTCCATATCCTACAGAGAAAATATCAGCATTTCTCCCCATGCGTTGGAAACACTGGTTCACATAGGCCGATGGCTGAATACCTGCATAATATTTACCCCTTCGAAGGTTCAACGGCAATCGCAGCCCGGCTTTAAGATTGGTCTCATGCCAGCTTATTTCTGTTTTTTCGGGCAGATAAACAAATTGCCTTCGCAGGCCATAGTCGGCATACAGGTCGATGATCGGATACCATCCCCTGTAACTGTAATTGCCATAAACCTTTCCTGCTTCCTCATTCAGATCATACTTGTATCCGGCTGTCAGAAAACTGCTGCTGAGCAAATTTTGCGACATGACAGATATTCCCGGGCTGATGTCCTGGTTTGAAGCATTGATATCAAGGGGCGCCCAGGAGTGGACATTGAACAGGTTTTTGATCCTGGAATATTTTTTCACCACAGCATCTGAAACCGGGATTTCAGACCCCGGAGGAACAACATTTTCCTGTGAAACGATCGCATCATATAATCTAACCGACTGGTCTGTTACTTCATTGAGGGAAATCCAGGAATCAGGATCAAGAGCTTGTTTTACGATCCTGAAGCCATCTGAAGAATAATCAGCAAAAAGAAGATGATTGCCATCCGTCGAAACTGAAGCATCAAGTGCTCCGAAACGGGATGAGGTCACACTAAAAATGCCGCCCTCCTCTATATTCAAGGCATAGATATTGGAGATCCCGGACCAGGCAGCAGTATAAAAGATATACGGTGCATGAAAATGCGGCTGGGAGATATCTGTATAATCCCAACTCACCAGGATTGTGCTTATCCCTGTTCCCACATCAAATTTTGCGATCGTCTTGCCCTCCTCCGACACCAAAACAGCAATGATAAAGTCATCACCGGCCCAGACAGGGGTCATCGGGAAAGCATTTGCCGGTGTCGGGATCTTTTTGATAATACTTCCGGACACCACATCGATGATCATCAATGAATATTGATTTACACTATCCACATGAACAGCCACCAGCTGATTGCCATCCCCTGATAATCCCGGCGCAAAAAGGCGCATCTTATTCCTGATCGTATGTGTCTTTTTCGTTTCCAGCTCATAAACCCTGATCACGGTGTAACTTCTGTTTGACCAGCGCAGGTCGGGCCGGCTCTCAAGCCAGCATATCTTGCCGGAAGACCATGAAAGTGTTTCTGTTTTAAGGAATCCGGGAGTAAACAGGACCTTTTCATTCCCTTCATCATCAATGCTTATAAAACGTGTGATATCATCCAGGCCGGAACGCATGGCCAACACCGTGCTGTCATTGATATAAACAGGATGCCTGTAATCGGTGTAATGTCGCGGATCGTCATTGATCATGCTCACCTCTGCAACCCTGGCTATTTCATCCTGCACCCTCCATCCTTTTTGCAGGTCCAGCAAGCATTCTTCGTAGAAGGGCAGCTTTCTCAAACCGCTTACATCCCGGATGCCCTTTTGGAAGGGGGTGACCATATACGGCCTTCTGCCAGCCATATCCAGGCTATGCTCCCAGAGGAAAGTACCATATTTTTTCCGTCCTGAGGCCACAAGGAAATATCCAAGCTCGTAATGATTGGGGGTATAATTACGGTAGGATCCCATCACTGCTTTGTCGTATGAATAAGTCCCTATTTCCAATAGCTGGGCCCTGAGTTTCATCTCGAATTGAGGGAGCCTGCCCCGGCCTGTGTTGCTTAGTCCCGTTTCGGTACAAACGGCATCACCTTCTAAAAACCAGGGCGGAACATACAGGCCAAGGATGGCAGCAGTTCCCTGTTGGCCAAACACCCATGATATTACCCTGGTGAGCCCCTGATTGAGCTTTTCTATCTGAACCACATGACGATATTCATGAACAGATAGTTGCTCAAGCCATGGTTGAGCATACATATCCTGAGCGGGTGTTGTGTAGAACTCAATACGTTTAGGTGCCCAGGCGACCAGTGCATTCGATGTGGCAGATTGCGTATGCAGCACTAGCGAAATTCTCTTCGGATGATAATTCAGCGATGCTGATGCATATCGGTAGACCGTATCGAGATATCCGGCCAGCTCGCGTGCATTTTGCTCATAATAATCCGGAAATACCAGCTTCACATGTTCCGTTTTGAGTTGTTTCCACTTGATGGATGAAGCTTCCTGCCCGGTACTGTAATATTGGGCATGAAGTTGTTGCGTCATGGAAAGCAACAGGAAAATGATCAAACTTCCCTTAAATAATTTCCCTATAAATTCAGGAGGATGCATATCCCAAAGTTAGGAAAAGATCATCACAATTTCCGTTTAGAAATAATTCTTAGAGTTTGCCTATAACGCAAAGTGTTTGATTCAGAAAGTTCGCTAACAAGGCTTGTGCAGCCCGAAAAATGTGAGTTTACTAGTGTAAATGACCATTTTGAGGGCAAGCATAACGAAGTTAGCGGACTTTCTGGACGAACACTTCTATGTTTCCTGCTTCAAAATATTTCCATAAAGGATCATCCGGAACAGGAGCAACAACTTCCATTGCCTCTTTTTTCACGGGGTGGATGAAAGATATTTTCCTGGCATGCAGGTGAATGGAAGCGTTCTTGTTCGATCGGCTGGCGCCATATTTAAGATCTCCTTTGACAACACAGCCTATTTCGGCGAGTTGTACCCTGATCTGATGATGTCTTCCTGTAAGAAGATCTATTTCGAGGAGGTGGAAATTGTCGGAAGAAGCCAGGTATTTATATTTGAGTTCAGCCTGAAGCCTTCCTTCTCCCGGATCAGGGTATGCAAAAGAAGTGTTTTTTTTCTGATTTTTCCTCAAATAATGAATAAGGTGGCCCTTTTCGGCCGGAGGCATATTTGCGGTAACTGCCCAGTACACCTTATCGATTTTCCGATCCCTGATCATTTCATTCAGCCTGGTGAGTGCTTTGCTGGTTCGGGCGAAGATCAAGGCTCCACTCACCGGCCGGTCCAGTCGATGGACAACGCCCAGGTAAACATCACCGGGTTTATTGTACTTCTCTTTTATGTATTGCTTAACGGCTTCACTCAGTGGAACATCCCCGGTCTTATCACCCTGCACAATGTCGGAAGAACGTTTGTTGATAATAATAATGTGGTTATCCTCATAAAGGACCTCGGAGGTTGGTATTTTGCGAATCTTTTTGATCGAAAATAAATCTAAATTCTACCCTCATCACTCTCAACTCAAATTCATCACTCGGCACTAGGCACTAGGAACTCGGCACTCTTAATACTGTTCGCGTTCGTTAGGAAAATCGACACTTTTCACATCACTGATATAGGCTTTTACCGAGCCTTTGATCTCCTCGCTCAGGTTATGATACCTGCGCAGAAACCTCGGAGAGAACTCCTGGGTTATCCCCAGCATATCATGCAGAACGAGTACCTGTCCGTCGACCTGGTTTCCGGCACCGATCCCAATGATTGGGATTTTCACCTTTTTAGTTACCTCCCCTGCAAGTTTTGCAGGGATCTTTTCAAGGATCAAGGCAAAACAACCAGCTTCTTCCAGTATATGTGCATCATGGACAAGCTTCCTGGCTTCATCTTCTTCGGTAGCCCTGACGACATATGTACCGAATTTGTGGATCGATTGAGGTGTAAGTCCTAGGTGTCCCATCACAGGTATCCCGGCCGTTAATATCCGCTCAACCGATTCATGGATCTCCTCCCCTCCTTCCAGTTTCACAGCATTGGCACCCGACTCTTTCATGATCCTGATGGCCGAATGCAGGGCCTCTTTTGAATCACCCTGGTATGTCCCGAAAGGCAGATCAACCACAACAAGTGCACGCTTTACGGCACGCATTACGGACGAGGCGTGATAGATCATATCATTCAGCGTGATGGGGAGGGTGGTTTTATGTCCCGACATCACATTTGAAGCTGAATCACCCACAAGGATAATATCGATCCCGGCCTGGTCAAGTATCCGGGCCATGCTGAAATCATAAGCGGTCAGCATCGCGATCTTTTCCTGCTTGAGCTTCATCTCCTGAAGCACGTGAGTGGTTATTTTGGGAAAGGTAGCTTCTAATTCCATTTTGTCCTTCTTAGGTTGATTTTCAATTATACTGCAAAGGTATGAAGAAAATCAATCATAGCTTGTTTGATACTGAAAGCCAGCCTTGCCAACATCATTTAAAAATTCCTTCCTGATCAAGGCATATTGATTTTTTATATACTTTTGTCATCCTTAAATACACTCAAATGAAAAAACTATCAGCCCTGCTCCTTATCCTGAGCGGATTGATCTTATTCAACGGATGCAGCAACGATGTCGACATCAACGCATCATATGAACTGATCACTGTTGTATACGGATTGCTCGATCCGAATGAAGACACTACATATCTAAAGATCAATAAAGCCTTCCTTGGAGAAGGTAATGCCCTGATCATGGCACAAATACCTGATTCAAGTGAATTCATTGAAAAAGTTGATGTAAGAATCTGGCCCGAAGACAATCCTGACAACATCTATCATTTCGATACGATCACCATCACAAATAAAGATCCCGGCATATTTTATAATCCGTACCAGGTCATCTATTACTGTGCCTTCAAGCCTGAACCTAACAAGAAATATAAACTCAGGATACTTTACGAACAGAATGAGGTTACATCTGAATGTACTACCATTGCTGATTTTAAAACATCAGATATCTCCAAACCCGGGTTTGCCAAAGCCATTGGGTTCGATTATGACCTGATCAATCCTGTCAGATGGAATAAGAAGGCTAATGGTCCACGTTATGATGTCACGATAAGGTTCCATTATAAGGAAATTTGGGAAGGTTCATCTGACACAGTGTACAGGTTTATCGACTGGCATAAAGATACCAGGAAAGCCACCTCCAGTCCGGAAGTGGAATCCCTATATAATGGAAGTAACTTTTTTAACGCACTGAACATCTATGTGCCCTATGAAGATGCATCACAGGAGGGCAAGGTCATGCACCGCTACACCGGTATGACGGATTTCATTGTCGAAGCCGGGGGCACCACCCTCAATACCTATATGGAGGTGAATGAGCCGTCAAGCAGTATCATACAGGAGCGCCCTGAATATACAAATATTGAAAATGGAATTGGTGTCTTTTCATCACGTTCAAGGGCCATCAAAACCAAAAAACTGAACGATGAAACCAAAGCCCGTGTACAAGAGCTTTACTGGTTGAAATTTGAATATTAAAATTCAGCAGGTCTCTCCACTTAACATCCGTCACTCAGCACCTGCTACTCTTTTGTATACTGCCTTTTTGTCACACTCCTCCCGAAAATAAAGGATGGATATCAATGCCTGCAATACAGCGTATTTTATTCCCAACATCCTGATTGACTGTATTATATGATACCTAACCCTTCTAAAATCTTATATAATACATTCTTCGGCCTTATATTTCCCTGTCATCAAATGGCTTGGCACAATCATTGACATATTGGATTCGGAAAACAAATTGTCAAACAAAAAAAATATATTTACAAATGGGAAAAATTATTGGAATAGACTTAGGAACTACCAACTCTTGTGTGGCGGTAATGGAAGGCAATGAGCCTGTGGTCATTCCCAATAGCGAGGGAAAAAGGACTACTCCATCCATTGTTGCGTTCACAGAGAATGGCGAAAGAAAGGTTGGTGACCCGGCCAAGAGACAGGCAATCACCAATCCTGAAAAAACTATATACAGCATAAAACGCTTCATGGGAGAAACCTATGACAGGGTTGTCACCGAAATAAAAAGGGTGCCATATAAAGTTATAAAAGGCGATAACAATACCCCCAGGGTACAGATCGATGACCGCAAATATACACCGCAGGAAATTTCAGCTATCGTCCTTCAGAAAATGAAGAAAACAGCTGAGGATTATCTTGGACAGGATGTAATAGAAGCAGTCATTACAGTCCCGGCATATTTCAGCGACTCACAACGTCAGGCTACCAAAGAAGCAGGTGAAATTGCAGGACTGAAGGTCCGCAGGCTTATCAATGAGCCTACAGCAGCCGCACTGGCTTATGGACTCGATAAAAAAGCTACCGATGTTAAGGTAGCGGTATTTGATCTTGGTGGCGGTACGTTCGACATCTCAGTCCTTGAATTGGGTGACGGAGTATTTGAAGTAAAATCAACCAACGGGAATACACATCTCGGCGGCGATGATTTTGATGATGCCGTTATCCAGTGGCTGGCTGAGGAGTTCAAAAAAGATGAAGGGCTTGACCTTAAGAAAGACCCGATGGCCATGCAGCGCCTGAAAGAAGCCGCTGAAAAAGCCAAGATAGAGCTTTCAAGTTCAACAGAAACTGAGATTAACCTGCCCTATATCATGCCGGTTGACGGAATTCCGAAACACCTTGTAAGAAAATTGAGCAGGGCAAAATTTGAGCAACTTACAGATAAGTATATCCAAGCTACCATTGAACCTTGCAAACTTGCATTGAAAGATGCAGGACTAAGTGCCTCAGACATCGACGAGATTATCCTCGTAGGAGGTTCAACCCGTATTCCGGCCATTCAGAAAGTCGTGAAGGACTTTTTTGGAAAAGAGCCATCCAAGGGAGTAAATGCGGATGAAGTGGTTGCCATTGGTGCTGCCATCCAGGGAGGTGTGCTTACCGGTGAAGTGAAGGATGTATTGCTTCTTGATGTAACCCCACTTTCACTTGGGATTGAAACCCTGGGAGGTGTTATGACAAAACTGATTGAATCAAATACCACCATTCCTACCAAGAAATCGGAAACTTTTTCAACGGCATCCGACAACCAGCCTTCAGTAGAGATTCATGTGCTCCAGGGTGAAAGGCCAATGGCTGCCGGAAACAAAAGTATAGGCAGATTTCATCTCGACGGCATTCCACCTTCGCCCAGGGGAGTTCCCCAGGTTGAAGTAACTTTCGATATTGATGCCAACGGGATACTGAATGTTTCGGCAAAAGACAAAGGAACAGGCAAATCACAGCAAATTCGTATCGAAGCGTCTTCCGGGATCTCTGAGGAAGAGATCAACAAGATGAAGCAGGAGGCCGAAGCCAATGCCGATGAAGATAAAAAAGCAAAGGAAAAAGTTGATAAGCTCAACAGTGCCGATGCCATGATCTTCCAGACTGAGAAACAACTTAAAGAATATGGTGATAAATTACCCGCCGACAAGAAAACAGAAATTGAAGCTGCCCTCACAGAGCTGAAGGAAGCACATAAAAACCAGGATATTGAAGCCATTGATGTTGCCCTGGAAAAAATGAATGCCATGTGGCAGGCTGCCAGCTCCGAGATGTACCAGAACACACAGCAAGGGAAAGAAGGCCAGGCAGGCGAACAGGCAAGCACGGGCGGCGACTCTGATGCAGAAGGATCTGGCGATGACGAAGTCACGGATGTTGACTTTGAAGAAGTCCCACCGGACGATAAAAAGTAATCCGAAATCATATCATTCTTAAGCCTCGCAAATTGCGGGGCTTTTTTATTTACAAATTACAATATACACTCTACAATATACAATATAATTCGGCACTCGGCACTCGGAACTCGGCACTTTTTTACCCACCTCACCCTTTAACCCTCAACCCCTTTTCCCCTCTCCTTGAGGAGAGGGGCCAGGGGTGAGGTGATAAATGAAACTCCTGTCTTTTTCACTTTTTGTTAACAAATATTTAACTCGCTTACAAGAAAAGTTTGCATAAAATTCCACATCTTTGTATATTATAAGATTGGATTTTCTGAAAACTTTTTAAGCATTAAATATTGATATTATGAAAAAGATCACTACCCTCGGAGTGGCTTTACTAGCCCTCTTTGCCCTTAATTTACAGGGCCAGAATGCATGGTTCAATGAAATCCATTATGATAATATTGGGACAGATGCAAATGAAATGATCGAAGTTATTGTCGAAAATCCCGGCAGCTATACTTTATCTCTTTTCCAGATTGACTTATACAATGGAAACGGAGGTGCTGTTTATAACACAAAAACATTAGATCAGTTCACTGTTGGAAACACTGTGGGCAATTTTACCTTTTACTATTTCATGTATCCCGTAAATGGGATTCAGAATGGTGATCCTGATGGCATGGCCCTCAGTTATAATGGTTCACTTATTTCGGGGCAGTTTCTTAGCTGGGAGGGTACATTTAATGGTGTCGGAGGACCTGCGAATGGTGTCACATCTGTAGATATTGGAGTTGCAGAAAGCAATAGCACTACATTGGACACCGAATCTCTACAATTGACAGGAAGTGGAACACAGTATAGTTCATTTACCTGGACAGGTCCGATTACATCCAATGCCGGGGTGCTCAACACAGGACAAAGTCTGAGTGGCGCACCCTTGCCTGAGCCCACCAACTACCCTACCGCCTTCACAGCAACAGCAGCCGGAAATATGATCGATCTCACATGGACTGATGCAACAGGTGCGCAGTTGCCTGGAGCCTACATAATCTTTATCAGTGATCAGGATAATATCGTAGCTCCCGTGGATGGCACAGCGGTTGCAGACGACCTGGATCTAAGCGACGGTGAAGGTGCCAAAAATGTGAACTACAGCCAGGAAGCATATACTTTCACCGGCCTGGAAACAAATACCCTGTATTACTTCGCCATATATCCTTATACCAATACAGGAGCAAGCATCGATTATAAAACTGATGGTACGGCTCCTGAAGCTACGGCAAGCACAGGCAATGTGGTCATGTATGAAGATTTTGACTGGAGCTGGATGGCCTGGACAGCTATCAGCGTAGTCGGAGACCAGCTTTGGGATCGTGACAATACATACGGCATTGGTGGTTCACCATGTGCAAAAATGACAGGATACTCAGGAATATCCTACGAAAATGAAGACTGGCTGATCTCTCCGCCCATGAACCTCGATATGTATACAAATGAAAACCTTACTTTTTATACTGCCATGGACTTTACGGGTCCTGATCTGGAAGTAAAATACTCCACTGATTATGATGGTGGTGGCAATCCTTCCACCGGCACATGGACTACGATCTCAGCCACGCTCTCCCCCGGAAGTTTTGCATGGACAGCTTCCGGGAATGTCGATCTATCAGGTGTAAGCGGTACGGCTGTGTATTTAGCCTTTATCTATACCTCTACCGCATCCAATTCCGCAACATGGGAAGTAGATAACGTGCTCGTTACAGGAGATGGACCTCCTCCAGCTGATATAGTGATCAATGAGATCATGTACGATTCACCGGGTAATGATGAACAGTGGATCGAACTGTACAATAATACGGGTAGTGATGTTGATGTTTCCGGATGGTTTATCCAGGATGATTATTCTACTGACATACCGATTGCTATACCGGGAGGGACAATATTATCCTCCGGTCAATACTATACCATCTCTATTTACACAAGTGGTAGTTTTCCCTTCACCCCTGACCTGGATGGCACATTGCAAGCAGACTGGAGTTTTAATCATAATGGGGATGAGGCTAATCTTTACAACCTCGGAAGGATAAAAGCGGATTTTGTACCATTTCTGAATGTTGCACCATGGCCTACAGGCCCTGCCGGCAACGGGCCTACACTCTCCCTTCTCGATCCCGACTATGACAATGCACTTGGTGCAAGCTGGGATGCAAGTACCCAGAATGGCGGAACCCCGGGAGCGGAAAATTTCCCCCTCCAGCCAACTATAAATGTTAGTTCTCCGTCAGGTGGCGAGTTGTGGGAACAGGGTTCTATACATGAAATTACCTGGAATACTGTTGTTTATACAGGCAATATTAAAATAGAACTTATTGATACCAATACCTGGACACCGCAGCTGCTGGTATCCAATATTGCATCATCTCTCAATACCTGGACCTGGAATATTATGAGCGGACAGGCGATCGGTGATGATTACATTATCCGGATCTCCGATCTTTCCGGCAGCCCGGTAGGGGAAAGCATGAGCACTTTTTCCATCATAGAACCATATATTCAGCCGGAGATCGTGATCACGGAGATCATGTACAATCCGCCTGAAAGTGGTACGGACTCACTTGAATTTATAGAGCTTTATAATAATGGAGCAGATCCTGTTGACCTGACTGACTTTGAATTCACCAATGGTGTAAGCTGGATATTTCCTGCCATTACATTAAATCCTGCAGAATTTATGGTTGTTGCCGTTGACTCTGTGGCTATGATGAATACATTCGGAATCATGGCTTACGAATGGACAAGTGGCGCCCTCAGTAATTCAGGTGAACTTATCCAACTGTTTGATAATAATGCCATTTTTGTTGATTCCGTGAGATATGACGACCACCTGCCATGGGATACCCTGGCTGATGGCTTCGGGCCTTCATTAACACTTTGTAACCCAAGCCTTGACAATGGATTAGCAGAAAGCTGGTCTGCTTCTACAGAATTTGCTGCAGTAAATGCTGTTGGAGATTCAATCTGGGCCACGCCGCTCGCAGGATGTTCAGTTATTTCACCAACCGCCAGTTTCAAGGCATCTGATACTACTGTTCTTGTTGGTGGCACCACAGACTTTACTGATCTTTCAACCGGAGGAACTATGGTTTCATGGACCTGGACATTCGAAGGCGGAACACCGGGAACATCAAATGAACAAAACCCGGCAGGCATTCAATACGATGCACAGGGCAGCTATGATGTAACACTGGAAGTTGAGAATGACTATGGCTTAACCTCAAGCCTTACTAAAGTGGATTACATATCAGTTGATTTTGCCCCGGTGGCAGACTTTGAGGCTGATGCCACAAACCCGGCTGTTGGGCAGGAAGTTAATTTTACTGACCTTTCAACAGGAACCGTTACCGGCTGGGCATGGGAATTTGAAAGCGGTACACCAGCCACCTCCATGCTTCAGACTCCTGAACCTATCGTATATGCTATTGTAGGTGTTTATGATGTCCAATTGACCGTTTCAAATGATTACGGTGATGATACTATGCTCAAAGCAGATTATATCGATGTGCATCCGATAGGCATCAGTGAAATACTAAATGATGACATGATCAGGATTTATCCTAACCCGACAAGCGGGATACTGAATATCGAAAACACTTCAGGTGAAGAGATCATCTTAAGCATCTATACCCTGACCGGACAAACGATCCTGGAAAACAGGATACAGGAAGGCACTGAAGTGATCAACCTGGAGAACATGGATTCAGGCATTTACTTTATCAGATACCTCACTGAAAGTCATCGGGTCAAAACAGCTAAGCTGATCATAAAATAAATAGTTTTTCAGGGTTTATAAGGGGCCTCTCATAGAAAGCTCCTTATGCCCTTTCCAGGATATACATCAATAATTTAAAAAAAATATTATGAAAAAAATTTACTTTCTAATTATGCTGGCAGCTCTTATTGCTATCCCTGTGGGGATAACACATGCCCAAAACCTCGTTCTAAATGGTGATCTTGAGTTATGGGATGATCCTGCAAACCCCACTGACTGGGACAAAGCAGAAAACATCAGCCAGGAAACTACTGTACATAGCGGAACCTATTCTGCCGGCCATACTTCATCAGCGGATGGCACACAGGACCTTCAGCAAAACGTCAGTGGAATTGCCGGAGGGGCCAATTATACCATCAGCTATTATTTCCTCGATAATGTTACGGATGCGAAAGCCCGGATATGGTCATACTGGCTGCAAGGGACAAACACACTGGACCCTAATGGTGCAGAACTGCGTCCAAGTACTTATTCTTCCAACAATCCTGACTGGCAACATTTTTCGGTCTCATTAACCGCTCCGGCCAATGCTGACGGATTCAGGTTTGAAGTGAGGGTTTATCATGAGAATAACGTTACAGGCGGAATGGTTTATTATGATGATTTCAGTGTTACTCTTGCAGGCATTTCTCCGGAACCGACAAATTATCCGACAGATTTCACAGCATTGGCTTCTGGTATTGCCATCAACCTCGACTGGACTGATGCAACAGGCGATCAACTTCCGAACGGATACCTGGTACTGGCCAGCACCGAAGATAATATCACAGCACCCACTGATGGCGCCCCGGTTGAGGATGACATTGATCTTTCGGATGGCTCCGGTGCTCTGAACATAGCCTATGATATTGAGATGTGCAGCTTTGGCAACCTGTCAGGAAATACCCCATACTACTTCAAAATCTATTCCTATACCAATGGTGGAGCAGATATCGATTACAAAAATGATGGAACAGCTCCTGCCGCCACTGCCACAACTGCTGACCTGGATATTATTGAAGCAGAGAATTTCGACCAGGGCTGGGGAAACTGGCAGCGTGTGAATGTTATCGGTGCAGAGGAATGGGAAATTGATGATATTCATGGCGTTGGAGGCACACCCTGTGCAAAAATTAGTGGCTATGTTGGTCAGACCCATGAAAATGAGGACTGGTTGATCTCGCCACCCATGGATTTCGATGGATACACCTCAGAGACGCTTTCTTTCCAGACGGCAATGAACTACACAGGCCCGGACCTGGAAGTCAAAATATCAAATGACTATGATGGCTCGGATCCCACAACCGCTACATGGAATGATCTGGAATATATACAATCTCCCGGCTCATGGGATTGGACACCCTCTGGGGAAATCAATGTTTCTAACCTTGATGGAGAAAATGTGTATATCGGCTTTAAATTCACCTCTACCAACGATGAGTCTGCCACATGGGAAGTGGATGAGATCATGATTACAGGTGCTGAGATCCTTGGAATCGGTGAAAAGAATACTATTGAAGCAAATGTTAATATCTATCCTAATCCTGCTTCAGACAAGGTCTTCATTAGCAGCGATAAAAATTATCCTCTGTCTGTCAATATTTATTCCCTCCTTGGAACAAAAGTTCTGGAAGAAATAAGTTTTACGGGAGAAGGCAGCATAGATATCGGGAATATCAATGGAGGCATTTACCTCTTGCATTTCACAGATGAAAACGGAAATACAGCCATCAGGAAACTGGTCGTTGAGAAATAATAAGCCGATCATAATCTGAAAAAAGGGCTCCATGCACAATATTTGCAGGAGTCCTTTTTATATCTGTATCAAATATTTCCGCGAAAAAAATGTTATTATTGTGCCGGGTATTACGCACAAACATACATGAAAACCTTTTTTAGAAACATAATCATTCTGTTTATTGGCACCGGCCTGTCAATACATGCCCAGGCACAGCAAGAAAATCCTGTCAGGGTGGAACTGAATGCCAATCTCGACATGGAAGATTATAATCTCGTTCCATGTGGTGGAAACGGTTTACTGGTATTTTTTGAAAGTGAAATAAAAGGAAATAGCCTTGATACCCGGATGTGGCATTTTGCATACTACGACAAACATCTGCAGCAACAATGGCTGGCAGACACTTTACTTATTGACGGAGTAAAATTTCTTGGATCTGCCAGCGATGATCATCATACCTACCTGTTATTCATTGATACCGACAAGGTAAGATCAGTCAATAATCTCCAAATATTAAGATTTGATTACGACCAAAATTATTTTTCACTAATCAACGGGCTTGTACCGGAAAAGTCTACGCCCGTATATTTTGATATCATCGAAGACCAGGCTATAATTGCGCTGAATAACAATAGCTTTGAGCCGATAATTGTTTTCATCGATCTTCGGAATGGCTTCCTTGATACTAAAAAGCCGGAATTTGAAGGTTTGAACATGATCCAGTATATCAGTAAGGATGATGACAGCAAGGACTTATTTGCTATCGTTGAAAATTACCTGGGCAAGAAACAAAATGCCATCCTCATCCTGCAATTTGATATGCATGGCCAAATAAAAAATACGATCAGGATCAATCCTGCAATAGCTGATAAAGTGCTTAATGCTGCACGCATTGCGAATTCGAGAGGAGATACACTATTAATATTGGGAACGTATCATAATACAGCATCCAAAATTAACGGAAACGAAGAAGGTACAGGGCCTGAGTCTGCAGGGTATTTTGCATCCATGTTCGTTGACGGGAAGGAATTGTTTATCCATTACTATAATTTCCTGGAATTTGAAGAAATGTACAGATCCCTTAGCAGCAAAACAGTAGCTGACCTGCGTAGAAAAGCTGAAAAACAAAAGAACAAGGGAGAGGAATATTCGCTTGACTACGACCTGCTACTTCATAATGTTGTCAGATTCGGAAATGAATATGTTCTCCTGGCTGAAGCTTTTTACCCGGAATACAGGACCGTTACAAGTATGTATTACGATTATTATGGCCGGGCAATTCCTCAATCATACACTGTTTTTGATGGTTATAAATACATCTCTGGCATTGCGGCTTCCTTTTCCCCGGAAGGAGAACTGTTATGGGACAATGGTATAGAGATCCTCAATATCCTCACGTTCAACCTTAATAAATATGTGAGTACATATGTAAATAATGATGAACTGGCTTTATTCTACAGTAATGAAAACAGGATTAACTATAAGATCATTGGAGGAGAAAACCCGGTCAGCTCATTGCAGAATATCAGCCTGGAAAGTAAGTATAAAGGTGATAAGATCATGGAAGACTTCGGCAGCAAAATGATACACTGGTATGGCAATTATTTTATTTGCTATGGTTACCAGAAAATCAGGAATAACAGAGTTTCCGGGGGTAAGCGGACGGTATTTTATTTCAACAAATTGGCATTTAATTAAAAAGATGAACCGAAAATTATGGATTGCAGGGCAATACCTGAAATACAGGATGTTGTCCAAAACAAAATTCAAAGTACATTCGCCCTTTGTTTATCAGCTTTACACTGATATAATACTAAATAACAGCCGTCATTCGGATTTTGAGAAAATTGAAGAGCAGCGTTCCATCCTTTTACGTCAGAGGAGCCTGCTTGAAACCACTGATTTCGGAGCATTTTCTTCCGGGAATGCATACAAAACAAGATTCAGACAAGTAAAAAACATCACACGTCATTCTTCTCTCAGGCCAAAAGATGCCAGATTGGTATATCATCTGGTGAAAGAGGCGAAACCCGAGACAATACTGGAAATGGGAACTGCCATGGGCATTAGTACCATGTATATTGCTATGGCGGCGCCTGAAAGTAAGATCGTGACCATGGAAGGCTGCGCTGTTATAGGCGAAAAAGCAAGGGAAAATTTCAATAAATTTAAGCTGGATAACATAGATATGGTATTGGGGAATTTCAACAACTCACTCACTAAAACCCTGTCGAAATTCGATCGACTGGATTTTGTACTGATTGACGGAAATCACAGGAAAAAACCTACCCTTGATTACTTCATGAGTATCTTGCCCAAACTGCATGCTGGAAGCATTGTGCTTATCGATGACATTCACTGGTCGAAGGAAATGCTGCAAGCATGGAATACCATCCGGCAACATCCAGATGTGACAGTCTCTATCGACCTGTTTAAGGCGGGCATTCTCCTTTTCAGGAAAGACATTGCTAAAGAGAATCACATTCTTAGGTTTTGAGTGTTGGGTTTTGAGTGTTGGGTGGATTGATGATTTGGAGCTTCTGACTTCTTCTTCTGACTACTGTCTTCTGACTTCTGTCTTCAGGAGAGGGGGTTTGCGGGTGAGGTGCATTTGTTGACAGATCCCCGAACCTGGTATCCGGAACCCAAATAAATAAACCAAACAAAACTTATAATATCAAACCAACAGAACCCGTCATTATTTATTACATTTGCAAAAAAGCATCTACGCATGAGCCAGGAGATTATCAGATTAAATGAAATTGCAAGGCACTTCGTTGTTGGAACAGAAACCGTGAAGGCCATCAGATCAATTTCCCTAAGCATTGAGGAAAATGAATTTGTTGCCCTCATGGGGCCATCAGGTTCAGGCAAGTCTACGCTGATGAATATTCTCGGCTGCCTCGACACCCCAACAGGAGGAAACTACTTCCTCAATGGCAATGATGTTAGCATGTTGAACGATAACCATCTGGCAGAGATCCGGAACAAGGAAATAGGTTTTATCTTTCAAACCTTCAACCTTCTACCTCGTTCAACAGCATTGGAAAACGTTACGCTACCTTTGATATATGCCGGCATGAGCAAAGTCAAAAGGATTGAGCGTGCAAAAGAAGTTCTGGAAGATGTTCAATTATCCGACAGGATCACCCATAAACCCAATGAGTTGTCCGGCGGGCAAAGGCAAAGGGTGGCCGTGGCACGTGCACTGGTAAACCGCCCTTCAATTATCCTTGCCGATGAGCCGACAGGTAACCTGGATTCCAAAACTTCCATCGAGATCATGGGCTTACTCGAAAAGATCCACAAGGCAGGAAATACCATCATCGTTGTTACACATGAGGAAGATATTGCCAAGCATGCTCACCGCATTATCAGGCTCATCGACGGTAATGTTTCCTCGGATGAGATAAATCAAGACATTCGCACCATCAGTTATTATAAGGATAATAACTATGTTAAATAAGGAATATGCCTGATGAGTGGAAAATATACACCAAAACCGGTGATAAAGGTGAAACTTCTCTGATTGGCGGCACACGTGTCCCAAAATACCATCCCCGCATTGAAGCTTATGGAACCGTTGATGAACTGAATTCATTCATCGGCCTGATCCGTGACCACAATATTTCTGCTGAGCTGAAACTTCTCCTCCTGGAGATACAGGATCGTCTTTTCACTATAGAATCCCAACTTGCGTATGACCCGGAAGCCAAGCTCAGCAAGCCCCTTCCGAAATTACACGAATCCGATATTCATGCCCTTGAGCTTGCCATCGACCAGATGAATGAAGAACTTGATCCTTTATCTTCTTTTCTTCTGCCCGGAGGCCATATTATTGTTTCATATTGCCACGTGGCAAGGTGTGTTTGTCGCAGGGCAGAAAGAATTACCATTCAACTTTCGGAAGACCATCCGGTAAATCCATTGAATATCAAATACCTGAATCGCCTGTCTGATTACCTTTTTGTACTTGCCCGAAAACTCGCAAAAGATTACAATGCCCCCGAAACACAGTGGGAGCCGAGGGTTTAAGACATTTCTGCAACAAATAAAAAAGTACTTGACTTTTGTTAAAAATCGATTATTTTTGCAAAAAATTAAACCATACTACTTAATATGTATTGGACACTGGAATTAGCTTCAAAACTGGAAGATGCCCCATGGCCGGCTACAAAAGACGAATTAATTGATTTTGGCATCAGGTCGGGCGCCCCACAAGAGGTTCTTGAAAATCTCCGCGAGATAGAAGATGAGGGAGAAGCCTATGAAAGCATTGAGGATATCTGGCCGGATTATCCTACCAAGGAAGATTTCTTTTTCCACGAAGACGAATATTGATCCTCAAAATTAAAAGAGTATAAATCAGCCGTCCTGCTTAAGCGGGACGGTTTTTTTATGACCTCACAAATCCATGAGACTAATATATTAAACTCTAAATCCTAAACCACTACTGTCCGGTTAAATTTAGATTGAATTGGTGAAAAGCGCAATGGCGTTCACTTTTGCGACATCTGAATAAAAGAGGGCTTGGGGAAGCATTCCAGGCTGTAGGTCCCTCGTCTTCGCTCGGGATGACAACTTATTAGGCTT
>JAIOSQ010000004.1 GCA_021107535.1 Bacteroidales bacterium | reverse complement strand
TGCATATCAGCAAAGCAGTAAGCACCTACGGTGACCACCGCATGGCCATGGCCTTTGCACCCCTTGCGTTGCTGGGAGAGCCCGTAAGCATTAATGATCCTGATGTGGTGAGTAAATCTTATCCGGGGTTTTGGAAAGAACTCTCGAGAGTTTTGAATTTTAAGTTTTGAATTTTAAATTATTCACTTTAATTAGGCGTGGGGTGTAGAAACTTCTTCTATCATCTATCTCCTTCTCCTTCTCCTTCTCCTTCCCCTTCCCCTTCGCCCTCTTCAATCTAAACCAACTCAAAACTCTTCCGGTCTCCCATATTGCGTAGCGGTTAGCTAAAAAAGTTTTGGGTGTTGAGTGAATTGTAGATTTTGGATTGTGGAAGGAGATTGGGATGGATGATAGAAGAAGTAGGCCCACACCCCGTACCTCGCACCCCATACCGCGTACCCCGTACCTACCACCCCGATGCCATCACATCAACAATATGAATGGTCTTCAGCGGAATGTTATGTTTGGAGATATAGCCCTGCTGATGCATCAGGCAGGATGAGTCGGTTGAGACGATATATTCGGCACCGGTATTGAGGGCGTTATCCACTTTTTGCTGGGCCATGGCAGTAGAGATGGGTTCGTGCTTTACAGAAAAAGTGCCGCCGAAACCGCAACACACATCCCGCTCTGCCATTTCGATAAGTTCCAGGCCTTTCACCTGCGCAAGCAGTTTTCGCGGTTCCTCATCCAGTCCGTATTCACGTATGGCAGCACATGAATCATGGTAGGTAACCTTATGATTGAAAGTCGCCCCAACATCTGTTACCTTCAGCACATTTACCATAAAATCCGTGAATTCATATATGTTTTTCTGTAGTTGTTTATATTCGTTATGTAGTGAGGTGTTATGGAACAGCTCGTTAAAGTAGTTTTTTACATAGCCTGTGCAGGAGGCTGTCGGGCCAACCACCGGCCTGTTATCCGGAAAATCCTTAACGAATTTCTCACCGATGGCCTTGGCCTCTTCCCAGAATCCACTGTTGAAGGCCATCTGTCCGCAACAGGTCTGCTTTGGATTATAATGCACCTTATGTCCAAGCTTCTCAAAAATCCTGATCATATTAAATCCCGTCTCCGGATAAAATTGATCAATAAAGCATGGGATGAAGATATCGATGGTCATGGAAAAAAATTATCCGACAAAAATAGGAAAAAATAAGTTCAAAATTCCAAAGCGTCCACCGAAGCCTTGGCGAAGGTGGAAAAACAAATCCGAATTCTCAATCTCCACTTATAATTAATCACTAATAATTATTAATTCTTGTAAGTCAACCACTTCCAAAGCTCCCGGTAGCTCACTTTTTTCCCATACATCAAAATGCCGGTACGGTAAATGCGGGCGGCCACCCAGGTAGTAAAGATAAAGCCAAGGATCAGCAGTGCAGCTGAGATCCATATCTGCTCAATAGGCACACCAAAAGGGATCCGGGCCATCATCACAACCGGTGATGTAAGAGGGATCATGCTGAACCACAATGCAAGCTGACCATCCGGGTTATAAACTGCAATATTTGCAATGATAATGGATAAGAATAATGGAATGGTAACGGGCATCATGAACTGCTGGGTGTCGGTTTCACTGTCTACAGCCGAACCAATGGCAGCAAACAGGGCAGCATACAACAAATATCCACCAAGGAAGAAAAAGAGGAATGAGATCAATATGACGTCGTACTGTATGGAGTTAATAATTTCAAAAACCCGTGCAATTTGTTGGTCATCACCCGAAGCGAGTGCTTCTGTTAGGCCTGCATCCTGCTGCATCACAGCCATTTGCACTTCGGGGCCTGGCATCTGGTCGGCAAAAGCCAGTTGAAATGCGCTCACGATAGCAAAGGTCAGGATGATCCATAAAAGGAACTGCGTAAGCCCAACCATGGCTATTCCAACAATCTTTCCAATCATCAGCTGAAAAGGCTTTATAGAGGAAACTATAACCTCTACAATGCGACTGGTCTTTTCTTCCATTACGCCCCGTAATACCTGCGCTCCGAAAATAAAGATGAACATGTAGATGATCATGCCCGACACAAAGCTAACAGCCATCATCACCTCAGTAAAAGTTTCTTCTTCGCCGCCGGTCTCATCCATTTTCATGGTACTCAGTTCTATATTCGTCCTGATAAGTTCGGGTAACTTCATGGCCCGCTCACGGTCTTCTTCCGACAGCACCATCTCATTGAGATTGATCCGCAACTTTTGGGTTTCCACCTCCTTCGACATCACGTTCCTGATGTAACTTTTCAGGTCGATACCGGGCTGCCGCATGGAATACAAAATGCCGGAAGATGGTATAGTCAGTTCCCGCCGCGGGATATAGAGTAAGGCAAATTCATCATTTTCCAAGAGTTCGATCTTGGCAGTCTCCAGATCTTTTACAGTGTATTTAAACTCAAACTCGTCGGTATCACGGAACTTTTCATAAAACCATCCGGTCTCATCCAGTACCTCCACCACTCTCTTCTCCCCATCGGTAAGGGTGGCCAGATACATGGGAATCACAAAAGCAGAGGCCATAAGCAGGGGGCCAAGTATGGTCATCACAATAAATGACCGTTTCCTGATCCGGGTCATGTACTCTCTTTGTATGACCAGCAATATCTTTTTCATCTTCCTTCGTTTTCTTTCACCACCGAAATAAAAATATCATTCATGGTAGGGAGTATCTCATTGTAAGAGTGAATGTTTAATGTTTTCACCAGCTTTTCGAGTAAATCCTTTGATTCCAGCCCGTTCGCTATACGAACATTTGCAAAGCGCCGATCTTCGTCTTCGCCTTCATCCATAATCTCAAAGCGGTCGTCCAGCAGTGAAGACAACAGGCCATCGAAATGATCAAAAGTTATGCTGTAAGCATTTGACCTGTATTGGTTCTTAATCTCCTTTACTTTTCCGTCAAGTATTTTTTTTGAGCGGTCGATGAGTGCAATATGGTCGCACAGTTCCTCCACCGAAGCCATGTTGTGGGTGGAGAAAATTATGGTAGCTCCATTTTCACGCAGCTTCAGGATCTCATCCTTCAGGATATTCACGTTTATAGGGTCGAATCCTGTGAAAGGTTCATCGAAGATGAGCAGTTCAGGCTCGTGCAGTACGCACACAATAAATTGTATCTTCTGCTGCATGCCTTTCGATAACTCCTCTACCCTTTTATTCCACCAGGAACCAATATCAAATTTATCGAACCACTCTTTCAGTCGGATGGTCGCATCTCGTTTCGACAGGCCTTTCAGCCTTGCAAGATACATAGCATGTTCGCCCACACGCATTTTTTTATATAGTCCGCGTTCTTCAGGCAGGTAGCCAATCCTGTAGATATGCTTTTGTTGAAGTTTCTCTCCTTTGAAATACAGGTTTCCCTCATCCGGACCGATGATCCTGTTGATGATGCGGATAAGGGATGTTTTTCCGGCGCCGTTGGGTCCCAGCAGACCGAAGATGCTTTGTTCCGGCACCTCAATGCTCACCTTATCCAGGGCTGTGTGTCCTGCATAATGCTTGCTAACGTTTTCTGTAACAAAGAGAGCCATTGATGTTGAACGGATTGTTATTGAAAATATTCTTTCATTCTGTCGAAGAAGCTTTTATCCTTGCTTCCCGGATTAGGCTTAAAATTTTCGGATTGTCCGAGTTTCTCCAGTATGCCTTTCTCTTCTTTTGTAAGTTCTTTCGGGGTCCATACATTGATGGTCACGAGCAGGTCGCCCCGCCCATAGCCATTCACCTCGGGCAGTCCTTTTCCTTTCAGGCGCATCACTTTTCCGCCCTGCGTGCCCGGATGTATCTTTATCCGGGCCTTTCCGTCAATCGTAGGCACTTCCACTGTAGACCCCAGGGCTGCATCAGTGATGCTGATATACTTATCATACATCAGGTTGCGGCCATCCCTGAACAACTCCGGATGTTCTTTTTCCCCGATAAGTATGAGTAAGTCGCCGGGTATGCCTCCACGGGCTCCTGCATTACCTTTCCCGGTCACCGAGAGTTGCATTCCTTCCTCCACCCCGGCAGGGATCTTGATGGTGATGATATCTTCACCACGCATTACACCCTGTCCGGCACATTCCGCACATTTTTCGGTTATTGTTTTTCCTTCACCATGGCAGGTCGGGCACGTAGAAGCGGTCTGCATCTGTCCCAGGAAGGTGTTGGTGACCTGTACTACCTGTCCTGAGCCATGACAGGTATTGCATGTGTTGTATGATGAACCTTGTTTTGCTCCTGAGCCATGACAGGCATTACAAATGATGTATTTGTTAACCTTGATTTTCTTTTCAACTCCATTGGAGATCTCCTGTAAGTTCAGGGCCACTTTAACCCTGATATTGCTTCCTCGGTTTACCCTGCGGCGTGTATGCGGACGTCCTCCACCGAAACCACCGAAGGCACCACCAAAGGCTCCGCCAAAGATATCGCCAAACTGACTGAAAATATCGTCCATGCTCATACCCCCGCCAAATCCGCCATGTCCGTTCTTCATACCTGCATGGCCAAACTGGTCGTAACGTCCTTTCTTTTCAGGATTGCTAAGAACCTCATATGCTTCGGCAGCTTCCTTGAACCTGGACTCAGAATCAGGATCATCCGGATTTTTGTCAGGGTGAAATTTCAGCGCCATCTTACGATAGGCCTTTTTGATCTCTTGCTCCGATGCGCTTTGGGGAACATCGAGAATCTCGTAATAATCTCTTTTCGACATCACTAATTATTATATCATCTCCGCTTAACTGCCGATCACTACTTTGGCAAAACGGATCACTTTGTCATTCAATTTATAGCCTTTTTCAATTTCATCCACCACCTTTCCCTTCATGCCGGGCTCAGGAGCAGGAATATTGGTGATGGCTTCATGGAAGTCGGTATCGAACTCCTCTCCCAGCGATGACATCTGTTCCAAACCTTTCTGCTTAAGGGTATTTATCAGCTTGTTATAGATCAGCTCCACCCCTTCCTTATAATTCTTATCCACGCCATTTTCATCCGTGGACTTGATGGCCCTTTCAAAGTCGTCGATCACCGGTAGGATGGCGATCATCACATCCTCCGAAGCTGTCTTGAACAACTCAAGCTTTTCCTTCTGGGTCCTCTTTCTAAAATTATCGAACTCGGAAAACAGCCTGAGATATTTGTCGTTAAGTTCATCCAGCTTCTGTCCAAGATCCTGTATCTTTTCCTCCTGCTTATCAACCTTCTTAGAGGAAGCCGCTTTGCGGACTTTCCTGCCCGGCTTTTTCACCTGCCCCTTTGCTGTATCTTTAGTTTCCTGGTCTTGCTTTTTCTTTTCGTCTGACATTATATGCTTATTAAACTTCTTTAGTATGTATTTATTAACCTTTATTGGCTTTATCAAATCACTTGCCATTCATTATAACAGGACAAATTGTCAGCGACTTGCAAAATTCTGATAAATCAATGACCACCCCGTCTCGAATTCTTGTGAGGTTAATTACCCGGAGGCTCCGCCATAGTAGGGTCAGTTCGTCTCACTGAATTAATCAATTCTACGAATTTCTGCTCCTAACTTCTGCAGACGCTTATCAATTTGCTGGTATCCCCTGTCGATCTGTTCAATGTTGTGGATGGTACTTGTACCCTCGGCGGATAATGCCGCAATGAGCAGAGCTACTCCGGCACGGATATCAGGGGAAGTCATGGATATGCTTTTGAGTGGGTATTGTCTATCGAGGCCGATCACGGTAGCGCGGTGCGGATCACAGAGGATGATCTGCGCACCCATGTCGATCAGCTTGTCGACAAAGAAGAGCCTGCTTTCGAACATCTTCTGATGAATGAGCACGCTGCCTTTGGCCTGGGTTGCCACAACCAGAACGATGCTGATGAGGTCTGGTGTAAAGCCGGGCCAGGGTGCATCGGCAACTGTGAGAATTGAACCATCCATGAAAGGCTCAATTTCGTATGATTTCTGGGCTGGTACAATGATGTCGTCATCCCTTCTGACCAGGCTGATGCCCAGGCGCCGAAATATATCGGGGATGATGCCGAGCCGTTCATAATTCACATTCTTGATAGTAATCTCCGATTGTGTCATGGCGGCGAGGCCAATGAAACTACCCACTTCGATCATGTCTGCCAGGAGTGTATGGTCACAGCCTTTCAGTTCGCTTACTCCTTCGATATGCAGCAGGTTTGAACCAATGCCCGAAATCTTTGCCCCCATGCTCGCTAACATGGTACAAAGCTGGTAAAGGTATGGTTCGCAGGCTGCATTGAAGATGCTTGTAGCTCCTTCTGCCAGGACTGCTGTCATCACAATGTTGGCGGTACCGGTTACAGAGGCTTCATCCAGGTGCATATAGCAACCTTTCAGCTCAGAAGCATCCACAACATAGAGGTTTTCCTTTTCATCGAAGCGGAAATCAGCGCCCAGGTTTTGCAACCCGATGAAGTGGGTATCCAGCCTTCTGCGCCCAATCTTATCACCACCGGGATGCGGCATAAATGCCTGTCCGAAACGTGCAATCAGCGGACCGATGATCATAATGGACCCTCGGAGGCTCGACCCTTTTTGCTTGAATTCAGGAGTCTTTAAATAATTGAGATCAATATCATCGGCCTGGAAAGAATAGGACTCCGGACCAGTTTTTTCCACCTTCACACCTAAATCCCTCAGAATATCGATCAGTTTGTTTACGTCCCGGATATCGGGAACCTTGTGCATATTGACTTTCTCTGCAGTAAGCAATACGGCGCAGATTACCTGAAGTGCTTCATTTTTGGCGCCCTGAGGAACAATCTCCCCTTTTAGTTTATGGCCGCCAGTGATCTCAAAAGAACTCATGGGCTGGAATTTTAGTGATTACCTGAACGATCAGGCGCAGGCAGGCCTTCACCCGATAGAGAATATTATTGTGCCGGTTTGTTTTTCCGGTTTTTATTCTTGTATCCGAAATTATTATCCCTTGACTTCCCTGTGAACTTTTTCTTTCTCTTCCTGGCAAGGATGTCGCTGGTCTCCATTAATTTAAAATCGACATCCAGTTTCAGCTTTCCATCTGAAAGTTCATTGAAATGTTTGAAAATCAACTCATCATTCACAGAATCCCTGTTCCAGTTAAGGTAAGATTTCTTCAGGTGATTGGCTATGATCTTCATGAGCATGTCTTTTCCCGGGCCATCCTCAAGTGCAATGGCCTTGTCAATCATACGTTCAATATTTTTCCCGTAAGGCTTGAATTTTATCTTTCCTGAAGAATAGGATACCTGTTGAGGTTTCGAGTAAAGCACTTCCTTTGATGGTGGCGGATATGGCCCTTCCACATTAATCTCCCAGTTGGAGATAATATATAAATGATCCCAGAGCTTATGCTTATAATCAGCAATTTCCCTCACTTTGGGATGCATCTGAGCCATGATGTTCACAATCACCGGAGCTACTTTCAATCGTTTTTCATTGTCCTCTATGCTGGTGGTATATTTGATCATTTTCTGGATGTTCCTGCCATACTCCGGCATATCCAGGTATCTTCTGTCTGTATTGTATTCCATGGATGTAAT
>JAIOSQ010000205.1 GCA_021107535.1 Bacteroidales bacterium | reverse complement strand
TTCTTCAGACAAAATTTATGACGTTGTTATCATCGGTGCAGGAATCGGCGGATTAACTGCAGCAGCGATACTTGCCAAATCCCGTATGGATGTCTGCGTTGTTGAAATGGCAGCACATCCGGGTGGTTACCTGACGGGATTTGAACGTAAGGGCTTTTACTTTGAAACGGCCATTCACTGGCTTAATCAATGCGGCCCGGAAGGCCTTGTCAGAAGAGTGTTCGATTTAATTGCACCGGGTTCTCCTCAAACATTGGAAAATACTCGCATACGACGTTTTAAAAGCGACTCCTACGATTATCTGCTTACCAATAATCCGGATGAGATGAGAGACGACATCATTTCTCACTTCAGTAATGAGGAAAAGGCAATCCGGAAGTTTTTTAAAGCCAGTAAAGCTACTGCCGTTGCCTTCACAAAAATGATGAACTTCGGCCGCTCCCTCGAAACGATGTCTTTAGCGGAGAAGATGCAATCATTATTTGCGTCAGGTCGTGCAGCCCTGCCCTTAATTAAGTATCTTCCCTTCTCATCTAAAATGGGAATGCGTTTGTTTTTCAGGAGTACCGGCCTCAAGAAGTTATACAGCACTGAAGAGCGCCTGCTGTCCTGCCTTGTGCCGGTGGGCTGGGCTTATAATAACGATTATCAACTTTCCCCACAGGGAGGCAGCCGGGCTTTCCCTGAATGGATCACCGGGCTTCTGAAGAGATGGGAGGCACCGGTTTACTATAACAGTCGTGTAAAAAAAATAATCATGGAGAACGGCAGGGCTTCCGGGCTAAGTTATATACGGAATGGAGAAGCGTATGATATTCGTGCCAGGTATGTGATTGCGGCCTGTGATGTAGAATCTCTTTACAGAAAAATGCTTCCGGAAGGCACGATTACAAAAAAGATAATCAGAAAACAGCAAAATGCAGAGATTTTCAATTCCTGTGTAACAATTTCTCTTGGCCTTAACTGCCCTGCATCAGATCTGGGGATCAAGGAAGAACAGATCCTGATGAGACGGGATGATATCTCACGAAAAGAACAAACCAGCGGTGTGCCCGAGAAGACGGAAATCAGTGTTATTGCCAACTCCTCCCGTGATCCATCCGTAGCGCCTGAGGGTAAAGGGATACTTATGCTTTATGCACCATGCTCCATAGAGTTTGGAAATTTCTGGAAAACCGAACGTGACAGTACTGGTAATTTTATCAGGGGAGCTGCCTATAAGTCGTTTAAAAAGGAATATGCTGATATTTTAATCCAACGGGTGGAAGATAAACTTATCCCGGGATTACGCAGCCATATTGAAGTTCTGGATATAGCCACACCTATCACGTATCTGCGGTATACCGGTAACCGTAATGGCGCGATAATGGGCTTTCAACCCAGTTTCCGGAATATTCGAAATAATGTGGCACAGTATTCCACACCGGTTAAGAATCTTTTTGTTGGCAGCCAATGGGCAGAACTTGGTGGCGGCGTCCCGAATGCGGTGAGAGCAGGTATGAACAGTGCCCTCTTGATCATTAAGAATGAGCATCCTGAAACCTTTAAAATATTGGCTGATGTGATCGATGGAAAAGTAGCTCCGGAGCAAGTAAGTTCACCGAATCTTCGTACGATATCTGATAGTATAAATTAATACCTGAAAAAAGGTGAGCTGTTTTGAAAACCAGCTCACCTTTTATTATCGGACAACAATAATTAAAATGCAATTATTTTGCTTTCAGGAATTTCTTCGCAATTGAATAGCCTTTGTTACTGCTAATTTGAACAAAATATATTCCGGGCTCCAGCATACTGGTGTTTATGGTGATATTTGATGAAGCACTCGCATTAAATTTGTGATCCTGTATGATTTGCCCTGCCTGATTTATTATCCTGCAACTAAGCTCCTGATTCTGTGAAGATATATTTAAATTCAAAACATCCTGCACAGGGTTTGGGTAGATCTCCATTTCTGGGAGCATTTCGTGGGATTCTATATTCACAAGCGTATTGGCATAGCCCAACTCAAGGGCAAATACAAGCTCATTCTGTATCATGCCTCCAATTACAGTTTCAGATTTTAATTCCATCAGGCGAATAAACAGACCACCTGCATAACAAGAAGGCGGTCCCAGTACGGATACATCTATCATATTTCCGGTTTGAGCCTGGTTGGGTATATCATATTTAATGATGATTGCACCGGTACTATCCTGGCTAAATCCCCAAAGAAATGGTCCGTCTGGTGAAGTATTATCGTAGGCAAGTCCACTGATAGACCCAAGTGTTATTCCTGTTGGCAGCCAGGAATCAAGAATGTTGCCCTGCTTATCCATTTTATAAAACATTGGGTCCCATTGCTCAGTTGCCCATAATACATCTTCGACAGGATCATAGGCCATGCCACGTACCCTGAAGGTGGTTGTTATTGTTTCTATCAGAACTTTATTGTCAAGATCCAATACATAAAAAAAGAAATCACTGGGGCTGCCATAGTAATACTGCCCATCATAGGCCAGATCTCTTACATGTTGAACACCAGGAATTACAAAGCGATCCCATACATTTCCCAGCTCATCATACCTGGCGAAACTATCGGCGAGCCATTGAGTTACATAAATGTCGGTTCCATCAGTATTCACGCCATATTCACCAACAAAGGCCGCACACGGAAAGGAGAACTGAAGGTTAAAAGTGTCCATGCTAATTGCATCCGGATTTACATTAATATTTGGAGCAATTTCAAGCTGATCTTGCTGGGCGAAAGTGCTTAATCCAAATAAACAAATTAAAATTAGTAGAAGGTTTTTCATGATCTTTTGTTTTGGTTAATGATACTTATATTTTTTTTGATTGTAACATAAAGGGTCTATTTGATTGGGAATGGTTGCATGGTATCAATTTATTTTTTTCAAAATTATCATATGCAATTAGTTATTACAGGAGATGAACTTCTTAGTGATCAAGAAGGTATTCTCAAATTCAATATTGACAAAATAAACACCTTGTGAAAGATCTTTCGTACTGATAGTTAGCCTGTTCAAACCTTTTTGCAGTTTTTGAACGTATGAGTCAATTGCTTTCCCTGTAGTAGAATATAAGGTGACTTTCACAATTTCTTCTTCTATGACACCTATTTCGATGTTGGCATAATTATTTGCAGGATTTGGAAATACATCACTTAAGAAACGAATATTTTCAGGAAGATCATCATCTATCCCTATCACAATTTCATCATCACCAATTATTAAACTTATGCCATCGACAGAAGGATTATTGCCGTCAAGAACAAAAACCTGCGGACTCATCTTCTTACCGATGATCTCACATAATAATTTATATGTTCCATCTTCAAGTTGGTTAAAACAAAAATATCCCTGCTCATCTGAATAGTCAATTAAAATGCACTCGTTCGAGCTGTTCAAAAGCAGTAATTGTATATCACTTGCAGGTGTAGAAATAATATCTGTATTCTCAAAATAAACATTACCGCAAATATGTCCTGAACCAGCATTTGACGGTGTAATCTGTATCAGGTAAATATCTGCATTATACATATTGGCCTGCAGAAAAATTTTGGTGGAATTTTCCCAGTGAAAAACATCACCATAATATGTTGGGATGTAATCATTATAGTAGGAAGAATTGACTGAGGGTTTACTTATTAAATAATAATCCCTGGTCTCACAAGGATAGAAGAAGAAATACCCAAATTCGTCAATTTCTGCAGTATGTTGAAGTGTAATATTATCTCCATCTGATATATAGCCATATGATTTTCCTTCATCTAGCTTGTAGGTTCCTGCAAAAACATTTCCCCCCAGAAGAAGAAAGTCTTCGATAATAGCAGTAGCAGGCCCGGCCGAATCAGATTCGCAAATAAAAGCCCCCAGCGTGTCTTCATATACTGCTGTAACATGATATTGATATGTTCCCGGATTTAAGTCCGGATCAAAAAATGTTGTGTCGATCACCAGGCTGGTGTTTAGCAGACTGCCATCCCGGTAGACATTGTATCCTGCAAGCTCAAGCACCGGAGGAGGCGGGCTAACATCGGCCAGCTCAAGACCAAAAATAATATCATTTTGTATCAATCCGCCAAGTGTTACTGTCCCTTCCACTATCCCGGCTTGCGTAAACAAGCCACCTGCATATCCCACACCTGTTGCAGAAAGCGATGATAAGTCCATAACAAAACCTGTTTCAGAAAAATCAGGTAAATTAAGTTGCACAAGTTCCATGCCTGATCCGTCCTGGCTAAAGCCCCAGATAAAGGGACCACCCGTTGACCAATTGTCGTATGCAAATCCATAATAACTCCAATAGGTTCCTGTCAATGGGATCGTATCTAATATATTTCCTGTGAGACGATCAATGACCATGACATCGCTGTCCCAATTATTACTGTAGAATACATCCAGATCAGGATCATAGGCCAGGGTTCTCACCGGATCCGGTATATATAAAATATCAATAAGTGTTCTGGTATTAAAATCCATTTTATAAATTATTGAAGAATCTATCCCGGAAACTGGTTCAGTACCATACATATAGCCATCTGCTTCACAAAAAGCCATATCGCGCACCCTGTTAACACCAACAATGTCAAATGAATCAAGCAAGGACCCATCAAAATTATAACATGCAAATCTTGAACCCATCCACTTTGAAGAATAAATGTAAGACCCATCAGACTCAACTCCCGCCTCACCATCAGCAAAATAGCAGGGAAATGTAAATTGCACATCCAGGTAATCTCTTGATGGATTAAGATTTAAAATCCCTTTGTATTCCGGTGAGGCATCGAGTAAAGCGCTTTCATTATTTCGTGGCCCTTCCCCCAATACAAAGAATTGGCCTGGTGAGGGTGCATTCCAGCTTAGGGTAACATCCTGCATGCTAACACTGGCAGTAAGATTGCCTGGCGGGTCACAATTGAACTGTGCAAAGCCTGTTTGGATTGCTACGGAAAATAATAAGAGAAGAATATATTTTTTCATTTTTCAATTCGCTTAAGTGCTATGATTGTCTTTCTTATATAATATACTTAAAGGGCTTTTAAAGGCCATTTTAGTTGTATGAGATCAAAACTTATAATATAAACCAAATCTGATTCCCAGTGCAATAGGGTTTTCTCTATTGTACTCATTATCATATATCTGGTTAAAGAAATAATTAAATGTTGGTTTAGCTGTGAATCTTAGCTTACTATTTATTCCCCATCTGAATTCCAGGCCACCCGACATCCTGAAAAATTCTTTTTTCCTAATAATTTCATAAGAGTTATAAGATGTAATCCTGGAGTTTTCATGATAAATATCCGGGCGTGTTTCCTTACGATTAATTTCAGTAAAATAAGTTATACCGGCTTTAATACATAGAGAATATTTCTCGTTTTTCAATATTTCATACCCTAATTCCAGTGGAATCTGAAGATAGGTGTATTTCGTTTCGGATGATGTTTGTTTTGAATAAGGTATAGAGTCATATACGTCTACAGTCGTAGTAAAATACTGGGTTGTTCCTGTTATGGGGTCATAATATATCGAATCAACATATACGTATGTGTGAATGAGCTCGTTTGTGAGGTAGTTATAGGAAAAATCTATTTTATCTTTTGAAAATCCAATACCCAGTCCTGTCTCTACTGAAAAGCGATTTCTTTGAAAAAGAACGCTGAGATCAACAGAATACCAGTATTTCAATTTTACATTTTCCGGTTCAATAGAATTCAGGAAATGCTGGTATTCAAATCCAGGACTGATATAAAACTTTTGTTCGGGCCTAAAAAAATTACAATCATTGAAAGGATCATCATTCATCGCAGGATTATCATTGTGAATATGATATGAATTAGTTAAGCCAAGGCCGCCTGCTTCTGTTTTATGTTGATATGTGATAAACCCTCCATTTATTGGTTTTAGTATGATTAAATCAAGATCTCTATCAAATTGTGATATTGTTTTATCTGTGTTGTTTTTAACAGCACTTTCTTTTATAGCCTGCTTTTTTTGCGAATAATTTTGTGATCCTTCTCCTTGAGGAAGTTTTAGAATAAGAGGATCTTTAGTATCCTGAATGCTTTTATCTTCTTCACCAATCTTAGTTTCTTCCTTCTTGATATCTTCCTGCATTATAATTGTCGGGCCGGAATCTAATTTTTCAGGATGTTTGGGTGTAATGAAGTTGTTTCCATTAAAATAAATAATTGCTGCACCGCCAAGCAAAAAGATCAGCAAGGCAATGGATATAATTCTATAAAATGATTTTCTTGAAAAGGAACTTCTTCCGATCCCTGCTTCAATGGCAGTCCATGCTGATGCAGGAAGCTCATGAACAGGAAGTATATCTACAGGAACAGGCAACATCGTGATTTCAATATTTTCCCATAATCCGAACGGGGGCTCATGTTCAGGCATATCCTTAATGCCCTTTATCAGTATATGTCGGTTTTTTTCCTGCATCACTTATTTGAAGCGGATAAAATTGTTTTTAAATATTTTTTAGCATGAAACAACTGTGATTTTGATGTGCCTTCAGAAATATTAAGCATCTCAGCTACTTCTCTATGTTTATAACCTTCTACTTCAATCAATAAAAAAATCACCCTATAACCCGAAGGAAGGGATAATATCGCTTTCTCAAGATATTCACCGCTCATGGGCTCATCCCAGGAAATAAGTTTAATGCTATCACTAAGATCGACAAAAACAAATGCTTTCTGTTTTTTCAGTATCTTGAGAGAGGTATGTATTACAATGGTTTTTATCCATGCACCCAGCGTAGACCTGAATTGGAATTGCTCCAGGATTTTGAATACCTGGATAAAAGTTTCCTGTGTCGCGTCCCTGGCCAGTTCATGATCGTTCAGTATTCTGTAAGCAGAGGTATACATAGAATTACAATAGCTCTCGTACAGTGCCTTCTGGGCTTTACGATCATTGCTCAGGCAAGCCTTTATAAGATCATATTCCTTATCTTCCCGGGTATATAAAACTTGCTGATTAATAACGGCTTGTATTTTATGAGACCTATGCAAAACTCCATAAAATTACAAAAACTCCTCACTCCTTAGTAAGCATGGTGCACACAATGTCTTTGTTAGTCTTCAAAAGAGTTCTATTTCACCTACAAGTATTAGGGCGCTTTTCTGGTCAAAAGGTTGCATGGAGGAGAAAAAATATACAGTTTACGGTTTACAATATACAGTTTACAGTATGGGGAACAGCATTGCGAAGGTTTCTCCACTTTGTATATTGAATACT
>JAIOSQ010000017.1 GCA_021107535.1 Bacteroidales bacterium | reverse complement strand
TCTCATCAATATTTCCTGTCTCCGGGTCCACCACATGAAGATCACAATTTGTGGCCAGGTAAAACTTCTGATCGACAGGGTTATATGCAACTGCATAGCCTCCTCCACCATCCGGATAAATTGTGTGCTCCAGGTAGGAGAATGGACCCTCGAGATATATGATGCTAAAATAATCGATACAAGCACCATGAGCCACACAAAACCTTTTACTGTCATCCGAAAATGCAACATCAAAGATTCTGTCTGTCATGGGTATTGAGCATTCGATATCCATTCGTCCGGTATGTACGATATTGAGTGTGTCGGGCCAATGTGCAAAAATGATATACATTCCATCAGGTGATATTTCCGGGAAATACCTTAGATTCCATGTAACATTATAAACATAAGTATCTTCAATGTGCAGGCTGTCGATCTTTTCAGTATTTATTCCATCAATCTGGTATTTAATAAGCTGTTGCTCCCAACGGCTGTAAGTATAAAAGAAGGCCTGGTCGGGCGATGGTATAACTGTTTCAATATTGGTGCCGGTATTAGGGAACTGCTTAATAATACTTAATGTGCTTACATCAAAAAGGTATAAATATTTACAATCGTAACCGGTCAGCACCATCAGGTCATCTGTGATGTTTTCAATGATACTGATCCGTTCCAGGTCTATCAATGTATCCAATTCATACGTGCTTGCATCAATAATGCTTACATTCATTGATAAAGGATTTCCTGCTACTATTTTATCGTGCTTGCTGTTTAAGATAGCATCATAGGTCAGATCTGCCTCCGGTTCAGTTCCGCAAACGATACTGTCGGAATGAATAACATTGAACGGATCAGAAAAATCGAAAATATCAATCATTTCCTTTCTCATCCAGCGTGATGAAATAATGCTTAAGCCGTTATTAGACCAGGCAAATTCATACTTATTTGGTGATGCGTCAATAGCATGGCAGCCTTTCCAATGCCCATTCCAGTAATCACTATAGATATAGTCTTCGGCTTCAAAATCAAAGATTCTTAATTGTTCCTGAATAGAGATTACATATCTGCCATCATAGGAAGTTACTAAATAATAATGAATCTCATTTCCCTGGATCGAATCAATATATTTAAAACTATGATCCTGATAATCTGCCATATAACCTATTTCTTTCCAATCCAAGCTTAATAATTCTACAAATATTTTAGTTCCTGAGCCATCTACCACAAAATTATCCTGCCAGGTAACCATACAGGGTAACCCACCTGTTGTAACAATCATCGAATCAGCAATCTCAAGTGTATTGGTATTTATGCAATAAGACTTCATAAGCCCGCTGCTTGGCCATGCTCTAATTGTATAAACTGTATCAGCGCTTATTGTGGTGGCCAATGATTGTGATTGTATATTAAACTCTTTAATGATGTTACCACTTAAAGCATCAATGAACATGAGATATCTGCTTCCTTGTTTCAGACACGCAATATATTGATCATTATTCACAAGATGGAACTTTGTATATGTATATATGCGTCGCCCCATACCTGCTCCTGATGCCGATATTTGCTCAAAATATATCCATGAATTTGTAAAAAGCTGATCGAAAGTATTAAGATCATATGCTCCTATATACCCTCCCTTGTGATCCCCAACCTGAAAGCCAATGTAAATGATAGTTTCGTTGGCATTTACCTTAATAATGCATGGTTGTGCATCAACTTCAAAGCTTGTATTAATAGAATAGTCATTGAGGTTAATAATATAAATCTCTCTGGAATAATAGCAGGATATATACACATGCTGCTCGGTTACAACCATATCTTCCGGCCCAAGGCCCACATCAACAATTTCAAGCAACTCATGGGTATTTGCATCATAGAAAAATACATTATTTGAATGATGGCATAAGACGACGATCCTTTGTCCGTCAGTTGTATATTTAATCCTATATGGCAGGTCCCCTTCGGGAAGTACCCCGGGTTCAATGCTGTCCAGGGTTTCTATTTGCATGTTCTGATCATTGTACGCTCCCCGGTAAAACATCTCCTGGGGGTGTATCACATATTTATCATCAAATAAAACGGTCTCAGGCATCTGCCCCTCCTCAAATTGATATATATAAGTGCTGTCTTCAGTTTTAAGGATCACAGCTCCAGGCTGGTTATCGTAAGCCTGGAAAATGGAGACTTGCTGGGCCAATAACTGAATGGTAAAGGCAAACAGGGTGATCAGGAATGCTAACTTTTTCATGAGAATCTAACTTAAAGCAATGGCATATATAGCATATAAAGATACAATAAGATGCCTTAAAATGCAACACTTTGAATAACCGCTACGTGGTTCTCTCACAAAATAGCTCAGTTTCATGGACTCATAGTCACACAATCACATAGTCTCATATTCATAGGAATTACTTCTTGTTATTTTTGTACTTTTGAAAAAATTTCATTTTATTTTGCTTATATGTTTTTTGAAAAACGTAGCCTGCGTTTTTAGAGTACGTTTTTATAACCCATTGAAAATAAAGAGCTATAGGATAACCTAAATTTTTGATGCATGATCTATAACGAAGAAACAGCAATTACAATATCCGATTTCCTTCTGCAGATTAAAGCAATAAAATTGGATAATACGAATCCCTTCACCTGGGCTTCAGGATTGAAATCCCCTATTTATTGTGACAACAGGATCACCCTTTCATACCCCAAAGTAAGAACCTACATGAGACAGGAATTCGTAAAGGCCATACAGGAGGAATTCGGCAATGTCGACTTGATTGCAGGTGTTGCAACGGGAGCAATAGCACTGGGAGCCCTGGTTGCGCAGGAACTAGGCTTGCCCTTTGTTTATATACGCTCTTCAAGTAAAAAGCACGGACTTGAGAACAAAATTGAAGGCGTCGTTGAACAGGGGCAGTCGGTTGTTGTTGTAGAGGATCTCGTGTCCACCGGAAAAAGCAGCCTCACAGCAGTGACGGCATTACGCGAGGCTGGATGCAATGTGAAAGGGATGGTGGCCATCTTCACTTATGATTTAAAAGCCGCTGTCGATAACTTTATTAAGGAAGACTGCAAGCTTGTTACCCTTGCCGACTATGATCACCTGCTCGGGAGGGCTGTGGACAGCAATTACATCAAAGATTCCGATCTGCAGTCGCTTATCGAATGGCGGCAAAACCCGAAGAAATGGGGCGAACAATTCAACTAACTAAGCTGTGAATATAAAAAGTGACCTGATCATCCTTAATAAACCTGTAGACCGGGTTTTTGATTTTCTGACCGACTTTAACAATTTTGAAAAACTGATGCCGGAACAGGTTGTCAAGTGGGAGTCGACTAAAGTTTCAGGAAGGTTTACCATTAAAGACCTTGCCGAGAAGTTGACCATCATAAATCGATACTACTGAGTTCTGACGGGAAAGTGCCGTTCGATTTTAAACTCAGGATCAATCTGGAGAAAAAAGAAGAAGATCAGACTGCCGTCCATATCGAATTCGATGGCAAGATGTCAGCAATGATTGCCATGATGGCTAAAAAGCCGCTATCCAACTTGGTTAACCATATGGTTGCAAAAATCCGGGACCATCATCATTCTTAAGCAAATCGTTACTGGTCGCTGGTTGCTGGCGACTAGTAACCAGTAACCAGTAACCAGCAACTTCAAACAACCTTTCACTAGAATAAATAAGTTATTTCTTTCAGATCACATTCAATCACTGCTTCGCCCGTTTCCAAAACCAATCTTCCGAACTCATTAACACCGGTGATTTTCGCCCTGATCTTCTTGTTATGATGAATGTACTCCTTCCATTCTCCCATACCAAGTAAGCGGGAATGATAGTCATGAATGATAATGTGTTCTTCCTCCGTTCTTAACTGCTCATATCTTGTGAGAAGATTTTCTGAAAGCAGCAATACAAGCTTATCAATATGGTTTGTAATCCCTGTGAGCAGCTTCAAAGAAACCGGGTTTGGGATTTCCCTGCTGAAATCAGTCTGATTAACATTGATCCCTATCCCTGCAATGACATGCTTAAACTGAGTACCCATCACCTCATTGTTGATCAATATGCCACCAATTTTTTTATCTCCAACATAAATATCATTGGGCCATTTGATCCTGATCATATGACCCGGAAGTAAATTTTTCAGGAAATCGCTGATGCCCAGTGCTATCGCCATACTGAGCTTGAACTGCCGGGAAATTTCCAGGAAATCAGGGTACAGTATCATCGTCATCAGGATATTTTCTCCAGGATCACTCTCCCAGGAATTCTTGTCCTGCCCTTTGCCTGCTGTCTGATAAGAAGCCAGGATGACGGTGCCTTCCACAGGCTTTTCATTCTTCAGAAGCTCCTTTGCAAATGCATTTGTGGAACTGCATTCTTTTAGCTTTATAATTTTTACAGCTGATGTCATAAAATATAATTCTGTATTGAGAAGCTATATTAATAAAAAATTATCTAATCTAAATGATTACTGTCCGGCAAAATAATCTTCTTAGTAAAAGCAAGCTAAGGGGATCTCTCAGTCACTTCGTTCCTTCGAGAGGACAAAATCCTTATCTAAACAAGGGGAATTGGCAGGGCGCGCTGTGCGCGCCCTGCCAATTCCCCCTCTAATAATTAAACCTTGTCATTTCGACCAAAGGGATGGATCAAAGCGGAATCCCGAAGGGAGAAACCCCCTCCGTATCGGGTTTGTACTCATTCTGCAAAAAACGCTTTGTCAATTTCGATCCCGGGTAATCAAGGGAGAACTTAGCAAAACGATCTTAGGAAGTAAGAAAACTCCTCAACCAGCGATTCGCATTCTCATTTTTTTTGCATTGACATTTTGAGCTGGAAGTAAGTAAAGCCCCTGCATTAGCGTTTTTCTATGCCCTTAATTGCTTGATTCATTCAAAAGTGAACACTCTCAGGCATTTTAGTGATTCCATAAATTTTTCCTGGCACTGATTCCAAATATAAATTCTCAACATCTAAGATCATCAATCTGACTATGGAAATGCATATTTGATTATCTTTGCAGCAAAGCGTTCTCTATGACAGACGGTAAAGATCTAACATCACGGCAAGTCGTTGATGCAGTTGTAAAAGGCCTGGAAGATAAAAAAGGGCTGGAAACCCTGTTTATTGATTTCGCTAAATTACCAAATACAGTGGCTGAATATTTCGTCATTGCACATGGAAGCAGCAATGTGCATGTGGCTGCGCTGGCCGACAGTGTTATTGATATGGTAAGGAAGGAAACCGGAAGAAAACCATGGAATAAAGAAGGTTTTGAAAATGCGGAATGGATTTTGCTGGATTATGCTGACGTCGTTGTCCATATTTTCCAGGATAACACCCGTAAATTCTACAACCTTGAAGACCTGTGGGCAGATACGGAGATCACAAAAGTTGAGAGCATGCAATAATTATCAGAAATTGATTACTTTTTTACGACAGAATGGCAGATACAAATCATAAGGATAAAGAGAAAAAACCCGGGAACTTTCCCAAATTAAAAACCAAGGGCAAATTCAATTTCTATTGGATCTATGCCATCATGTTCTTTATCATTTTTATCGTATACTGGACCGGGTTTAGTGACAGCACCAAGAAAACAGACTGGCCGCAGTTAAGAGAAATGCTTCTGGATGAGGATGTCGAAAAGATCATCATCATCACGAATAAAGATAAGGCTGAGATTTTTATTAAAGAAGATAAGCTTTATGATAACCTAAAATATGAAGATGTCAAACCCTCCGGTTTAAGTTCGGATGGCCCGCAATATTACCTGAATATCGGTGACGCCAAAGATTTTAAGGACGAACTTGCAGAAACGCAGAAGAATCTTTCAGAACCTGTATATCCTGAATTTGATACCCGTGAAAGCTGGATCGACAACGTGGGCTGGCTGTTGCCGATATTGATCATTGTTGTGGTCTGGATCGTGATCATGCGTATGATGGGCCGGGGAGCCGGCGGTGGCGGTGGACAGATCTTTAACATTGGAAAATCCAAAGCGCAACTCTTCGATAAAGGCAGCAGCGTTACCATTAATTTCCAGGATGTTGCAGGCCTGGAGGAAGCGAAAGTGGAGATCAAAGAGATCGTCGACTTCCTTAAAAGCCCGGATAAATATACCAAACTCGGAGGCAAAATCCCCAAAGGAGCCTTGCTCGTTGGCCCTCCCGGAACAGGGAAAACCCTGCTCGCCAAGGCCGTGGCCGGTGAAGCCAAAGTGCCTTTTTTCAGCATCTCCGGATCTGATTTCGTGGAAATGTTCGTAGGTGTAGGGGCCTCAAGGGTTCGCGACCTCTTTAAACAGGCAAAGGAAAAAGCACCCTGTATCATTTTTATTGATGAGATTGACGCCATAGGCCGTGCAAGGGGCAAAAACCCCATGACCGGTGCCAACGACGAAAGGGAGAACACCCTTAACCAGTTGCTTACCGAAATGGATGGATTTTCCAGCAATACAGGTGTTATCATCCTCGCTGCCACTAACCGTGCCGACATACTCGACCGTGCGCTTATGCGTGCCGGACGCTTCGACAGGCAGATCCATGTGGAGCTTCCCGACCTGGAAGAAAGAAAGGCCATCTTTAAAGTCCATATGCGCCCGCTGAAAACAGATGGCACAATAAAGGTTGAATTCCTTGCGAAACAAACACCCGGGTTTTCCGGGGCCGACATTGCCAACGTATGTAATGAATCGGCATTGATCGCAGCCAGGAATGAGCACGAAAGTGTGACAAAACAGGATTTCATGGATGCCATCGACAGGATCATAGGTGGACTTGAAAAAAGGAACAAGATTATCTCTCCAAAAGAGAAAAAAGTGATCGCTTTCCATGAAGCAGGCCATGCGTCCATCAGCTGGCTGCTGGAACATGCCCACCCCCTGGTGAAGGTAACCATCGTCCCGCGTGGAAAGGCGCTTGGCGCTGCCTGGTACCTGCCCGAAGAAAGACAGATCACCACCTGGGAACAGATGTTTGATGAGATGACTGCCACCCTTGGAGGCAGGGCATCTGAAGAAGTTATTTTCGGTAAAGTTTCAACCGGTGCCCTCAATGACCTGGAGAAAGTCACCAAACAGGCTTTTAACATGGTGGTGTATTTTGGGTTGAACGAGAAAATTGGAAATATCAGCTATTATGACTCCTCAGGACAACAGGAATACTCCTTTCACAAGCCATACAGTGAAAAAACTGCAGAACTGATTGATATAGAGATCAAAGATATGGTGGAAAAGGCCTATAAAAGAGCCGTGGACCTTTTAAAAAATAACCGGGGAAAACTGGAAAAACTCGCTGGCAGACTGCTTGAGAAGGAAGTGATCTTCAGCGAGGACCTGGAAGAGATCTTTGGCAAACGTCTCTGGGATGAGGAGAAGAGAATTGGGGAAAATGAGAATAATGAGGACCGAGCAACGAACAACGAGGACCGAGCAACGAACAACGCAGCCAGTGACAAGAAACCAGTAGCCAGTGACAAGAAACCAGTAACCAGTGACAAGAAACCAGTAGCCAGTAACAAGAAGTCAGAAGATAATCCGGAAGAACCGGAATCGAAATAAATCTCCATGGACGAAACAACCTCACGTGAGAAGGTACTGAAGAGTGTCAGGAATGCCTTGATCTCCAAGCTTGACAATCCATATCAGGATGTTGACTTTGAGTCATCGGTATTCACCAAAGCCGGCGACTCACCTGAGATTGTTTTTGCGCAGGAATTTATCAAAGTATCAGGGCAGTTCGTTTATTGCAGCGACGATGCCGAGTTTGCTGTTATGCTTTGCTCTGTCATGAAAGAGAAAGAATGGAACAGCATCCATTGTATTGACGATAAGCTGAAAATCTTTCTGATGCAGGCCGGGATAAATATCACCAGCGATGAAGCTGATTTTGAGCATATGCAGGCCGGCTTAACCCGCTGTGAATATCTCATTGCACGACTTGGCAGCATAATGGTTTCATCGGCACATGCATCAGGGCGACGCATGAATGCTTTTCCTGAAACCCACCTTGTTTATGCACGTGCTTCACAGCTTGTCCCTGACCTGAAGGATGCCCTGAAGGGCATGAAATCAAAATATGACAGTAATCTGCCCTCTATGATATCAGTAATTACTGGTCCAAGCCGTACAGCCGACATTGAAAAAACGCTGGTTATGGGTGCCCATGGGCCAAAAGAACTCTATGTTTTCCTTGTGGATGACCAAACACCACACTAAGCTTCCTGATGTGAAAAATCTCATGATTAGAACGATAACGGGTGCTGTATTTGTTGCTGCGATCATTACAAGCGCCATCTGGTCACCACTGGCATTTTCGCTCTTGTTCCTGTTGATGACGATGCTGGGTTTAGCAGAGTTTCAGCGCCTGGCAATTCGTGAAGCAAAATTTATTGATGCACTGCCGGGCTGGCTTGCCGGATTTATCGTTTATAATTTGATCGCCTTATACGCAGGATCAATGATAGAAATAAAATTCTTATGGTTGATCCTGCCGGTCATGATGATCTCCGCATCAGTGAACGTATTCTCCGGTAAGGAAAAAGCCATTCGCAGGATTGCTACCGATCTCAGCGGACTTGCATTTGTTGTAATCCCACTCGGCATGCTTAACCTTTTCCTGAACCCATTGATAATCCCGGGTTATCACACGCCCTGGCTTGTACTTGGGATGTTCATTATCCTTTGGACCCACGACACATTTGCATATTTATGCGGCAGCTTGTTCGGCAAACACCCCTTATATAAAGCCATATCTCCAAAAAAATCATGGGAAGGCAGCATAGGAGGTTTCGGATTTGCCATTATTGCTGCCTATATTATCTCCATATTTTCCCCTGAACTGGATGTATGGCAATGGATGGTGATCACGGGGATCATAACTGTTTTCGGTACCATTGGCGATCTGGCCGAATCCCTGCTTAAAAGAAAAGCAGGAGTGAAAGACTCGGGAAATTTGCTTCCGGGGCATGGAGGCATCCTTGATCGGGTCGACAGCATTCTCTTTGTATCACCAATTGTATTTGTTTTTATACTTTTGTGCAACTCATGAAATTACATACAGCCGGCATAGGCCCCATCCTCGTACTGCTTGCAGGTGTATCTGCTTTGCTGATATTTCTTAACTGGATTTTTCCTGCCCAGAGCCCTGTACATTACTTCCTCTATGTTACCGCTTTTGTATTCATGTTCTTGGTGGTGAGATTTTTTCGCTTTCCCGACAGAAAGGCCCTTCCTGATGAAAATGCTGTTTACAGCGGCGCTGATGGCAGGGTGATGGCTATTGAGAAAGTATATGAAAAAGAGTATTTTAATAGCGAACGCATCCAGGTATCGGTTTTTATGTCGGCGATGAATGTGCATATTAACTGGAGCCCCATCGGCGGGAAATTGGTTTATAAAAAGCATCATCCGGGTAAGCATGTTGTTGCATTCAATCCCAAGTCTTCATTAATTAATGAGCATACCACCCTTGTTTTCAGGGATGAAAAAGGACGGGAGGTGATGATGCGCCAGATCGCAGGGGCTGTTGCCCGCAGGATCATATGCAAGCCGGAACCAGGAAATACTGTTTCCCAGGGAGAGATGATCGGTATAATCAAATTTGGGTCAAGGGTCGATCTCTTACTTCCTGTGGATGCAAAGATTCATGTAGAGATAGGAGACCTGCCAAAAGGATGTGAGACGCTCATAGCAAGTTTGAATTGATCGGGCTAAAAAAGATCAATCAGTTCCCTCAGGCATGCGATCTCATATGTTACTTCTTCATCATAAGGATCATGTGAGGGGTTGAAATAAACCTGATCCATTCCAACATTGCGGGCACCCACGATATCCACGGCAAGATCATCACCGATAATGATACACTCCTCTGCATATGTGTCTGCTTTTTCCAATGCAAAATGAAATATCTCCGGTTCAGGTTTTTTGAAACCTGCTTCCTCTGAAGTCGTGACTGTTTTAAAGAACCTTTCGAAGCGGGCAATGTGGAACTTCTGCTCCTGCACCTCCTGGAAACCATTGGTGATAAGATGGAGCAGGTATTTCGGAGCGAGATATTCAAGCGCTTCAATGGCACCGGGAAACAAAAATGCCTTTTCAGGATTAACCAGAACATAATCCTCCGACATGCCAATGGCGATTGCCTGATCGGTAATACCAAAATCCGCCAGGCTCAGCTCAAAGCGCCGGACGTTCAATTTCTCTTTCAATATCTCTCCCTTACGATACCAGCTCCATAGCATATTATTATGAACTTCATATCTTTCCCTGAAGGCCAGGAGGGAAGGAATCCCCCTATCTGAAAGTGCATATTTCCGGTACATCTGCTTAAAAGTATCGTCTGCACTCGCATTGAAATCCCAGAGCGTCCGGTCGAGGTCGAAGAAGATGTGCTTATATTTTTTCATGCGATGCAAAGCTATTCATTTTTGGAAGACAGTAGACAGAAGTCAGTAGTCAGTAGTCAGAATAGTGTTGGCCCTTCGACAAGCTCAGGACAGGTTGTTGAGTTAAGTTTTGAGTTTTGAGTTTTAAGTTTTAAATTTTTCACTTAGGCACTAGGAACTAGGCACTAGGAACTAGGAACTTTAATATTTTTCCCGTAATTTTGCCATTCCTTAAAAATCAACATCATCTGAAAATAATAATCTAAACAATCCCACTCATGGAAAGAGACAAGGCAGTATTCGACATCATGAAGAAAGAACAGGACCGGCAACGTTACGGCATAGAGCTGATCGCTTCGGAAAACTTTGTAAGTGACCAGGTTCTGGAGGCAATGGGTTCCTGCATGACCAACAAATATGCTGAAGGTTATCCCGGAAAAAGATATTATGGCGGATGTCAGTTCGTAGATGAAACCGAGCAGCTGGCCATCGACAGGGCCAAAGAGCTTTACGGCGCTGAATATGCCAATGTACAGCCACACTCAGGTGCACAGGCAAACATGGCAGTATTCCTGGCTTGCCTCAAGCCAGGTGATACCTTCCTTGGCCTCGACCTTTCGCATGGCGGACACCTCTCACACGGCTCTGCAGTGAACAGCTCAGGGATACTTTACCATCCTGTTGCCTATGGAGTGGATGAAGATACCGGCACCGTCAATTATGACAGGATGGAAGAGATCGCCTTAAAAGAAAAGCCAAAACTCATCCTTGCAGGGGCTTCGGCCTACTCACGCGACTGGGATTATGAGCGTATGCGCGACATTGCCGACCAGGTTGATGCCCTCCTCATGGCCGACATTGCACATCCGGCCGGACTTATTGCCAAAGGCATCCTGAATGATCCCGTTCCGCATTGCCATATCATTACCACCACCACACATAAAACCCTTCGCGGACCCCGGGGCGGGATGATCCTGATGGGTGAAGACTTTGAAAACCCATGGGGACTCACCACACCAAAGGGCGTGGTTAAGATGATGTCGACGGTGCTCAACTCAGCCGTATTCCCGGGCATACAGGGCGGGCCACTGGAGCATGTGATCGCCTCCAAGGCAGTGGCTTTCGGTGAAGCGCTTACCGATGGCTATTTTGAGTACATCCTGCAGGTGAAGAAAAATGCCGATGTCATGGGTAAAGCTTTTATTGACCGTGGATACCATGTGATCTCCGACGGCACCGACAACCATCTCATGCTGATCGACCTGCGGAGCAAATTCCCGGATATCACCGGAAAGATCGTTGAAAACACATTGGTACAGGCCGACATCACCGTGAACAAGAATATGGTTCCCTTCGACAGCCGTTCACCCTTCCAGACCTCCGGCCTGCGCGTCGGAACCCCGGCCATCACTACCAGGGGATTGAAAGAAGAGCACATGGAACCCATCGTTGAGATGATCGATGATGTGATCAACAATGTAGAAGATGAAAAGCTGATCCTCAGCACCCGCGAACGTGTAAACAAGATGATGGGTGATTTTCCGATTTTTGATTGGTAGGTTTGGGGGTGTGGGGTGTGAGGTATGGGGTATGGGGTGTGAGGTGTGGGGGCGGTAGGTTTTCTTTCAGCCGGTGTTCACTGATGTCTTTGTTCTTTTTTTGCAGCAAATGACAGGCAAGCATTTATCTGATATTCTGTTAATTCAGGGTAGTCCTGGATAATCTCTTGTCGGGTCATTCCATTTGACAACCATGATAAAACATCGTAAACAGAAATTCTGGTTCCTTTGATAATT
>JAIOSQ010000221.1 GCA_021107535.1 Bacteroidales bacterium | reverse complement strand
TCACATTACCGTTGTTATCTATATTCATCGAACCCGCTCCTTCATACTTCATCTTTATCTTTCCTGCATCTGCACCTGCTTTTAGTATGAAATCATACTTCATCCTGCCCTCTTTCTCATAGTAAACAAGGTCTATGCCCTCATAGATGTTCTCCATTGTTAACTTCTTGTATGCCCTGGGCGATATGCCGTCTGGATATTCCGGGGTGTAATAATGAAATTGCTGGTCAACAGCCAGCTCTTTCTTTATGCTTATATTATTATTCATTCCGACAAATTCCATATCTAAACGGTAGTAGCCTGACTCTACATTTCTAAACACATAAGATATGCCTGAGTTTGTCATATACATATCCACACCCTTCGAACGTGTAAGAAATAATATATCGGGCCTTTTTTCTCCTTTTGTGTCTTTTATCTGTCCAAGATTTTCAATAAATACAATATCTTTTTCAGAATCTTGCAGAATACTTTGTGCACGTTCTTGTGTATTTAAACTTGAAACAGACGGAGCTTTAAATAAATGCTCCCCATTATGCCGGTCATAAGTTGCATCCAGTGAAAGGATAGCAAACAGGACAGCAGCAAATGTTACCGAAAGAAATACAGGTGTTCTTTTCATGACTAATAAGAATTAAATTGTTATGCGGTTTGATCTTATTGCTTAAGCAGTTTTGAATAATAATATTCATTGCCATTGATTACGGAAATTTGATAGATCCCAACACCTAATTCGCTCAGGTCTAATTCAAGTAAAGACTGTCTCACCGGCATATCATACAGCAGCACACCTTTCATATCGTAAACTTTCAGCTGTGCTTCCGGATGTATCTCTTTTTCAATTTTAACTTGAAAACTACCATTATTAGGATTGGGAAATATCACCAGGTCCCTGTCCTTGTTATAAGTTCGGGAAATACCCTCATGTTTAAGGCTAATAAAGTTAGCTGTATAATCTTCAACTTCTCCGCCAGGGAACGTCTCGCAGGGCCCTGGAGAACTTCCGTTTTTCATGCTGATTCTCATTCTTGTCTGACCGGTGGCAGAAGATGGGATACTCATTGTACCACTTACTTCATTTTTCTTATTATTGGCAACAAATACCTCTTCTCCTTCATCTTCAAAATCACCATCACTATTAAAGTCAATCCATATTCGCCAGAACTCACGCTGGCTGTTGCCTGAATATCCTGGTGTCAGCACCACATTTGAAGATGACCCGGGAGTAAGATCAACAGTCAGACCGGTAAAATCAGAATATAAGCTTGCACCGGAAGGATTTGAGAACCCGTCAATGTCAACCTTTGCAATCCATTCCTGGGCATTGCTCTGACTTGAAGATTCGCAATACGTAGTTGTTCCTTCAGGGTTTACGGTTATATAATCTGCTACTGTTTTTGTATCAGAGCCTTCATCGTTGGTTGCAATTAAACTTACAGCATATGTTCCCTCAGTATTGTATGTAACCGTGGGATTTTGTTCGGTGCTGGTTTCGGGCATTCCTCCGGCAAAGGTCCAGTTCCATGATGTAGGATTATTCAGTGAGAGATCCGTAAAATCAACACTATTCCCAACAGTCACTGTGGTTGGAGTTCCTTCAAAATCAGCAACAGGTGGTTGCGGTACGGGTGTGGTGAAAGTCAACTTATAATCTTCTACTTCTCCATATGGAATTTGTTCACATGGGTCAGGGACAGCATTATATTTCATTGACACACGCATCCTGGTATCACCGGTCAATCCCCCTGGAATGCTAATACTTCCACTCACAGAGCCTTTCTTTCCGTTGGCAGCGAAAACTTCTTCACCCTCATCCGAAAAATCGCCATTGGCATTAAAATCAATCCATACACGCCAGAATTCCCTGCGTGAACGATCTGAAAAGCCCGGCGTTCCTGTGAATGAACAGGATTGCCCGCTTTCTACGGAAATAGTATTGCTTGTATTATCCAGGTAACCGCCGTTATCACCGGAATTATTTGTATACGAGCCTATGGCCATCGTTTCGATCCATTCTCTTGCAGTGCTGTTCCCATAAGATCTGCAATAAGGCGCAATGGTGAAAGAGGCAATTTGTGTTTCCCAGAAAAACCTTCCTCGCGAATACTCATTGGTGTACCAGAAGGTTTCGTCATCACTGGGATCTACAGCCATCATCGTGTAGGTACCCCATTCGGGCGATTCTGGCTGAGAGGCATAACCTTCGAAAATGCTTGTTTCATCCACATCCAGGATGCCGGTACCTGAGTTAGTAGCTGTTTGTCCGGCTATACGTATCGAAGGATATGTTGAACTGCTTGACACGGAATACCCAAGTGCGATATCACCCTTACCGTTCATGGCCATGCTGCCCATCCATCTTGCATCACCATCTGAAGGGGCAAAGGCTCCCTGCTGGTACATATCCCATCCACTTCCGGTATTCCTTATCTCATACCATTCTATACCTGTCTGGCCGTCGACATTTACCGTGTGGTTCGTCAGCAATACTTCATGGGTGCCAAAGTTCCTGTACTGCAGGCGGTACATAATACGGTTCAATGAGTATGGTTCCAGTTGTGTAGTCGTCCCCGGCTGGCTGATTCTGCTAAATTGTGCTGGATAAGGAGGATCCCTGTATAGTGTAGTGGCATAGGTCATGCTTGAGTTAGAAGGGGTCTCCCAATCCACACTTACTTCCCATATTTTTAGGGAGGATTCCAGGCACATCATGTAGGCAGGGGATCCTGCCGGTGGCATTGTGGCACCATCTGCATCAGACGGAAGTATAAAGCGATATGGCGTAGTGAACATGATCAGTCGGGCTGTCGGATCACCAGCGATCATGGCGGTCCGGTCAACCACACATACACCTGTCTCACTATAACAGTCTATGGTGAAATAATAACCATCCGGCCATACACCTATTTTAGGATGCCTGAACTTATTGTCAAACTCATAAACGTAGCGATACCATGCACCCGTCGGGTCACCGGTTTCCGAAACTGCAATAAGCAAATTATGAGGAGGTTCAGGATTAATCCAACGTTGTGATGCGATCCAGCGATCGGCATATTCATCATACAGCACAACGGGATCACCAGATCCATCAAGGTTGTTAAATGTGCTATCCCAGAGAGTATTGTTGAAGGCAGGACCATATAAAGAGTTACCGCTTTTATCAAAAATCTGGAATCTCACCTCTACCATTTGCATATAATGATCTGGCCCGACATCACCATTTGGATCTGGCGGAACCCTGCCACCAATAGTCGTATAAATACCGACACCTGCAAAATTTTGATGGACAGTTGCAGCCGTGGTACTACCCATCGCCCCATCCCGCAGCCCAGGATCAGGCCCGGTCGAGGGTGAAGGGGTATTAAATTCCTCACCGAATTCTTCATTAATGGGTATCACATCATCTTTCCATGAATGATCAGATGATATCGGAGGAATTACTTTTACACTACTGAGTTTTTCTGATTTGTCGAAACTAACAGGAGTAATCACTTTATCAGGGCTAACTGATTGTGAAAAAATGCTGATCGATGACCAGAGAAACAGCAGAACGAAAATACCCGGGAAGTAAAATGTAGGTTTCATGATGTAAAATTTTTAGTGAACATTTTATTTAATAAATATTGATTTTAAGGATTCAATGATTTTAATACCACAAAGTTATAGCCCCGGGTTACGGACTGCAATAACCCTTTTGGTATATTTTTTAAACTGGCAGAAAAAGAAAAGGTGAGATTTCTATCTGGGAAATGCTTTGTTTAAGGCTTCGGTGCGGTTTTGCACATGAAGTTTGTCGTAGATGCTGTGTATGTGTTTCTTAACAGTCTCCTTGCTGATAAAAAGCTTAGCTGCGATCTCTTTGTAAAGATAACCTCTGGCAAGGAAATCAAGAATTTCATTTTCCCGGGGGGTAAGCAACTCAACCGCTTCAGAGCGTTTCTCCGACTTGTGCATTGATTCGACTACCCGCCTGGCAATCTCGCTGCTCATGGGTGAGCCACCCTCATACAGGTCGTGTATCGCTTCGAGGATCTGTGCCGGGGAAGTCCTCTTCAGAATATATCCTGATGCGCCTGTTTTCAAGGCATTAAAAATGTGGTCATCATCATCGTATACGGTACACATCATGAACTGCGTTTTCGGCATCTCGGGTTTAAGTATTTTCATGCATTCGATGCCGTCCATTCCCGGGAGGCCGATGTCCATAAGCACAATATCAATATCTTTTGATGACATATCCCGGAGGGCATCTTCAGCATCAGCATAAACGTGAACGCATTCGAAACCCGGGGAACCGTCGATCAGTACACGCAAAGCATTGCGGATGTCGTCGATGTCTTCTACTATGGAAACGTTTATTTTATTGTCATTCATCACAATGCAAATATATATCAGTAAACAATCTTTATCAATACCCCTTTCGGGTAATATGATTTTTATATCGCTAATCTCAGGATGATCCTGGTGCCCTGATGGTTTTCAATTTTGAAATCCCCACGTATGCTTTTCATGCGGGCCCGCATATTATTTATTCCATTACCGAAGCGGTTCAGGTCTCCATCCGGTATCCCTTTTCCGTTATCACTTATGATAACATCTAATTTATTATTGATCACGACAAATTTCAACTCCGCCTCCGTGGCTTCTGCATGCTTCAAAATGTTGTTCAGGGCTTCCTTTACAGTGTAAAAGATGTTCCTTCGATGCTCCCCATTGATGGGAGTGGGTAATATTTCACCGCTGGTAATGATCTTAAGGTTAACCGGGGAGTTTTCAAAGTATTCGGCCGCGTAACGTCGTATGTATGCTACCATGTTCTCAAGGTAGTCGTTGTTTGAGTTCAGTGCCCAGATGATTTCGCTTATGGTGGAGGAGAGCTCCAGGGCTGTCACCGATATCTTTTCTGCCTCCTTCCTGTTCTCAGGCGTTTTGGCCTGCGTTTTTAATAATTCACTCAGAAGCGTGATCTTTGAAAGCCCGGACCCGACATCGTCGTGCAGGTCGGCGCTGATGCGATGGCGCTCCTGTATTATGGCCTGTTGCTTTTCCAGTTTTTTCCTGAGCCTGAAGCTTCGAAAAAGGAGCAATCCTACCAGGACAATAAGGAAGACGCCTGCGATCATTCCGTTTCTCAGGAGTCTTTGCTTTTCCAGTTTCTGCTCCTGCAGTTCTTTGTCTTTATTGAGGAGCTCGATCTCCCGGTCTTTCTTCTCGGTTTCGTACTGGATCGTCATCTGGGTTAGCTGTTTGTTGCTTTCTTCATCGAGCAAGCTGTCTTTGTATAGGGTATACATCTTGTAATGCTCCAGGGCCTGTGCGAAATTGCCTTCAGCACAGTCTAATGTTGACAAATGATTGTAAACATCCCTAATTTGTCGTTTAATTCCAATTTTTTTAGCTAAGGCAAGGCCGCCATCTAAATATTTTCTTGCATCCTGAAAATTGCCTTGTTTTTTATAAATACTCCCGATATTGATGTACGAATTAACAATTCCTTCCTTATAACCGATTTCTTCTTTGATCTTCACGGAAGCTATATAATTTTCCAAAGCTTCAGGATAATTACCCATTTTATCATAGAGAGACCCAATATTGTTGTAAGCCATTGCACTATATTTCTTATCCCCGATTTCTTCAAAGGTTTTAAGGGAAGTCAAATAATATTCCAAAGCTTCCGTGTATTTGTCCTGTATTTGATACATATAGCCAATATTGATATAAGTACCGGCAACACCTCTCTTATTACCTATTTCTTCTTTGATCTTCACGGAAGCGAAATAATATTCCAGAGCTTCCCCATAATTGAGCTGGAGTCGATAAATGTTAGCAATATTGTTAAAAGTATTGGCAATGCCTCTCTTATCCCCAATTTCTTCTTTGATCTTCAGGGAAGCGTAATATTGTTCTAAAGCTTCAGGATAATTGCCCTGTTTTTGATAAATATTACCAATATTGTTATAAGAACCAGCAATACCTTTTTTATCTCCGATTTCTTCTTTGATCTTCACGGAAGCGAAATAATCTTCCAAAGCTTCAGGATAATTGCCTTGAACTTCGTGACCACTACCGATATTGTTGTAAGAACTGGCAATCCCTTTTTTATAATTCAGTGTGGTTGCCAATTCAAGCGCAGATTCAGCATATTGGATGGACATCTTATAGTCGCTGATTCTCTCGTATTGACTGCTTAATGCGTTCAGGATATTCACTTTTGCGGTATCCGCTTTGGCTGTCTTTAGAATATTTTCCAGGGAGTCGATCGCTGAATTGTTCTGGCCAAAGGCACCAAACAACAATGTAAAGGCAGTGAAGGAGAGAATGATTTTTATTTTCATAAGGCCTTTTACTTTACGTAAGTGAACAATAATTTTCAAATTTTCTAAGTCTTATATTTCACAATATCAAATTGTCAAAGTGTGCGTCGTCAAAACAATTTTCACCACTTTAATTATATTCATAATGTGTGATCCAATTAAAGGGGGTTTCTTTATATCCCCTTTATTAATATCATTTCTACTATAACCTTAGCTTACAAGGTTTATAAGTTCAATTAATCAAGTAATAAGAAAATGGTTTCGTATTCGTAGCTTATTGAGCTATGTAAAAGTACGCAATGTGAATAGGAATGTCAACATTTTGGACTTTATTTTTTTTCAAAGTATGATGTAAAAGCTCAGAGGATCAGGCATTTAAAGTAGTTATCAAATGCAGGTTTGTATATAAATTGTATAACTATAACTAGGGATTACTACCCTTCTGATAAAGCATAAACAACTCCAGCAAACCTACAAACAGAATTAAAGTTCAATAGAAATTTTACAAATCTTTCAGAAAGTTTTAAGGAAATCTAAAATGTTTTAAGAAAACACTGTAAAGAATTGTAAATTAAGTGGTTCTGGTAATTCATCGGGTCGCGCTACATCCCGAGCCTTCGGAAATTCCAAATTTCAAAAAACAAATTCCAAAGGAATGCAGAATTTGGAATGGGGAGTGCAAAAATAATTCTTTTTCCACAACCTGCAAAAAGGGATGTCCGTAAAAGAGAAGGGTTACTCAAAAGGCAAATCACTTTCCCTCACGACGGTTACGGTGCTGGCCCTGCCCCTGCCCTTTCCCCATCTTTACACGAGAGCAACCAAACAGGTCGCAATAAACATTGGAAAGCTTTTGCCGCTGTCCGGGCTTGCAGATGGCTCGGATCTGGAGGTATTGGGAAGTGGCCTGCTTGGTCATCCGGACCTGGATAGCTCCAAGCCGTTCTGACAATAAAAAGATACGCAGACTGTCGGGATCATCATTCTGAAGCTCTTCCATCAGGGCGAGACGACGCTGACGAAGTTCGGTAATCAAAGTAGCCGATGTATCCTTGTAATGATCCAGAATTTTTTCTATTTCCTCATGTTGGGCTTCATCCAGATCCAGTTCATCGAACAACATCATGCATGAAGTAGAACAAGCTGCCTTGCCAATAAGCTCTTCAGGCTCCGCCCAGGTATGATAGATCAGGGAGCCCAGGATTGAAAGCGTAATGATTAATGAACCTGCCAGGATCCAGATGATCACTTTATGTCTGCTGAAAGAATTCATGATGACTTTATTTCATTAATAATATCTGTTCGTATATGGAATCGTTGATCTCTCTGAAAAAGGCTGCATTAGCATCTTCCTCTATCGGAAAAACGGAAGTCAATGGTTCATTTGAACTTGCCGGGGTGCTGATCACTTTTCCCAATGCAATTCCACCGGCAATCCCAAGCATTAC
>JAIOSQ010000255.1 GCA_021107535.1 Bacteroidales bacterium | reverse complement strand
TTAGGAATTTTTGTCTTTGCTAAAACTCCTGTAAATGAACTGTTTACCAAACAACAAATCAATCAAAATGTCAAAGAACAACTTAACTTATTTAGTTACAATCAATTATTAACGCATCAGTAATAATATTTTATTACAAATTAATCGTATTTTTATACGAACTTTCCAAAACTCAGTGATATGAAAAGAAGAGACTTCATCTTCAAAGGACTTGGTGCCGGAGTATTGGCTGGATCAGGTATTTCTTTACACGGTTTTTCAAGAATTATGGGAAATCCTATTGCGCCAGCCGATGGTGAGTATGATCTTGTTGCTATAAAAGGTTCAGACCCTGTTGCAATGTTTGATAAGGGTATTGAATCAATGGGTGGTATGCAGGCATTCGTAAAACCTGGGCAAACGGTTGTTATAAAACCCAACATTGGCTGGGATGCAATACCGGAAAGAGCAGCGAATACCAATCCTGAACTGATCGGTCGTATGATCAGCAGCTGTTATGAGGCCGGTGCTAAATCTGTAAGTGTTTTTGACAACACCTGTGATGAATGGAAAAATTGTTATTCAAAAAGCGGGATTGAACAGGAAGTTAAAAAGGCCGGAGGAAATATTATACCCGGAAACAGCGAAAGTTATTATAGAGAAGTGAAAATACCTGATGGGAAAAACCTGACTGTAACCAAGGTTCATGAACTGATCCTGGATTCGGATGTTTTCATCAATGTTCCCATTTTAAAAAGCCACAGTTCGGCAAAACTGACCATTGCCATGAAAAATCTTATGGGTGTTGTATGGGACAGAAGATGGTGGCATAAGAACGATCTGCATCAATGCATTGCAGATTATGCAACTTTCAGAAAACCTGATCTTAACGTGATCGATGCCTACCGGGTTATGAAACGCAATGGCCCAAGGGGAGTGTCTACAGAGGATGTTGTCAGGCTGGACGCAATGATCATTTCAAGGGACATTGTCGCAGCCGATGCTGCAGCCACAAAAATGTTTGGCCTTGAGCCTGAAGACATTCCACATATTTCCATTGCTGATGACATGGGCATTGGTAACATGAACCTTTCAGAATTGAATATCAACAGGATTAAAATGTAAATGATGAATTTCAGGGTTTTGAAAAAAGCAAGGGTCGTGGTTTCCCTGATCTTTTTCCTTCTGATCACTTATATTTTCATCGACTTTACAAATGCTTTGTCAGTTGCACTTATTCAGGCAATCCTCTATCTGGAGTTTGTTCCGTCCCTGCTTAATTTTATTAGCCTGGCAGGAATAGCTACCACAGGATTTATCATCATCATAATTCTGACCCTTCTTTTTGGCCGGATATATTGCTCAACTTTTTGCCCCCTTGGAACCTTGCAGGATATTTTCATCTGGCTGAAACGCAGGTTTACACGAAAAAAACAATTCAGAAAATCAAGAACCTTTAACCAACTCAGCTATGCCATCCTGATCCTTTCTACGCTATTGATGGTTTTTGGCTGGATTTTTCCGCTGCTTCTCCTTGATCCGCTCAGCAACTTTGGCAGGATCATAGTCAATCTTGTCAGACCGGTATATTTGCTATTGAATAATTTGGGGGCGTTTTTTCTCGAATCTATAGATATTTATACCCTGTACAGGGTCGAGCCGGGAATGACAAGCTGGTTTTCCATATTGTTTTCCATGGCTTTTCTCATTATGTTGATATGGCTTTCGCTTCGCTATGCAAGGTTATTTTGTAATACATTATGCCCCGTGGGTGCTCTTCTTGGCATCCTCTCAAAGTTTTCCATTTTCAAAATTTATCTCAATCAGGACATTTGCACATCCTGTGGAAAGTGTTCTGCAGTTTGTAAGGCCGGCTGTATTGATAAAGATAAAAAAACCGTTGATTTTTCGCGTTGCATAGGGTGTTTAAACTGTCTTACTACATGCCCTGATAATGGAATAATGTTTGGAAGGCCACAAAAGAATCCGGACATTATGCTCAAACCTTTTGATTCGAACAGGCGTAATTTTCTTGCAGGAGGTTTTTTATCGCTTGCTTCATTGGCAAGTATATCGCTTCTTGCAGAACCACAGGGCAGGAGGAGAGGAAGAGATCGCTCACTTCTGCCGGTCATCAAAAAATACCCGGTTTCTCCACCAGGATCAATCAGTTTAGAGCATTTCAATGCAAGTTGTACTGCTTGTCATTTATGTGTTAGTGCCTGTCCGACTCATGTAATAAAACCCTCCTTGCTGCAATACGGGCTAAGTGGCCTGATGCAGCCCAGGATGAATTACCATGCCAGTTTTTGCAATTTCGATTGCGTAATCTGTAGTGAAATTTGCCCAACCGGTGCTTTACAGCCCCTTATTATTGAAGAAAAACATGTGCTCCAACTTGGCAAGGTCAAATTTATAAAGCAAAATTGCATTGTGTTCACTGAAGGAACAGATTGCGGAGCCTGTTCAGAGCACTGTCCCACCAAGGCGGTGAAGATGCGCCCCTTCAGAAAAACACTACTCCTTCCTGTGGTTGATCCTGATATTTGTGTTGGTTGTGGAGCTTGTGAATATGCTTGTCCAACTCATCCAAAATCCATTTATGTAGAAGGAAATCCGGTTCACCTTACAGCCGATAAGCCAAAGATTGAAAAGCTGGAGCAACCCGACATAGATGATGATTTCCCTTTTTAAGCCTGTTTTCTCAGGATAATCCGGAACATAGTTTCTTTGTAGGGATGAGAGTGTTTAACAAAGATCTTTCCCTTATGATATTCACGAATAATTCGTTTTGAAAGGGAAAGCCCGAGGCCCCAGCCTCTTTTTTTACTGGTATAGCCAGGATTGAAAATTGCTTTAAATTGAGTTTTAGGAATTCCTTTTCCCGTATCGCTAAAATCTATGATCACCCATTTCTTTTCTTCGTGCACGTTAATGGTAATTTTTCCCTGTCCTGACATGGCGTCAATAGCATTCTTTATCAGATTTTCAATCACCCAACTGAACAGGTGTGCATTCACCGGAACAATGATGGGTTTATCTCCGGGAACATTAATGTTGTATTCTATTTTCTTAGAAGTACGGGATTTAATGTATTCCGTAGAATTATAAACTACATCGACAATATTAACCGGGTCAAGGCTTGGAGGAGAACCGATCTTTGAAAATCTGTCGGTAATATTTTCCAGTCTGTCAATGTCCTTTTGTATTTCTTTAATTCCTTCGTCTTCTATCCCTTTCAGCTTCATGAGTTCAAGCCATGCAATCATAGAAGAAAGAGGGGTTCCGAGCTGATGAGCAGTTTCCTTCGACATGCCAATCCATACCCTGTCTTGCTCTGATCTTCTTGTTGTGCTGAAAAAGAAATAGGAAATCAACAGAAAGAGTCCGATCACACCAAGTTGCACAAACGGATAAACCTGCAATTGTTTTTGTAAGGCAGATTTCTGATAAAAAATGTACCTCTTTTCACTTTCAGTAAGCGTGATTTCAATGGGTTCATTTTCAGAGGCCATTTCTTTCAATGTTTGTGCAAGATAACTACTGTCAGAAATTTTATCCTTATTAAGATTACCACTATGCAAAACATTTTTCATTGTACTGTCCGTTATGATAACGGGTACGGAAACAGCATTTTCAATGACTTCTGACAGGAAAGATTCATTCAAATCCTCCAGGACCTGTCTGAGTTCTGTGTATATTGTTGATTCCTTGAAATATAAGGTTTGGTATTCTCCGGGCAGGTATTCAACACGAATTGGCTTATAAACAGTGAATTCCTTTTTCAGGTCTCCTTTCAGCACATCATATTGGTTGATGCGATCACCAACATTCCTCGCATGAATTATGCTGTCATTGTCTTTTGTCATGATCACCGGTATGGTTGTATTTCCTTGAATGATCTTATAATAAATATCCAGAACCTCAGAGTTCACATCACTCATCATGTTCTTGGAAGCATCCGCAAGTATTTCTGCCCTCTTTCTTTCCTCCTCTTTTATCTGCTCAAAAAACTTTTCTGTATAAGCAACAAGATTAGCTTTTCTCTGTAAAGCGTCCGCCCAGATCCGTACATTGTTCCTTTCGGATCTCGCAATTTTATTTACCAGAATATTGGTATACCACAAAGATGCCGTTACAATGACAACGGCCATTGTAAAGAGAACCCATTTCCATCGCTTTTTCTTTGTATAAAAGTTCATCCTTTTTAATGCATTACAAATACAAACGCTCTGTGCAAAATAATTATTTTGTTTGAATATGGTGTAAATTTAAATAATTTATTTTCTTATAAATCATATAAGTACTTGCCCGATTGATCAATTTATATATTAATTCCGCATTAATTCAGTTATTCTATAAGATTTTTACACCTGAGAAATTGGCTATATACTTGTAATCTTTATGCCAAATTTGAAGTATTACTAAACTTTTAGTTGCATAACTAATTTTTTAGTTGTATATTTGGCACGGTATATGAACAGTTTTTAAATAGTTGTTTCTTTTTTTTGTATTAAATAACTAATTTTTTAGTTACAAAACTATAAACCACGATCAAACATGAAAGAACTTACAAAGGCAGAAGAAGAATTGATGCAGATCATCTGGAAACTTGGCAAAGGATTTATCAATGATATCCTGGCTGAGCTTCACGAACCAAAGCCTGCTTATAACACAGTGTCAACCATTGTAAGGATCCTTGAGAAAAAAGGATTTGTCGGACATCTTGCTTTTGGTAAATCACACGAATATTATCCACTTGTTAGCAAGAGTGAATACACCAAATCCTATTTCGGCCATTTTATGAAAAACTATTTCGGTAATTCTTATCGTGAAATGGTTTCGTTTTTCACCAATGACAATAATCTGGATATCCGTGAGCTTGAGGCACTGAAACAGGCTATGGCGGAAGAGATCATCCGGAAAAAAATAAAAAGCGATGAATAATATATTCCTGATGCTTTTGCAGTCTTCTTTGAGTATTGCAGTAATATACCTGGTATACCACGTCTTTCTCAGGAAAGATACCTTCTTTAAAACCAATCGTTTTTATTTGATCACAGCAATTCTTTTTTCCCTTTTCATCCCATTTTTAGATTTATCACGATTATTCGGTCCCATTGAAAGGACATATTTTGTGCTGCTTGATCCTATTATTATTTACCCTGAAGGTATTCAGACCACAATGGATAACAATCCCAGCGTTTTTCAGATTGCTCTGGCCATTTATATTACAGGTGTTTTCATATTTCTGTTTCGTTTTTTATTCCAGTTGGGCCAGCTAACTTTATTAATCCGTCGATATGGTATTTCGAAAAGACAGGGCATGCGATTTGTTTTTACAGATAAAACTTATTCACCATTTTCATTTTTCAATATTGTTTTCCTGAATCGTACTGATCTTGAATCTATTGATACACAAAAAATCATTGCCCATGAAAAAGTTCATATTCAACAGTGGCACAGCCTTGACCTGATGCTGCTTGAAATCATAACAATTATACAATGGTATAATCCATTTATTTGGATGTACCGTCATGCAGTTAAAACCCTTCATGAATATCTTGCCGATGAAGGGGTATTACACAGCGGGGTAGACGTAAACGTCTACAGTGCTTTGCTTTTCAATCAGAGCACAGGAATCCAGATCAATGATCTGGCTAATAATTTCAATAAATCACTTTTAAAAAGGAGGTTCATTATGATGACTAAATCAAGAACACAAAATTTTGCCAGGTTTAAACTTATGCTGGTTTTACCCCTGGCCTTGTCAATGCTGCTGGTAATATCCTGTGGTCCGGATATTCCGGCACAACAGGAAGAAGAGGTAGTAATACCGCAAACGGAGGCGCCAAATGAAGCCGACAGGCCACCTTCATCATCCCAGGTACAGGAAGAAGAGCCAAAACAAACTTTTACGGTCGTGGAAGTTATGCCTGAATATCCCGGTGGTGTAAATGAAATGATGAAATTTCTAGCTGAAAACATAAAATATCCCACGGCGGCCAAAGAAAATGGTATATCGGGTAAAGTATTTGTAACATTTGTTGTAGAAAAAAATGGGCTCATAACTGATGTCAAGATCTTAAGAGGTATAGGGGGCGGATGTGATGAAGAAGCCATAAGGGTTATAAAATTGATGCCAAAATGGAAACCCGGTACCCAAAGAGGTCAGGCGGTAAGGGTACAATATAATGTGCCCATTAAGTTTACGCTTGATGAAGAGAAAAAAACCTAAGAATAATGGTGTAATTTAATATAATGCTGTTATGTTGCTGACCCCGGGCTTTGGCTTGGGGTACAAAAACTCGCAAAATGAGAAGTATTCTTTTCCTTTTATCTTTGGTTGTTTTCTGCTCCTTTTCAGCAGAAGCTCAATTATTCCGTAAAAACAGGAACGATAATGCCTCAAAAAATGGGAAATATTATGAGTTCTGGGATAAAGATAGCACAACACTTAGTGCAAAAGGACATTTTTGCCATGACCTTCCCTGTAAAACATGGAAATACTATTATTCTGATGGCACAAGGAGAATGAAAGTTAAGTACCGTGACAGCTTAAAGATTAAATACTACACCAATTCGGGCAAGCTTGATCAGAAAGGTTATGCCATGCTTAACCTTAATACAGAAAATATACACTTTTACTGGCATGGCATCTGGAAATTTTACGATCACAAAAGAAAACTTTATCGCATTGCCCTATATGAAAATGGTGCTGAGGTAGAAGTTCTATCCGGGCCAGAAGAACCTATTTATTTCGAATAATCAAAAATCCAGCCAGTTGGCAGGCTTTCTTACTTCTTCTATCTCCTATCTCCTTCTCTTTCTTCACTAAACATTAATCACTATTCACTATTCATTCCCGCCCTGTCTGTTCGCTTACGAACAACAGTCGTTCAAATCGGACACATTTTAATTGAGCATTTGCTGATGTGATCAAATTAAAACATTGATTTATCGTTTATTACAACAGTGGCACGTTTTTAGTTATTATTCATTATCAAATTTTTATTAAACCTATGATTACCCTGAATAACTTGCATAAATCTTACGCAGTAGGCCAAAATAAGCTACATGTTCTTAAAGGTATTGACCTGAAGATCGATAAAGGAGAATTGGTTTCCATTATGGGATCCTCCGGTTCAGGAAAGTCCACATTATTGAATATAATTGGCCTCTTAGATACTTACGATGAAGGAGAGTTGTTTTTAGACCATCATCTTATAAAGAATTACAGTCTTTCTAAAATGCGCGACTTGAATGAGACCAGGGCAGCACGATTACGAAATGAAACCATTGGTTTTGTATTCCAGTCTTTTAACCTGATCTCATTTAAAAATGCCAAGGAAAATGTGGCGCTTCCACTATATTACAAAGGCATAGGAAGGAAAAAACGTAATCGTATGGCAATGGAGTTCCTGGAGAAAATGGGGCTTGAAGAATGGGCCGATCATCTTCCAAATGAACTGTCTGGCGGACAAAAACAACGCATTGCTATCGCAAGGGCCCTGATTTCAAAACCTAAAGTAATCCTTGCAGATGAACCAACAGGAGCCCTTGACTCTGCAACATCCATGGAGGTCATGGATCTGTTCAAGGAGATTAATCAATCAGGCATTACTGTTATTATCGTCACACACGAAAATGATATTTCAAGAAAAACCGACAGGATTATAAGGTTAAAGGACGGACTTATTGAAAAGAATATAATAAACGGAAATTATGAGACCCGGCCTAAAACAAATAATATCCTGCAATCTGCATAAAAGTCTGTAAAATGTTTGATATAGATAAATGGCAGGAGATTTTCAGCACAATCAAGAAAAACAAGCTCAGAACCTTGTTGACCGGATTCAGTGTGGCCTGGGGTATCTTCATGTTGATTATTCTTCTCGGCTCAGGGTATGGACTTGAAAATGGTGTTAAAAGAGAGTTTACCGGCGATGCCGTTAATTATCTTTCTATTAACGCCGGCATCACCAGCATGCCGTATAAAGGAATGAAACCCGGCAGACGGCTTCGTTTCACTAATGAAGAAAAGAAACAACTGGGCAGCCTTAATGGGGTAGATAAAAGCTCGGGGAGAACCAGGGTGTGGAGAAACAATACCCTCTCATACAAAAATGAATATGGTGCATTTGACATTTTTGCTGTAAGCCCTGATTACAAGCATGTTGAATCTCTTATTATGCTTAAGGGCCGCTACCTGAATGAAATTGATGAAAATAATTACCGGAAAGTTGTTGTTCTGGGCAGACTCGTAGAAGAAGCATTGTTCAAAGGTGTAGATCCGGTTGGGGAATATATAAAAGTCAGCGGTGTACCCTTTAGGGTGGTTGGTAGTTTTGATGATCCGGGCGGTGACCGTGATCTCAACAGAGTATATGTTCCACTGTCAACTGCACAACGGGTATTTAATATGGGAAATGAGGTGAGAAGCATTCTGCTTAACCTTGGTGATGCTAGTGTTGATGAAAGCCTCGAAATGATTGAAGTGATCAAAAACGACTTGTCGGAGAAAATGAAATTTGACCCGGCTGACCCACGTGCAATATTCGTATATAATAGTATTGAAAATTATCGCACATTCATGAATCTTTTCGCAAATATCCGCCTGTTTATCTGGATCATCGGTATCGGAACTATTATTGCTGGGATTGTTGGAGTAAGTAATATTATGATGATCGTTGTAAAAGAGAGGACCAAAGAGATCGGCATCAGGAAGGCTATGGGTGCTTCCCCTATGTCAATCGTCAGCCTGATCCTGCAGGAATCAATACTGATTACATCATTTGCGGGATATATTGGCCTTGTGCTTGGTGTGGGATTATTAGAACTCCTCTCTAAAGTTTTGCCGGAAACAGATTATTTTGCTAACCCGGAAGTAAATATTCAGGTAGCAGTTTATGCAACATTGCTGCTTGTCTTTTGCGGTGCGCTGGCCGGTTTTGTTCCAGCTCGAAAAGCAGCTGCAGTCAAGCCTGTTGTTGCATTGAAGGATGAATAAGATATTGTTAAACTGTTAAATTGTTAAAGCTTGAAAATTTTTGACATAGAAAGATGGCAGGAGATCTTCAACACACTGAAGAAAAATAAACTCAGGACGTTTTTTACAGCGTTTGGGGTGTTCTGGGGAATTTTTATGCTGGTCATCATGATGGGTTCCGGTTCCGGATTGGAAAATGCGGTTAACAGGGATTTGGGTGATATGGCCACCAACAGTGTTTTTGTCTGGACCCAGAACACCACAATACCATATAAGGGATTTTCACGGGGGCGATATTATAATTTCCGGAACAGCGATACCGAAGCCCTGATAAAGAACATCCCGGAAATAAAATATATCGGCCCCAGAATACAAGGCTGGGGTGGCGATGGAGATAATAATGTTGTGAGGGAAGAGCGTACCGGAGCTTTTCGCATTCAGGGAGATTACCCTGCTTATAACCTGATTGATCCGGTGGGCATGAAAAATGGCAGGTTCATCAATAAGTTGGATATTATCAATAAAAGGAAAATTTGCGTTATCGGAGAGCGTGTAAAAAATGAAATGTTTGCAGCAGATGAAGACCCATTGGGTCAGTACCTTCGTATTCAGGGTGTGTATTTTAAAGTGGTGGGTATTTTTGAATCTACAAAGCCTGGTAGGGGAGAGCACGAAAACCAGATTATTTACCTGCCATTTACCACATTACAAAAGACTTACAATTATGGCGATGTAGTGGGTTGGTACTCTATCACATCACAGGACAATGTCCCCGTTTCCGTAGTAGAAGAAAAAGCTAAAACACTCCTTCGCCAGCGACATACTATTCATCCTGACGATGAAAGAGCGGTCGGATCCTTTAACCTTGAGAATGAATTTAAGAAAATGACAACCCTGTTTGCGGGAATCAGGGGACTGATCTGGATCGTTGGGATTGGGACATTGCTTGCCGGGGTCATTGGCATCACCAATATTATGCTGATCATTGTCAGGGAACGTACCAAAGAAATTGGAATTCAGCGTGCTATCGGTGCCACACCTCTGAATATTATAACCCAGATCATCATGGAGTCTGTATTTCTTACAACTCTTGCGGGCTATATCGGATTGGTTTTAGGCGTTGGGATCATAGAAGGAATAAATTACTTGCTTGTAAGCACAGGTGCAGAAAGTGATATGTTTGCCAATCCTGAAGTCAGTTTCACGCTTGCAATATATGCATTGGAGATCCTTGTAGTATCCGGTGTATTGGCAGGTCTTATCCCTGCATACAGGGCGGTGAGCATAAAGCCGATCGATGCACTAAGAAATGAATAATTAATAAAAAGCCATCCTCTAAGGAGATGGTTTTTTATTGTACTTATTGAGCGCATGATGGGAGGAAGATTGGAATGATGGAAAAATGGAAAGAAATACATACTAATTGCTGTGCAATACTCCAATATTCCAATAACATCTCTCATGTATAACAAAAAACAATATAAGTACCATCAAAGAAAGTGGATTACTAATACAGATTAAATTTAAAATATATGAAAACCTTTTTTAGAATTTTTATCATCCTTATCATTTTAGGTATTTTTGGGTTTACCATCTATTACCTTTATGGTAAATCAAAAGACACACCGGTGATCTTTGAAACTACTTCAGCTTTTATCGCACCCAATATCATTAAAAAGACTGTTGCAACCGGTTCCATTAACCCCAGGAAAGAAATCGATATTACTCCAAAAGTATCAGGTATTATCGAAGAGATCTTTGTTGAAGCCGGGCAGATGGTAAAACAGGGTGATGTAATTGCCAGGATCAAGATCATTCCGAACATGGTTAGCCTGAATAATGCCGAATCCCGTGTTAATCGCTCCGAGATCGCCCTTGATAATGCTAAAAGAAAATTTGACCGGCGCAAGGAGTTATTCAATGATGGGGTAATCCCTGCAGTAGAATTTGAACAGTATGAACTGGAATATGAAAATGCTGTAGAAGAAGTTTCCTCCGCCCAGAATAACCTGGAATTGATCCAGGAGGGGCAAACCAGAGAGTCAGGAAAAACAACCAATACGCTTGTTCGTTCTACCATAGGCGGGATGGTTCTTGATGTACCTGTTGAACAAGGGAATTCGGTTATCGAAAGCAATACTTTCAATGCCGGAACTACCATAGCAACCGTTGCAGACATGGGGGAAATGATTTTTGAGGGAAAAATAGACGAAACAGAGGTTGGGAAGATCAGCGAAGGTATGCCTCTCATTCTACAGATCGGGGCCATTGAAGATTTGACTTTTGAGGCCATACTGGAGCATATTTCACCGAAAGGTGTTGAGGAGAACGGAGCTATTCAGTTTGAAATAAAAGCCGATGTTATGCTGCGCGAAGATCAGTTTATCAGGGCCGGTTACAGTGCCAATGCAGATATTGTACTCGCAAAGGTTGACAGCGTTCTGGCCGTTCCTGAAAGCGTTATTCAATTTGAAAATGATACTGCCTTTGTCGAGGTAGAAACCGAGCCCCAGGTGTTTGAAAAAAGAATAATTGAACTTGGCTTGTCAGACGGAATACACATTGAAGTGATTTCAGGCATTTCTGAAGATGAGAAAATTAAAGTCCCCCTGATGTGATAAATTTAGACCTGGTGACTGTGTGAGTCAGAGAGTCAGTGAGACAGAGAATTGGGATGTCCCACACCCTGTACCCTGTATTCTGTACCCGAAACCCAATATCATCAAATATCATAAATATTCTTATTTTCGCAGCATTAAGAAACCTTTTAATGTACAGCCATGAAAATCAAAACATTCTTTTCAACCTTAGTGATCGCAATTGTTGTGCTAGCAACATCCTGCGTTCAGGAAACCTGCTGCGAACTGCAGGGTGATCAACAAACGATTATTCCATCTGAAATTACCCTGGATCCTGTTTCCGGAGAATACGTTAGCGATCGCCTGGATATCTACACTTCTTTTGAGCTGACAGCAGATCTTTCTCACCTTTCAGACAAAGAAAAAGAGATTATCGGAATATTCTATGAAGTAGCCGGTATCATGGATGGCTTATTCTGGAAACAAGCCATTGGCGGAAAATCAGATTTCTTTGGGAGAATTACTGATGATAAAACCAAAAAATTTGCGACGATCAATTATGGTCCCTGGGACAGGCTCAACAACAATAAGCCGTTTATAGCAAATATTGATGAAAAACCAAAAGGGGCAAATTTTTATCCTGCCGACATGAGCAAAGAAGAATTTGAAGCCTTCGACGATGCCAATAAGACCAGTCTGTATACTTTGATTCGCAGGGACGAAAATGGTTCCCTGAAATCTGTATGGTACCATGAGGCTTATTTCTGTGAACTACATAAGGCAGCTGAGCTATTGCAAAAAGCCGCGGCTCTTGCCGAAGAGCCAGGCTTGAAAAAATACCTTGAGTTACGCGCAGATGCCCTTTTAACAGATAATTACCAGCTCAGTGACTTTGCGTGGATGGAAATGCAAAACACCAATATTGATTTTGTAGTCGGTGCAATCGAAAATTATGAAGACGCCCTTTTCGGGTATAAAGCTGCATATGAGTCTTTTATTCTTCTCAAAGATATTAGCTGGAGTAAAAAACTGGAGAAGTTTTCGGTTATGCTACCCGACCTTCAAAAAGGCCTTCCTGTTAAAGATGAGTATAAACAAGATGTTCCCGGCAGCAAAGCAGATATGAATGCTTATGATGTGATCTTTTATGCCGGTGATTGCAATGCAGGTAGTAAGACCATTGCTATTAACCTTCCCAATGATGAGGAGGTGCACGTAAAGTATGGATCAAGAAAACTGCAGCTTAAAAATGCCATGCAGGCTAAATTTGACAAGATCCTTATGCCAATCTCTGAACTATTGATTGATCCCTCACAACGCCAGTATGTTACATTTACGGCATTTTTCGAAAATACCATGTTCCATGAAGTAGGCCATGCCATGGGAATTAAAAATACCCTCAATGGTAAAGGTACGGCCAGGGAAGCGCTGAAAGAACAATATTCAGCCATAGAAGAAGGGAAAGCTGATATCATGGGATTGTACCTGGTTACCAGGCTATATGAAATGGGAGAGCTTACCGAAGGAGAGGTCATGGATAATTACATCACCTTTTTCGCAGGTATTTTCCGTTCAAGCCGCTTCGGAGCTGCCAGCTCTCATGGCAAGGCAAACATGATGCGTTTCAACTATTTTGAAGAACATCAGGCATTTACCCGCAATGAAGACGGAACCTATACTGTTAATTTTGACAAGATGCAGGAAGCTATGATTAGCCTGATGCAAAAGATCATTTACATGCAGGGCGATGGTGATTATGAGGCAGCCAAAGCATGGGTAGAAGTTGCTGCTATGGTTCCGCCTCAATTGCAGGCTGACCTTGACAGGCTTAACAGTTCAAATATCCCTGTTGACATCACTTTTAAGCAGGGGCCCGCATTTACCGGATTAAAATAATTCAATTATAAATTTAAATTACTGATCATGAAGAAATTATTATTAGCACTTTTTATTTCAATGATGTTCGGGAGTACCATGGCGTACGAGCCCCCTGATGAGGGAATGTGGTTACCGATGTTTGTTGAAAGACTGAATTATGTTGATATGCAGGAGATGGGATTGCAACTCACTGCAGAGGAAATTTACAGCATAAACAATTCTAGCCTGAAAGATGCAATTGTCGGCCTTTCTGGCGGTGGTATCGGAGGATTTTTCTGTACAGGGGAAATTGTTTCCGATAAAGGACTATTGTTTACCAATCATCATTGTGGTTACAATAAAATACAATCTCACAGCACTGTTGAACATGATTATCTGAAGGATGGTTTCTGGGCAATGAGCCTGGAAGAAGAATTACCCAACGAAGGCATGGCAGCATCTTTTCTTGTCAGGATGGAAGATGTCACTGATAGCATTATACCTTTCCTTTCAGATACATTAACCGAGGCCGAGCGAACCGCTGAAGTCAGGAAAATAAGAAATCGCTTAGCTGAGGCTGCTGAAGAAGATGGTAAATATGCTGCAAGAGTATCAACATTTTTCGGAGGTAATGAATTTTATCTTTTTGTATATACGGTTTATAAAGATATACGTCTTGTGGGCGCTCCACCTTCTTCTATCGGGAAATATGGTGGCGATACCGACAACTGGATGTGGCCCCGCCATACCGGGGATTTCTCTATTTTCCGTATTTATACCGGGCCCGAAGGAGAATCGGCAGAATACGCCAAAGAGAACATTCCACTCAAGCCTGCCCATTATCTTCCTATTTCCCTTGATGGTTACAAAGAAGGTGATTTTGCCATGCTCTGGGGATACCCGGGAGGAACTGAACGTTTTCTTACTTCTTTTGGCATTGAATATAAACTGGATGCTTTTCTTCCAACATTGATCGAAATATTCAATGCACAATTACAGGCATGGAAAACACATATGGACGCGGATCAGGCAGTACGAATTCAATATGCTTCAAAATATGCCGGCCTGGCCAATGCCTGGAAATTATTCATTGGCCAAACCCGGGGCCTGAAACGTCTGAATGTTTATGGAAAGAAGCAGCTAATTGAGGAAGCGTTCCAGAATTGGGCAGATTCATCTCCCGAAACCAAAGAAAAATACGGTGATGTTCTTAAAAACTTTGAAGACACCTACGATATTCTAACCAGTGAATTTCCTGTTCTTGTATATACGGCTCTGGCAGCTAACTCTCCTGAAATTCTGGGGTATGCGAGCCAGTATAGCCAGCTGCTTGAATTGTACAATTCAAAGGCTGATGATGAAATTATTGATGAAACCATCGCACAGTTAAAGGATGGCATAACAGACAATTTTAAAAATTATTATGCTCCTGCCGACGAAGATGCTTTTGCAGCTTTAATGGAAGTATATCATACCAATGTTCCTATTGAAAAACAACCCGAATATTTTCTTGAATTATTGGAAGATGTTGATGGTAATTTTGTTTACCTGGCAGATTATGTGTTCAATAATTCAATCTTTGAAAGTGAAGAGCAAATCAATGCCTTTCTGGATAAGCCAAAGAAAAAAGTACTTGCGAAAGATCCCGCACTGAAACTTGCAGGTGAATTCAAGGGCATGATGGGACAGGTGATGGGACAATACCGTACAGCAAATGCACAAATTGGAGAATATAACCGCCTGTTTATTGCCGGACTTCGTGAAATGAATCCTGACAAGGTTTTTTATCCGGAGGCCAATTCAACCATGAGGCTGACTTATGGTTCAGTGCAGGATTACGTGGCCGCAGATGCTGTTTTTTATGATTATTATACTACTCTTGCAGGGGTTATGGAAAAAGAAGACGCAACCAATGACGAATTCTTTGTGGAAGAGGAACTGAAAATCCTGTATGCAAATAAAGATTTCGGTCGCTACGGGGAAATGATCGACGGTAAAGAAAGAATGATTGTCTGCTTTCTCACCACCAATGATATTACCGGTGGAAACTCAGGAAGTCCCGTAATTAATGGCAAAGGCGAACTTATTGGTATTGCCTTTGATGGTAACTGGGAAGCAATGAGCGGAGATATTACCTTTGAACCAGAGCTCCAGCGTACCATCAATGTTGATATCAGGTATGTGCTTTTCATTATTGATAAAATGGCCGGAGCCCAGAATCTGATCGACGAACTTACTATTGTTGATACACCTGAACCGAAAATACCCAAAATGGTTAAGACGATTAATGTTGAAACAAAAACAGTAACAGAAATATCTATAAACTAAGTTGTTAAAAGAAATTGCAAAGGGCTTTTGAACCAATGTTCAAAAGCCCTTTTTTTATTGATGAATAATCTTTCGGCTGCTTGATTTTTGACCGTCGGAAAGCTTTAGTATATACATTCCTGAAGGCAGTCGGCTCATATCAAAAGTCATCACATTCTGAGGATTTTCAAATGTTTGTTTGCTGACAAGCCTTCCCTGCATATCTGAAATGCTAAGCTCAACAGTTTCTGTTTGCCGGTCCAGCATAATGTTTAAGATATCCCTTACCGGGTTTGGCCAAATGTTTGCAATATCCATTTCCGGATATTCCTGTACAGAAACCCACGGATCAGACACCCATGTGCTGGTATACAATCCCCGGCCGTGTGTGGCAGCCAAAACAGTATTATCCGACTCTCTGAGTTGTATCATATCAATCCTTACATTGGCCATTCCTTCCATATCCGGAAACCATTGCGGATTATCAAGGTGAAGATGGTTACAGGTCCATATTCCCAGTTCTGTTGCCAGCATCGCTTGTTTTGCATCATCAGGGTGATAAAGGGCATAACGTACAGGCATATCAGGTAAATTGCTTTCTACTTCTGTCCATTCGTTTCCTCCGTCATAAGTTTGCCATACCGATGAAACACCATAATTTGAGAAAGTAACCAAAAGGGTGTCATCGGAACCTCCTATAGCTACACATGATATAGATGCTGCCGGAAAGGCAGAGCCTGTTAATTCTGTTACTTCTGGTGTAGCCTGGGCATTTTCAATTTTAAATAAGCGGCCGGTTTGCCCCCCAACAAAAAGTGTTGTGGAATTTTCCGGTGAATTGTGCGAATATTTTACATGCGAAAACGGAGTGTTGGAACCAGTTCCAAGAGAAACAAACGTATGGGATGGATTATAAGGAATATTGGTCACCCTCATAAGTTTATCGGGCCTGTTACCAAAGAAACTGCATGCATTGGCATACAGGATATTTTCCCTGTAATCGTAATCGGCCGGGCAGATAAAGGTGCCGCTGTATTCACCAGCGCTCTGGTAAGGACTTCCGTTTAAAAATACCGTATACATGTTATAATAAACTGAAGTAATGAATATTTCCGGTTCATCAGCATCCCAGAAGCAGCCTGCTCCGTCTCCACCGTCGATCATATCATTAATATCAAGCGGATCGCCGTGATAATGAAGTGTTCCATTGTCTTGCAATCCTCCGATATATTGATCATCTCCGGCAACAGGTGAAATGGCACAGGTATAAAATTGTAAAGTGCTGAAATTATTGTTTTTTTCTTCAAAAACCGGGTCGGAAGATGAGGCATTGGCAGTATAGAAAACACCTCCGTCAGTACCAAAAAGCATTTCTTCAACAGATTCTTCTTTATAGAGCTGGACATGTTGATCGGCATGAACGTAATCATCACCACCACCATAGTACATTAGTGCCCAATCTGATTGATGCAGCCATGAATTGCCACCATTGGAGGTAGACCAAACATCCAGTCCGCCAACATAAAAATGATCAGGGTCTGTAGGGTCCACGCCAGCAATTAATGCATGCCAGGCAAGTGTCGCATAGTCATAATCCGGGAGGTTTACAGGGTTCCAGGTAATCCCATGATCATTTGTCCTGTAAATATATCTTCCTTTATAATAAACAAAGCCATTCTCATATCCGACAGCAAAAAGTGCAACAACAACCGAGGGATCAGAAGGTGCAACAGCAAGAATTACGCGTCCCGGAATATTTTCATATCCTTGATTCTCTATCAATACCTTAACATCCTCATAAATAGTCCATGTACCACTTGTTCCTTCATCAGAGTATAAAATTGTTGCCCCGCCTTCCAGCTCAGGTGTTTCCATTGACCCAACATAAATCCTGCCATCACTCTGTATTTTAATATCAGATACGGCATATGGTTCATCAAGGCCGGGTATGTCAGGCAGAACCTGTTCCCAGGTCAGGCCGCCATCTGCAGACCTGAACAGGCCATTGGAGGGTTCGCTTTGATGGGTGGCTCCTTTGTATATCCCTGATGCAATCCCGGCATAAATAACGCTGGTTCCATTTTCATTCCTGATCTGTAAATCTGTTACATATTTGAATATTTCGGTTGAGGGTAAGAATTCCCAGCTTTCACCTCCATCGGTAGATTTCATGATCCCCATTCCAATTCCTGATGATTCACGGTAAATAACCCTTGCGGTTTCTGCTTCACCCGTACCAAGATAAAATGTCTGTGTATTATTCGGATCACTTACAATACAGCTTACCGATAGGTTTTGCCAGAAATCATCGACCGGAACCCAGGAACTGAGATCATTGGTAATATCATTATTATACCATAAGCCACTAGTGACCCCTCCTGCCCAAACTTTATTCCCGGAAGGTTCATTCGGATCAAACATAATGGCCCTGGTTCTTCCCCCCATATTTGAGCCCCCGGTGCTCCAGTAAAGAATATTGCTTTCCCTTACAGATGATTCCTGTATAAGGCAGGTTTGCACCCAGGCTTCTTTTAAACGATCAGAGGGTACTGCACCCAGCGCAGGATCAACTATGCTGAAATAATTCTGGATTGCCGCAAGGTCGGGCCTGTCAGGTCTGTTTTCTCCGTTTGATTGATCAATGATATCATTTGGTAATTTAGCATATTCCGATAAAAGATATTGCTCGTAGGAATCCCTTGAGTCAGGATTATCTTCACCTCTGTTGAAAAAAATGAAAGAAAATACCGTTACAAACAACAGGGTGGTGCCAATGCGTAAAAGTGTGTGTTTTGTCATGTTTATATGTTTTCAATTAATAAGACAAACGTATTTATGTGTTGGTTGTCTTGCAAGATAACAATTACACATTCCTGTTTATTATCCCTTCCAACAACCAGACCGGATGACTTTACATCAGGTTGTTTTCATCTAATGTAAAAACAATGAGACTAAATTTTCAAGAACGAAGTGAATTGAAAATTCAAAGTCGAATTGATCCCCTCGAGTTATTGAGGGGATCTCCGGATCTTATTCCCCGCCCCTTGGGGCAAGGTAAATCAAATCCCCTTCCCTTCCAAAAATCGTAAAATCAATTTCCGGATCAAGGAAGGGAGATGAAATTATGATCGTATAACTTAAGCTTTCTCCTTGCCTGATATTACAAACAAAGTACAGCAAATAGCCAGCAAGCAGAAAGGTATTGAAGCATACAGGTAGAGCCAGAAATTAGCAACATTTAAAAAGGACGATTCATATGTTATCCACATCAAAAACCCAATTATTCCGAACAAAACCAATATACCTGCAACCAGCCCAAACAGCATACCTGAGTATTTGGCAATCTTTGTACAATAGCCCATGATTTATTGAATTAAAAAATATTAGTTTGAATTAAAATTGCAAAAAACTATTGTTTAAGCAATTTGTCTGTCACTATGCCATTTTCTGTTTTCACTTTCAGAATATATAATCCCGGAACCAGCTTACTAAGGTCCATTCTAAGACTGGCTTGATCGGCTTTTTCTGAAATAAGCTGTTGTCCCTGGCTGTTATATAGCGAAACTTCCTGCATTTTGCTGGTCATCCCGATATTTACAAAATCACTCGCCGGGTTTGGCCGGATTACTAAGCTGGTTTCCTGAGGTTTCAGCTCACTGACACCGGTTGCTCCATACATCAACCAATCGACAATTTTGTGCATGAAGATATTTCTGGCCGTGATATCATTAATTGCTGCAATATCAATGGTTGTAAAAACAGACCTGAAATATTCTGTTTCGTATTGGATAGCAGCAGGCCCGGGAGAAGCATAAGGGGTTTGTATAGATAGCAGATTTTGGCCAAGGTGTTGAGCTAAGCTGTCGCCGTATAGGCCATCATCGGTATCAGTAGTAAAAATATCCACTACCGGGAAGATCAAGCCTTCTGCAAGAGAGCCTGGCGAACCATAAAACTGGGCTGAATCACCAATAGAGCCCGGGTCTTCAGGCTCAATATGATAAATATCCTGAACAACCTCTACTAAACCAAGTTGATCATAAGCAAATTCGCCGGGGTTAAATGTTCCATAAGTTGGATATTTGTCCCAGAGCCAATCCTGTGCATTCAGGAAAAGCTTTCCAGCTCCCATGGTCATATAAAGGATCAGGTTAAATTCATCATCGGGCCCCATGGTGGCTCCACCATCCCAGGCTTCGCCCGTAAACCATATTACCACATCATAGTTACTCATATAAGTGGCATCGGGCCCATTGTCTTCAAACTCTAAAACTTCCCAGTAATCATAGGTATACCCTGCAAAATCCAAGGCTTCAGAGATCATTGGCCATGTATTAGTAAACCCACCAGCGGTGGTATCATCACCGAAATCACGGTCGACACATAGAATTGTCTGAGCCGTGAGCTGACTGATCATAAAACATGACAACAGGGTCACCATCATTGAAATGCGTACAAATTTTTTCATAGTAGATAGGATTGGTTAGTACTTCTTTTGCCCCTAAAATTATTAAATTTTTTGTATAATAGCAATTTTACCAGCTATATAAATTATTTTTGAATATATAATTTTTGAATAATGCCTCTGAAATGTCAGTAAAGATTAATACCTATTGACTGTTTTCTTTGTTTTAGACGCCATCTTTCATAAATTTACTGCGACATAACAATTACAGCCATGTATATTAAACGAAAATTTTTCTCAGTATTTATTTTTATCTTCAGCAGTCTCATTTTTTTATTCTATTCCTGCAATAGTGAGCAGTCCAAAAAGACAAAGAAAGAAAAGCCTGTAGAAAACAGTATTATTTTATTCGATGGAGCAAATATGAACGCCTGGCGTGGTTTTAAACAAAACTCACTGCCTGCTGGCTGGAAAGTTCTTGATAGCTTGCTGATCACATCAGGAAAGGGGGGTGATCTTAGTGGGGATATTATCAGTAAAGAGCAATTTGAAGATTTTAAACTGTCCCTGGAATGGAAAATCTCTGAAGGAGGAAACAGTGGCATCTTTTTTCATGTTATTGAAGGAGACAATCCAACGGTCTATGCCAGCGGCCCGGAATATCAGCTTATCGATGATGCAGGGTTTTCCTATCCCCTGGAAAACTGGCAGAAAGCCGCAGCCAATTATGCCATGCATAATGCAGACAGCATAAAGAAAAAGCTAAATCCTGCAGGTGAATGGAATCACTCTGGAATCAAAGTAAAAGACGGACACGTCATCCACTGGCTTAATGGAGAAAAAGTATTGGAATATGATCTTTGGGATGATGATTGGAAAAAACGCGTTGCTGCTTCAAAATGGAAGGATTATCCGGCATACGGACTTGCAATAAGAGGTCATATCGGCCTTCAGGATCATGGGAGTGAAATAGCCTTCAGAAATATTAAAATAAAGGATTTAACAGATAAGGGTAAACCTCTTTTTAATGGCAAAGATCTTAGCGGATGGAAAATTTATGGTTCGGAAAAATGGTATGTGGATAAGGGAGAACTGGTATGTGAAAGCGGGGAAGAAAAGAAATACGGCTACCTGGGAACAGAAAAAAAATATAAGGACTTTGTTTTGAGATTAATGTTTTTTCAGGAATCGGATGGAAACTCCGGCGTATTTTTCAGATCTTCCATTGAGGGTACAAAAATTAGTGGTTGGCAGGTTGAAGTTGCCCCTCCGGGAAATAATACCGGCGGTATATATGAGTCATACGGAAGAGGATGGCTATATGAAATTCCGGAGGAAAAGGAAAACATTCTTAGAGAAGGGGAGTGGAATGATCTGCTTATCCGTGTTGAAGGTGAGCGCGTAATGACCTGGCTGAACGGACAACTAATGACCGACCTGACAGATAAAAAGATCGGACAGGCAAATGGGTCTATTGCTCTCCAGATACATGATGGTGGAGGAATAAAGGTAAGATGGAAAGAGCTCTATATCCGTGAAATTAATGTAGATAGATAATGATGAAATACAGTAATACACAATTAAGCTGGCTTGTTATTCTTAGGATAGCCATCGGATGGCACTTTCTTTACGAAGGAATGGTAAAACTCATGAACCCAAACTGGAGTAGCGTGGGATTTCTGCTGGATTCCAATGGTTTATTAAAATCATTTTTTTATTCCCTGGCCTCTGATTCGTCCCTGGTCTACATTATTGACATGATAAATATCTGGGGATTGATACTTATTGGCCTGGGATTGATACTCGGATTTCTTGCCAGGCCGGCTTGTATATTCGGGATAATCTTGTTATCAATGTATTATTTATCTCATCCGCCCTTTCCCGGCCTGAGATATGCCGTGCCAAGCGAGGGTAGTTATCTGATCATTAACAAGACTTTAATTGAACTTCTGGCACTTGTTATGCTGTTTGTTTTTCCAAACAGCAGGTTTATTGGCGTCGACCGATTTATTTTTAAAAAATGAAAAGAAGAGATCTATTAAAAGGATTTGTAACGGTTCCCGTTCTGGGAGCTTTTGCATACGCGTGGTATAAAAAGCGCAGTTATGAACGTTACCTGAAAAAAAATATTCTTGAGGAAATTCAATTAAAAGCCACAGCTCCTGACATTCCTGCAAGCGGCCCTATGGACAAGCAGATCCGTCTTGGCCTGATCGGCTACGGACTTCGCGGAAAACATTTGGCACAAGCTGCCGGTTTTGCTCATCCGGAACTCATAGACTCCTGGATTAAAAACGGCTTTGAAAACGGCTCCGATAACAGGTATAAGGAATACCTTGAGCAGGAGGATCTAAACCTTGTATTGAATGGGGTTTGTGATATATTTGATACTTACGGCCGCATGGCCCGGGAAGCCGGTGCGAACATTTATCGTGAAGGAAGTGGTGGAAAAATGGGGCCTTCCCCTAAAAGATATAAAAACTATCAAGACCTTATCAATGCAAAAGATATTGATGCCGTGATCATAGCCACACCGGATCACTGGCATGGACCTATGGCCATTGCTGCTGCCAATGCAGGCAAACATGTATATGTTGAAAAGCCCATGACCTGGTCAGTAGAGGAAACCTATAAGATCAGGAAAGCTGTAAAGGAAAACAATATTGTTTTTCAACTTGGACACCAGGGAAGACAAACAGAAAGTTATTTTAAGGCGAAAGAAGCTATTGATAAAGGCCTGCTTGGGAAAATCACCCTGATAGAGGTTACTACCAACAGAAATGATCCGAACGGAGCCTGGGTATACCCCATTCATGAAGATGCAAACCCAAATACAATTGACTGGAAACAATTTATTGGCCAGGCCCCGGATCATCCATTCAGCCTCGAGCGATTTTTCCGTTGGCGATGCTGGTGGGATTACAGTACCGGCCTTTCCGGTGATCTTCTCACACATGAATTCGACGCAATTAACCAGATCCTTGGTCTGGGGATCCCTCATGCTGCCATATCCAGCGGTGGCATATATTATTTCAAGGACGGGCGCACAGTGCCTGATGTATTGCATACGGTTTATGAATATCCCGACAGGGATTTGAGTATGGTATACAGCGCAACACTCGCCAGTAACCGGAAGCGGGGCAGGGTGATCATGGGACATGATGCTTCCATGGAACTCGGCCGTGACCTTATCATTAAAGCTGATCCCCGTTCTTCACGCTATGAAGCCAAAATCAAAGAAGGAATTATTGATCCGGCACTTCCATTATTTTCTTATTCCCCGGGGATGCAAAATGTTGATGCCATAACCTCTCCAACAGAACAGTATTTCGCCGGAAGAGGCCTCTTGTATACCTACAGGGGAGGAAAAAGGTTCGACCCCACTCATCTGCATATTAAGGAATGGCTGAACTGCATCAGAAACGGAGGCACGACAAGCTGTAATATTAAGCAGGGATTTGAAGAGGCCATGGCAGCACATATGGGTACCATAGCATATAAGGAAAACAGAAAGGTGTTCTGGGATGCAGAAAATGAAAAGATTATATAGCATTGTTGGTAAAAATCTACCCTTTAAGAAGGTGGATTTCTAATTCAGATTAAATTTATAACCGATGAAACGAAGGAATTTTATCAGAACAGTGTCGGCAGGAATGCTTGCCGGAATGCTTATACCGGGACGCATTTATGCCAATTTCCCATCAAAACTTACGATAGGCCTTCAATTGTACACTTTACGAAATGAAATTAAAGAAAACCTGGAAGAAAGCCTCGAAAAAATTGCTGCCATCGGATATAAAAATCTTGAGGCAGCAGGATACAGTGATGGAAAATTTTACGGACTTGAGCCCGCAGAATTTAAATCCATGGTTGATAAGCTGGGGATGAAACTAATAGGTTCACACATGACGTTTGCACCCAATGAAATTTCAACAGTGCTGAATGCCCATAAAGAAGCCGGTGTTAAATACTTAGTTTGGCCATGGATTGGTAAAGACCAAAGACAGCAGCTTGATGATTACAAAAAACTGGCTGATAAATTCAATAATATCGGTGAACTATGCAAGCAAAATGGTTTGAAGTTCGGTTATCATAACCATGATTTTGAATTCTACCCAATCAACGGACAACTCCCTTATGATCTTTTACTGGACTTAACTGAACCTGAATTGGTTTTCATGGAATTAGACCTCTACTGGATCATATATGCAGGAAAAGATCCCCTGGAATACTTTGAAAAATATCCGGGCAGATTTGAGTTATGGCATGTAAAGGATATGAAGGCGGGTGAATCAAAAAAAATGATTGAAGTAGGGGCGGGGATCATTGATTACCCTGCAATTTTTGAACAAGCTTCACTGGCAGGTATGAAAGAATATTTTGTTGAGCAGGACGTAATCGAAGGAGACGGGTTTGAGAGCATTAAACAAAGCTTTGAATATCTGAACAATAATATCTGATTTGAGTAAAATTATCAACACCGGGATTATTGGCTTCGGTTTATCCGCACAGGTTTTTCATGCCCCGTTTATTCATTCACATTCAGGTTTTCGCCTGTTAAAGATCAATGAACGCTATCATCAGCATTCAAAAGAAATATATCCTTATGTTAAAATTGTCAGGAATTATAAGGATTTGCTGGCCGATAACAGCATTGATCTTATTATTGTCACCACTCCAAATATTTATCACTATCCTATGGGTAAGGAGTGTCTCCTGGCCGGGAAACATGTGGTTATTGAAAAACCTTTTACCCCTTCATCCGGGGAAGCTGAAGAACTAATCAGACTGTCTGTTGAAACCGGGAAAAAAATCTTTGTTTATCAGAACAGAAGGTGGGATGGGGATTTTTTAACCATCAGGAAATTAATTTCAGAAGGAGTACTGGGAGAAATTAAACATTATGAAGCGCATTTCGACCGTTTTAGTCCTGAGGTAAAACCAGATGCCTGGCGAGACAAGGATCTTCCCGGAGGGGGAATATTATATGATCTGGGTGCCCATTTGATTGACCAGGCGCTTTGTTTGTTTGGATATCCTGAAGGAATACTGGCCAATATCAGATCCGAAAGAGACGGGAGTCCGGTAGATGATTATTTCGACCTGAAGCTGTTATATCACTACAAAGAAATCGTATTAAAAGCAGGGATGATGGTGAGTGATCCCGGGCCGCGATTCATTGTTGAAGGAACAAAAGCAATTTTCACAAAATATGGAATCGATTCTCAGGAAGCCTTATTAAAAAAGGGAGAAATGCCTGTTTCAAATGATTGGGGCAAGGAAGACATCCGTTTCTGGGGCAAACTGGAATCTCTTCATGGGTCATCTCCTGAAATTAGCCGTGTTGCTACGGAAAAAGGGGATTATATGGGTTTCTATAACAATGTTTATGAGGTGCTCACCCAAAATTTTTCCATTTTAGTGAGCCCGGAAGAAGCAAGAGATGTTATCTTTATCATTGAAAAAGCATTTGAAAGCAATCGGAGAAAGCAAATAATCAAACTCAATTAAAACCTGTAGTAAACTGTGTAAGCTATGAAAAAAAATAAGAAAAAAGGCATGAGTCGTAGAAAGTTTATCGGGAACGTTTCCCTTGCAACAGCTGGTATTACCGTTTTGCCAAGCCATGTGATAGGGGGTCTTGGGCATCTCGCTCCCAGCGATAAGCTCAATATCGCCGGAATTGGCGTAGGTGGTGTTGGCGGTACCAATATCAATAACTGTAACAGCCAGAATATCGTTGCATTATGTGATGTTGACCGGGATTATGCATCCGGTCTTTTTGAAAAATATCCCAATGCAAAAAAATACAGTGATTACAGAAAAATGTTTGAAGAAATGGGGGATCAGATTGATGCTGTTGTTATTGCTACACCTGATCATACCCATGCTATTATTGCGGCACAAGCAATGAAAATGGGCAAACATGTATACCTGCAAAAACCATTGACCCATTCTTTATATGAATCCAGGGTTCTTGCCAGGCTTTCAAACGAATATGGGCTTGCAACCCAAATGGGCAACCAGGGAAATTCAGGAGAGGGGATCAGACAAATATGTGAATGGATCTGGGATGGAGCAATCGGTGAGGTGACCGAAGCCTATGCCTGGACCAACCGGCCTATCTGGCCACAGGGCCTCGAAAAGCCGACAGAAACACCGTCTTTGCCTCCTACTCTTGACTGGAATTTATTTATCGGGCCCGCAGCATGGCGACCTTATAATCCTGTTTATCATCCATGGAACTGGCGTGCATGGTGGGATTTTGGAACCGGTGCTCTCGGTGATATGGGATGTCATATCTTTGACCCGGTATACAAGGCGCTCCGCCTGGGAAATCCGGATTCTTTATACGGAAGCTCAACACAGGTAAATACGGAAAGCGCACCCATTGGTTCTGCCGTACATTATGAATTCCCCGACAGGGGGAAACATCAAAAAGTTAAACTTGTGCCGGTGAAAGTAAGCTGGTTCGATGGTGGTTTGCTTCCACCAAGGCCTGAAGAACTTCCTGACGGAGAACCCATGGGTGATTGGAGCGGAGGATGCCTTTTTATTGGAACCAAAGGAAAATTGATCTGTGGAGCCTATGGCAGGGATCCAAAATTGTTACCTGAAGAACTCAATAATGACTACAAACGACCGGAGCCAAGCCTGAGGAGAATAGAAAAAGCGATGGAAGGGGGACATGAGGCAGACTGGATCCGGGCCTGCAAGGAAAGTTCCGGTAACAGACAGGAATGCAGTTCATACTTTGGCTATTCAGGCCCAATGAATGAAGTGGTTGTAATGGGCAACCTGGCCATTCGTCTGCAGGACCTTAATCGTAAGTTGAAATGGGACGGAGAAAACATGAAGATTACCAATATTGGCGAGAATGATGAAATCAAGATTGTAACCACTGATAAGTTTACGGTGATCAATGGCCATCCACATTTCGACACTCAGTATGCTACCATAAAGGCCAAACCTGCCGCGGAGGAATATATCAGGCATTCGTATAGGGATGGCTGGAAGTTGTAAGTTTTGAGTTTTGAGTGTTGAATTATATATTATATTCCTTACCATGAATACTATGGGGTAGATTTATTATTAATTGATAAAAAATAAAACCATGAAAAAATCAGCAGTATTTACCTTAATCATTTCTTTTATCTTCTTTGGCTGTATTAATCAGGATGAGCAAAAGCAGGATGCAGAAGAGGAGCTTATAACAGAAACTGTACAGAGACCAAACACCCTTACTGAGCAGGAGCTGGCAGACGGCTGGGTGCTTATGTTCAACGGTTTAACGTCTGATGGCTGGCGTTCACATAACGGGGAGAGTTTTCCTGAAAATGGTTGGGAAGTTACCGACGGAACCATACATGTGCTAGGTTCCGGCAGGGGAGAAGCAGGCGGCGGCGGCGATATTCTCTTTGATAAAAAATTCAGTAATTTTGAGTTGTCGCTCGAATGGAAAGTCTCCGAAGGCGGTAATAGTGGAATCTTTTACCTTGCACAGGAAGTTCCGGGTGATCCGGTTTGGAAAAGTGCACCGGAGATGCAAATTCTTGACAATGAACGGCATCCGGATGGCAAACTCGGCGTGGACGGAAACAGGGCTGCCGGGGCATTATATGACCTGATACCAGGAAATTTTGAAGCTGTAAATCCTGCCGGCGAATGGAACCATGCAAAGGTTCTTGTATATAAGGGAACCGTTGTACATACCATGAATGGTGAAAACGTTCTTGAATATCACCTGTGGACAGATGACTGGAAAAACATGGTTGCCAACAGCAAGTTTAAAGATTATGAAGACTTTATGAATCCTGCAACAGAAGGATTCATTGTGTTGCAGGATCATGGCGATGATGTTTGGTTTCGGAATATTAAGATTAGAGAACTGTAGATGTATACAGCCTCGTAGAGGCGATCTGTTTATAGAGCAGAGAATTATAAGTTTCGTTAAAGTGCCGTAGGTACGAGCTGTATGTGCTTTGTTTTTACCGGACCCTAATGATTCAGAAATTAGAGATGATTTGAAAGCAAAAAGAATTGCTATAGGTTTATACAAAGACCTTGAATTTCAATTATTCAATTCCAGCGGACAGCTTCTCATGAAAAAGCATTTAAATGATTTACATCACACCTTTCTATTGAGCATTTAACAACAGGATTATATATTTATACTTTCAAAGGAGAGGGTCTGTTAAGCAGGGGAAATTGATAGTTCAATAGGTTCTGATTTCCTGTATTGCTATGGCTTAGGAATACAATACAATCTTTGTATTACAATTCGTTTCTACTAGCCGTGGTAGGTAATATTCCCCCATTAACCTACCTTGTTTTGAACGTTACTAACACCGAATACAGAATTGTAAATTAAAACCGCCTGTTTTAGTTATGACCTCACTTTGTTCCATCCCTGCGTCTAAGAAATGATAGAGTGTTTTTGGAGAACGAGTGCAAAACTGATACTGAGGAGTTTTCTCCCTGCGGGATTTCACTTCGCTCCATCCCTTCGGTCGAATGACAAGGCTTTTTAAAACGACGATGTCATCTCGAAGGAGCGGAAGCGACTGAGAGATCTCCTTCGTCTCCTCTGGTATGTCGCATTTTGATTCCTTTTCACGACCTCACAGGTCCAAGTACCTGTGAAGTCTGAGCAACATGCAAACGGGCTATACTTGACATATTTCTAAATTATTAGTAAATTAGCTGTTGATTATTAGTGTTATATGCATATTAACAAATATGTAAAAAAGAACATGAATGGTAAATATTAAACCATCACCGGTTCTATCAAGCTTAATTATCTTTTTCCTGCTTATAGGATTAAATGCATATTCCCAACCTAATAAACGAACAAATTACTGGTTTTTTGGTCATCATATTGGATTGGACTTCAATAGTGGAATTCCAATTGAAGATACTTCATGCCCAATTGGTAGCACAGGTTGGGGAGCTACTTCAGTAATGAGCGACACCAATGGTAATCTGCTTTTTTATTCGAACGGTGATTCGGTATGGAATAAGAATCATCATACAATGGCTAATGGCAATGGGGGTGATAATTTTGAACAGGGCATACAGTCAGCTATTTGCCTGCCAAAACCAGGATCAGATAGTTTGTTTTTCATTTTTACTGCCCGATGGTATGAAGATGAAAATCCAATGTTTTATACCACTGTTAATATAAACGGAAATAACGGCTTGGGAGAGGTGGTTGACAAGGATACACTTCTCGCCGGATGGGATGCCTCCGATCAACTTATGGCGGTATATCTTAAAAACAAAGAAGATTACTGGATACTTACACGGAAATACCGTGAACACAAATTTGCTGCTTTCCTTGTTAATTCCGAAGGGGTGAATAAGGAACCTGTTTTAAGCCCTGCTCCTAACAAGGATAATATGGGTAAAAATAAATTCGGCAATATGAAAGTTTCATATGATAAAAAATATCTGGTAACTGTTTGGCGCGGAAGCGGATCTTCTTCCACTGGAGTTGAACTCTGTAAGTTTAATGTTGAAACAGGACTTGTGGAATATTTATCCTTTTTTCAGTTAAGGGATATTATTCCTAATAATCCTTATTATATGACAATTAATTTCGATTTCTCACCCTGTTCCAAATATATGTATCTCTCAGGACATTTACATCCAGATTCAATTTGCCACGTTTTTCAATTTGACATGCAGTACATTGAAGACTCAGTGCTTTTTGAGCAATCGGTAATAAAAGTTGGTGAAGGCCAAGGGTGGAACG
>JAIOSQ010000239.1 GCA_021107535.1 Bacteroidales bacterium | reverse complement strand
GACAGGATGGTGGCAGTTCTTTTTGAAAGGGAATTTCTAAACAAAAATAATCTCCGATATCTTCCTGATGTGCCTTATTTAGAAGATGGAGAGTTAATTGCACGTATTTTGTGCCTGGCAGAACGTTGTACTTTTGATGGTCATTCATTTTATCAAAGAACCTCCCGTCCAGGGTCTGCTACAAAATCGAATTTATATCATACCTCAAAAGCAACAAATGGCTTTATCCTTGCAGCACGAAACCTTAAAAAATTCCAGGCTTCCACTGACTTGTCTGAAGCCCAGAAAGAATTTTTGAATCAACCAATCTGCAAATTTGTATTACTTGCAGTTAATTCCTGCATTGGGTCAAACACTTTTCAACGATTAAGTGCTGTTAGAAATGCCTTAAATAAACCAGGACTTAAGAAATGTAATTTAAATGGGTGCTGCTCATACTATCGAAGATACGGATATGTATATAATATCTCTCTGTACTTAGGAGCTCTTGCCTTAGTTTTGTTTCCAAGAATAATGCGTATTAGATGGATACCAAGAAAAGGATACTTCTAGTTTCAAGTGGTTTCTACCCTGATATTTCTCCTCGAAGTTTTAGGGCTACCGAACTGGCTACAGAATTTGTTCGGCAAGGTCATAAAGTGATAGTTCACACTTAGCCGTTGGTACAAACTTTGGACAGTGTACCTAAATCCATTTGTTTATTTGCAAGCCATGAGTAAATTAATCGCCAAAAGATAACATGAAACGTCTCAGCATCATCATCCCCATGTACAATGTAGCGCCCTACGTTGAGCGTTGTATTCGCAGCCTGGAAGATCAGGACATTCCACCTGATGATTATGAGCTCATATGCATCAATGATGGCTCCCCGGATAATTGCGGGGAAATAGTTACACAACTGCAGCATGAATTCTCTAATATCGTTTTGATCAAGCAGGCAAACCAGGGGGTATCCAGGGCACGGAACAATGGGATTGAAAAGGCTGCCGGTAAATACCTTTTATTTATAGATCCGGATGATTATGTTGAATCCAACAGCTTTGCCGGGATATTACAAACTGCTGAACAGAACAATGTACAGGTTTCTTTCCTGGGATATAGCTTTCTGAATGAAGATGGTACTTTGCGTAAGGCCGTTTTCAACGAGAAAGAAAAAGGGATTGTTTATCCCGGCCTTGAAGCCTATTTTGTGGCTCGTGGCGATGGGCAAACAGACCCTGACAGGTCGTGGGCGGTTCTTTTTGAAAGAGAATTTATGAACAAAAATAATTTACGATACCTGCCAAATGTTCCCTACCTGGAAGATGGTGAGCTGATTGCCCGCATCATGTGCCTGGCTGAGCGCTGCATTTTTGACGGACACTCCTTTTACCAACGGACGACACGTCCGGGATCAGCTACAAATTCCAAGCTTTTTTCGTCAAAAAAAGCAACCAATGGTTTTATCCTTGCAGCAATAAATATGAAAAAATTACAGGCTTCTCCTAACTTATCTAAAGCCCAGAAAGAGCTTCTAAACCAGGCTATTGTGAAATTCATAACTTTGGCTTTTAATTCTTGCATAGGGACACATAGCTATTCAAGAATCATATCCATAAGAAATAAATTAAGAGAAAATAGTTTAGGTGAATGTCAATTGGAAGGAGTTGATAAATCCTATAAAGGATATGCACATGCTTATAATTATTCGCCTATAATTTTAATGTTAGTCCTATTTATAAGACGATATTTTAGTCTATTCATTAATCGTTTAAATAGTAAATATTCATTTTTATTCCACGTTCATTAACCCAAATAAGACCTCATCTTTATTTCATGAACCATTTTTACATATTTATTTCTACGTTTTGACGAATAATATTTTCCAATATATCTAGTAAAAAGACATATATATTTAAGATTAAGAATCAGTTTTTTTAATGAGATTATAATTATCCTTTAAATTGAGATTATATGCCAGATAGAAAAGTATCCATCCTCCACTTATCATCCGATTCAAAGTTTGTAAATGCTGCTAATTATATTTTTGAAAAAGCCTTTCCTGGATGCAACCATTTTATTATTCCCCATTCAAAGTTTAGACGAAAATTAAGCACCGTAAAAATTGATAAGAATGTAGAAATTGCGCCTTATGGCAAAAGTTTTTTGCAATCAGTAATAGAAAAATCTCAAAAATATGATTGTGTAATTCTTCATGGAATTACAGAATTTAATAGTAGTGTATTTCTATTATCAGAAAACAAAAATAAATTTGTTGGGTTACTATGGGGTGCAGAACTATATACTGAGGAGAATTTCCCCAAGTTATTAGGGAAAAAGACCGCATCGTTAAATATTCGCCAACCAGAATTAGCACTTAAAGAAAGAATTAAAGGGTTTGGAAGGCAAATACTATATGGTAAATCAATAATTTTACCCAATGCTACAAAATTAGCTGCAGCTTCCTTATCTTATTTTTCTTCGGAACATATAGAAGAATTCGATTTTTTTATGAAGCGAAAGTTGATTTCGGAAAAATGCCAACATATTCCTTTCACTTACAGCCCGTTGGAATACATCTTAAAAGGATATCAATCGTCTTATGCAAAGGGAAATGATATCTTACTTGGAAATTCTGCAGCTATTACTAATAATCATCTTGAAGCTTTTCAAATTCTAAAGGGATTAGGTACTGGAAACCGTTCTATCATTGTACCATTGAGCTATGGGAACAGATTCTATGCAGACACTATCATTTCAAATGGATTTGACCTTTTTAATGAGTCCTTCAAACCACTGCGTAGTTTTATGCCCTTATATGAATATATAAAAGTAATTCAAAGTTGCGGTATCGCAATTATGAATCATTACCGACAACAAGCTATGGGTAATATCCTTGCAATGCTATGGTTAGGAAGCAAAGTATATTTAAATAAGTCCAATACCTACTTTCATTATTTGAAGCGAATAGGAATCATCGTATACTCTATTGAAGATGACTTGGTGAAAGAAAATAAAGATGCCCTTAACAATTTAAATAAGAATGAAATGGATCATAATAGAAAGATATTACAAGAAGTAAATGGGGAAGAACATGTAATAGAGGTATTAAGAGAAAGAATATTAAAATTCTTTTAAAAAGATTATTCAACTGACTCCTGAGAACACCTGATAATTTAAAATGTTGAGAATTTAAGAGCTGAGATGAAGCTTACCCTAATTGCCGGTGCACGGCCTAACTTTATAAAAATTGCTCCAATAATTCATGCTATTGATGAGCAACAGGAAATGAGTATTAATCTACGATACAGACTTGTACATACCGGACAGCACTACGACCAGAAAATGAGTGATACCTTTTTCAAGGAATTAAATATTCCAGAACCGGATACAAATTTAGGTTGCGGAGGAGGAACGCAGGCGGAGCAAACAGCAGCTATCATGGTGGCATTTGAAAAGGAGCTGATCGCTAATCCTGCAGACTTAGTGATGGTCGTTGGCGATGTTAACAGTACCATGGCCTGCAGCATCGTGGCCAAAAAATTGCTTACAAAAGTGGCACACGTAGAAGCCGGTATACGATCATATGATCTTACGATGCCGGAAGAGATCAACCGCATGGTAACAGACTGCCTGGCAGACTACTTTTTCACTACAACAGAATGGGCCGGTAAAAATTTGCAGAAACTGGGCATCCCAAAGGAAAGAATATTCTTTGTAGGCAATGTGATGATAGACACATTACTTCAGAACCGTCCCAGGTTTCGCAAACCTGCTATCTGGGATAAACTTGGACTAAAGAAAGAAAATTATCTTGTCTTGACCTTGCACAGACCGGCCAATGTTGATGAAGATACAAAGTTCAAAGCCTTCCTACAAGCCATAATCGAAGCTTCTAATGGACTCCCGGTAATCTTCCCGGTTCACCCCCGCACTGCAAAAATACTTGAGTCTCTCCCTCTCTCCCACTCCCCCTCTCTCCATCTCATCGATCCCCTGGGCTATCTCGAATTCAATTTCCTTGTACAAAATGCCAAAGCCGTGATCACCGATTCAGGTGGAATAACCGAAGAAACTACTGTAATGGGTATCCCGTGCCTCACGCTACGCGACAATACAGAACGCCCTGAAACAATAACTATTGGAACCAACGAATTAATTGGAACAGATCCTGCTGCTATCAAACCTGCGCTGAAAAAATTATTTGCAGGCGAGTGGAAGAAAGGGGAAATTCCTGAATTATGGGATGGCAGGGCAGCAGACAGGATTGTTGAAAAATTAACCGGATTATATGGAAACTAAGAAAAGAATTCTTCTAGTTTCAAATGGCTTCTACCCTGAAATTTCCCCTCGTAGTTTCAGGGCTACGGAACTTGCTGCGGAATTTGCCCGGCAGGGCCATGAAGTAACTGTGTATACTAAATACAGGAAATTTGACTATGCGGAATTCATCTTAGAAAATAAGTTCAAGCTTC
>JAIOSQ010000052.1 GCA_021107535.1 Bacteroidales bacterium | reverse complement strand
TCCCTTAGGTCGAAATGACAAGGCTTATTTTGGGAGAGGGGGAGGCGCAAGGGCGCGCGGTGCGCGCCCTTGCGCCTCCCCCGTTTTAAAACGACGATGTCATCTCGAAAGAGCGAAGCGACTGAGAGATCTCCTCAGCTTGCTTTTACTAAGAAGATTATTTTACCGGACACTTCTAAATCAGAAATTAATCCATAATCCATAATCCAACATTCATCACTATCTTCCCGTCTTCCCCTCTTCCCCTCATAAAGGGTCCCAGTACCTGTATGGTCATAGCAACATCATGCTTTCTTCCTTTTCTTTAACATACCAAACAACAAATAACCAAGCGCCGCTCCCCAGAGCATGCTAAGGTAAGGATTGGATGTAATGGCACAGCTGCCTGAACTGCAGCCTACCTCTATATAATAAATGTATCCGCCAATAGCACCGACTACGGCACCAATGATAGGGAGGAAATTGAATTTGGATTTTTGCTTTATGTTTTCCTGATTTTGAATTTCAGTCATTTGATATTGTTTAGGATTTAGGTATTCGAATTTAGTGCTTTATTAAACTGTTGAAATTTACACGATCAAAGGCTTTACTAAAAATCAGCGAAACCGAACATTGGTAATCCCCTGCCCGCCTCTTTCAACATGTGCATCGCTGAATTGTTCAATTTCATCAATACCTTGCAGGTATTCACGGATGATCTGACGAAGGATGCCATCTCCTTTGCCATGCAAAATGCTCACTTCTTTTACACTGAGCAGAATGGCATCATCGATATATGCCTGGATCTCTTCCATCGCTTCCCAGGCCCGCTTTCCGCGCAGATCAATGCTTGGCTTAAACCGTGCCGCCCGCTCATGGATATTGCTCATCACGCTCCTGGAAGCTTTATGGCTTTTTTTATGAGCGGCTGTCCCTGAATCTTTGACTTTTCTCAGGTCTTTCAAAGGAATTTTAATTGTTACGGAGCCGGTAAGGACATTGGCGTACTTGGCCTTTAGTGAGATCACTTCAGCAGTTTTCCCGTAAGGGATGATCTCAACCTGATCGCCTGCTTCAATAGGCCCCGGAAGATATTGTAGTGCCTTATTGTCAGCAGGTGCTACTGCCGTTTTTTTCTTTTTTTGTTTCGGTTTTTCCCGGATGATCTTTTCAGTCTCTTCGGCCAGTTCTTTTCTGAGCTTCCTGGTCTTTTCTTTTTCGGCACCGGCTTCCCTGATCTCTTTTATGGTGTGCTCAATAAGTCTATTTGTTCCTGCAATGATCTCTCCGGCTTCCTGCCTGGCTTGCTCAAGGATCTCAGCCTTTTTCGTGTTCAGCTCATCAATGAGCCTTTCATATTTATCGATCATCTCCGAGAGAAAACTATCAGCAACTCCGTATGTTTCTTTTTCTTTGGCAAGATGTATCTTTTCTGTTTCCAGTTCCTGCAATTGCTTTTCAAAATCTATTTGAGAATAACCGCTGATGGATGCAGCATGATCAAGCACATCATCCGGAAAGCCTGTCTGCCGAGCAATTTCAAAGGCGAAGGAACTGCCGGGATTCCCGCTTCTGAGAATATATAATGGCTTCAGCTCATTGGTGTCGAACAGCATGGCTCCGTTAATAATTCCGTTTTCCTGGTCGGCCATCAGCTTGATGTTTGCGTAATGTGTTGTGACCACCCCGAATGCCTTCCCTTTGTTCAGGGCATGCAGGGCTGCTTCTGCAATGGCACCTCCGAGCTGGGGTTCGGTACCGGTACCAAACTCATCGATAAGGAAAAGCGTATTCCTGTTTCCATGTTGAATGAAATGCCTGATGTTAAGCAAATGCGAACTGTAAGTACTCAGATCGTTTTCCAGGCTTTGCTCATCCCCGATATCCAGAAAAATTTCCTTGAAAATGCCGGCTTCCGATTCTTCTTCCATAGGGACAAGACATCCGCACTGAAGCATATATTGCAACAGCCCGACAGTTTTCAGACAAACAGATTTGCCTCCTGCATTGGGTCCGGAGATCACCAGGATGCGGTTCTTTCTGTTGAGTTCCAGGTTCATGGGGACGACTGCCTTCTTTTGCTCTTTCAGTGAAAGATAAAGCAACGGATGTCTGGCATTTTGCCAGTTGAAGATTGTTACAGGCTTGATGTGTGGCTTCACTCCCTCGATCATTAAGGCATATTTTGCCTTCGCACGGATAAAATCGATCTGGCCCAGGAAATCATAGGCGGCAATCAACTGTTCGCTTTTTGGACGTAAGAGGTCGGTAAACCTGATCAGAATATGAATGATCTCCCTTCTTTCTGAATTTTCAAGCTCACGGATCTCATTATTCAGGTCAAAGACTTCCGTGGGTTCAATATAAACGGTCTGCCCGGTGGCGGATTCATCATGAATAAAGCCATGTACCTGCCTTTTATTTGCAGCCTGCACAGGGATAACCAGCCTGCCATTCCTGATGGTTACCTCTGCGTTTTCAGGTGCAAAGCCTGCTTTTCTGGCATCTGTCATACTTCGCTTGATCCTGCCATCAATCGACTTTTGCTTACGATGAAGCTTCATTCGGATATCTCTGAGTTCCGGCGAAGCCGTATCCTTTATCATCCCCTTATCGTCAATGATGCCTTCAATAATTTTTAGCAGATCCTTTTCGGTTTCCAGATATTGAGTGAGTGCTGTCAATTCCGGATACAACGTACTGTCAGGACTTTTGAAAAAATCCAGGCAGTTATTGATGGTTTCCAGGGACGATTTCAGGTCGAATAAGGTTTCCGGATCAAGGTATGTGCCTTTGAGGTTTATACGCTTGAGTTCAGGGGTGAGATCAAAATACCCGGAATTGGGAAAAGGCTTTCCTGCAAGAAGAATTTGTCTGAACTCTTCGGCCTGGCTGAGCAGGGAGTGCACCTTGCCATGACTTGATTCAAAACGAATGCCTTCCACATACTTTTTCCCGAGCGAACTGATACATAGCTCACTCAGCATATTCCTGATTTTATCAAAGCCGATCTTTTGTTCGAAATTCTCCGGGTAGATCAT
>JAIOSQ010000045.1 GCA_021107535.1 Bacteroidales bacterium | reverse complement strand
TGTGGGGGTTGCAACGCACATATAATCCAAAGGCTGGGGCCAGCCCGGGTATATGGTTCCATCACGATTAAAAACAATTACATGTCCGTCAGGATATATTTTTTGTCCAAGAATAATCTCAAGGAAACCATCACCGTCAATATCAAATAGTACAGGTGATTTGAAACCACTTGTTTCACCAACTGTCAGTGGCCATCCTGTAACTGCTGTTCCATCATTATGCCATGCATATAACTTATTTTGTTTTCCGGCAATGAGAATTTCAAGGCCCGGATAATCCGGATCGATATCACCAACTGCTGCTTTGGATTGAATTACATTGAGTCCTGTTTGGGGCCATCCTGTAAGCTCATTGCCCTGATAGTCCCATACATGCACCGAACCATCTGTACAGGCAGAAATGATCTCAAGAAAACCATCTTCATCCACATCAACAAGGCTGACACCTGAGGGTGCATAATAACTCGGCACAACCATACTCTGGGGCCAGCCGGGCATTTGCTCCGGTATTGCATCAGAATATTCCTGAACATTAGGAATGATGGATTCCAAATTAAACCTGCCATCAAGGTCGGTAGAATAAACCTCGACAACCGAAGCTTGTGCATTTAGAAACAATGGAATTAAGCCAAACATAGTTACGTATAATATGCTTTGGACTTTTTGCAAATTCACTTTTCTCATTTTCATAATAACTCCTTTTTTTATTCTGACACAAATATACTTAATCTCTATAAGTAAACATGATCGTGGTGTTCATTTTATGAGGTTAGTTATAAAAAGTTATTGTGAAAATCAGGAAAGTGTTAAGATGCTATCCGGCATTACTTATCTTTTGAAGGATGTCCTTATTCAGGATACGGATATTTTTTCCGTTCACCTCGATAATATGATCCTTTGTAAAATCACTTTGACAATGCAGTGCCATTAAAAAATACAATGCTTGTCATAACACTTACCATTTAATTAACAGAATTGCCCTGGCAATAAACTCGTCATAGTTATTTGCACTGTGAACTTTATCCTGGAAAATATTTTCTTCCACCCGGATATCAAGATCCCCGGACTTCCAGAGTTTCACTTTGGAATTCCAGAAAATTCCAATTTTCTTTTGCTCTTCTTTCTGATTTGAATATCTTACACCCAATGTGTTTTTCCATTTCTTAAAAGCACGATGTGTAGCACTAAAAGTCAACATTAGAATATTAAGCCTTTGACCTGAATATTCTGATTTACTATAACTAACTCCACCCGCCAAACTCAATGGAATCTTGAAACTGACTGTTTCGTTCAGCGTATAGGTTTGATTTTGGGATCCGCTTGTCATGGTGTCGAATATTGTTTCGGTATTCTGATAGAAGATATTGAAGGTGGTTGACATTTCTAGTTTGCCAAGCGGATAATTGTAACCCGTTGTCATAGAAAATACGTGAACTGCGTTTTCCATTTTTAAGCTGTCGTTATCATTTTTCTGAAAATTAGGCATGTAATTGATCTGTAAATAAGGATAGTTCCTGAATCTTATCCCCAGGCTGATACCATAAGCATTTGTTGTGGTAGTAGTTTTTTTCCAATTAATCAGATTATCCTTACTGTGCTTACAGTAAGCCGACAAGGTGATTCTTCGCTTCAGAAAGCTCTGGACAATTCTGCCATCATAGGTCATAATATCATTTCTTAAATTGGGTGCGCTTAAAGACCTATACCCAGGACCGATCATTTTAACCCCGCCGGATATTTTGGTCGTTTTTAAATTGAGTGATGACTTTACCATATACGCATAATCTACAGAGGAGCTGGCATTGGAATTAACTATATCCGATAACCATGAGGGAACGTCAGAGTCCTCCGGCTCGAGTTCGGGGCTACGGGAATCCCTTGTATGCATGGAAACAGCAACTTCACCTTCTAAGCGAAACTTTTTCTTAAAAAGATTGAGGCATGCTTCTGAGCCGATCACGTAATTATCCTGTGGATATACGAAGAAGGTTTCGCTTAGCGGTTGAAGAGAATTTTTATCGTCTTTCGTCTGTGCATAAGTAAAATAGAGGTGAGACCCCTGCTTTTTCCCCACACCGATCTTGCCAAGCAGAAAATCCTGTTTATAGGTGGGCTCCAGTGTTTCTGAGGGTTCAATAGCTTTTTTAATTTTTCCCATTGAAAATGCAGAGTAAAAAATTCCAGGTGTGAATTCGATATTTACCCCGGAGACCGGGATACCACTGACTGTTAAAGGAGAATAGTGAGGGCGGCATTTGCCAACTTCCAAGGTTGTAAAATTAGAGAGAAAGCGTACAAACCCAGGTGCTTTTTCCTTTGCCAGGCCTTTAGCTTTATTTCTTGCATAAGCTTTAGCCTTATTTATTGCAAGCTGTTTCAGATTAATATATATCCTGAAATTATTTATGCTTTGCCTGGAATTGCTTTGTTCAGATGTGATAAAAAAACTTGACGAAATGGGAATGTCGTAAATTGTCATAGTCATATGCAAGTCATTTCGCCATAATGAAGCTGGAATTTGTGAATTTGTACCCTGACGGTTGGAATATTGACCGAAAGCCCTGTTACTGCCATGGAACTGAACAGGGGATAGATTTTCCTGGGCCAGGACCACTTTTGACAACAGAAGGGGCATCACTATTATTATCGTAAGAGTAATAAAATACTTCATGACGGACTCCGTATCCATAAAAATTAATACTACTTGCACAAATCCGCTTGTCGTTATTATTATAAAATTATATACAAACCAGGCCTGTTGCAATGACAAACTATTAAGACAGTAATGTGAATTAGTGAACAGGGAATATGAATGAGGGAGTGAAATGAAATGGGCGGGGTTGTCAGCCCCGCCCTGGATTATTAAATAAATTTATTTTAATGTATCAACAGGTGGATATGGTTCATCAGGTGAATATGGTTCAACAGTTCCCGATGACCCAATCTTTACAGAAAAACTCCGGCTGCATGTTGTCTCGTCTTCACAAGTTACGGTAATTTCAATAGTATATACACCATCTTCCGAAAAGTCATACGTAAATGCAGAATTTGTATTGGTATAATCAATACCAGGTAGTTTTCTAATTGTCCATTTATAAGATATTGCACAGTCGTCGCCACAATTTGCTGTTATATCAAAATCACAACTTTCAGGAAAAAGTGGGCTGGTTCTGGGAATATCTATTCTTTCGCCTTCATCTACTGATATTCCATTTATATGAACTTTTTCAATTGTACATTGACATTGAATTGTGCCTTGTTGAGAATATAAAGGGTAATCTTCTACTTCTCCAAATTCTACTCCTCCATGATATGTATCAGCTATATTTATGCCACTACCATCATCATAAGATAGTCTGAAACGGCACCAGAGAGTATCTGAAACATGATTTATATTACCTGTTGATAAAGAAGTGTCACCGGCTAAAAAGGTTAATTCGTATATTTGACAACCACGCCATAGTTCATTTAACCACCAATGGGGATCAATTTCAAAATCATGACTATTAACAGGAACAGGATCAGGAACATCGTCATCGCATAAAGGTTTTGCAGTAAGCCAATAAATATGATCATGAGCAGGTGTTCCTTCCTGGCATTCCCATGTATCATCCCAATTACCATTGCGGTTCCAGTCGAACCAGGCATGTAAATGCAATTTATCAGAATCGTATCTCCCATTCAAGCGAGCAAAATCCTCATCAACATTTATTAACACTTCTACTGTTTGTGTATCGCAAACAATATAATTGATATCAGTAAAGTTTACGCCATTATCAAAATTATCCAGGTTGATTGTCCTGCCATTATATTCTGCATCAGCAGATGGACCTAAACATTCACATCCGTATGCAATATTCCCAAGCCATTCATAATCAAAATTTTCGTGATATGCGGCTTCAAGGGTCGTCCGGGGGGGTGGGGATACTCTTGGAGGAAATATAGGAACAGAAGTACTTCCTGCAAGTAAATGACTGCAATAGTGAGTATTATTAGGAGGATCTAATTCATCAGGTGCATCTCCATAATCATATGAGTCAGGTTGACATTGTATCAGATAATCTTCTACTTCGCCTGAAACAACCTGATCTTCATATTCATTAAAATGGTTATAGGAGGGTGAAAGATTATCTGGAATATTTGGTGTTAAACGAAATCTTGTCCATATTTTACTTGCAGGTTCAGGCCAGGTATAAAAATAAAGACGGTAAATGGCACAAAGTTTAGCATCCCATGCGGAAGGAATAAATATAATTTCAGAATCTGTAATATCAAACGAAGTGGTAGTACTACCCGGCCATAACATTTTCGCATCAGTGCATTGTATATGTTCATAAACGATATTATCCTCACCACAAGCTTTTTCGTCATCCCAGTCACCATCATCATTCCAATCAAACCATGCATGAAAAATTAAATTGTTTTCTTTATTATATAATGTATCTGTATTTACCATCACATCTATGCTGTCTAAGATACATGATTGGCAATAATGGGCGGGAGTTGGGAAAAAGTATATGCCATCATCAAGATTGTCTGAGGGATTACCACTTCCATCTGTCCTTGCATCATATTCCAAATCCACACTGCGGCGTCCACATTCTGAGCTGCCATCTGGTGGTGGATCAGGAGGTTCATAACCTCTTGGAAGTTTACCAAGCCATGCTCGTATTGATGGTGAAATCCATCCATACTTTGGTATGCATGATGGAGTTGTAACAGCTTCACCAATATGTATTTCAATAGGATAAGAAATACTTATCCATTCATGCCTTGCACCATTTGGATCTTTAAAAGTCGGATAAGGCGATGGACTTGAGCCCAGGATATCAGGTGCATCCCCAAAATCATAACATAATACATGATAGAATATAATATGAGCAGTATCAGGTGGTATAAGTGTAATAGCGGGTGCTACGATTATTATTGGAATATCGATAGTATCTATTTCAGCTTCAACCCACCATACATATGCTTTTCCTTCTTTAAAAGCCATGTCATTCGCGGAATATTGATAAAAGGTTTTCTGTGTTTCTATCATTACATCAGGTTTTTCGACTGAATAATTTATTGGTTCTGAAGTTATATCCGTTTCAAATATTTTTAAAGTATAATTGATATCACTATAATTTCCCGGATCATCAGATATACTCCAGGAAAACAATGGATACGGGTCTTCTATTTCTTCAGCTAATCCTGGGGTTAGAAGTTTTAATTTAAATAGAATAATTTCAGGACTATATTTAAACCACCACACCTCGCTCTTTCCAATCATCCAATCCTCAGTGTCATCAAAAGCTGTAACCTGCCAGGCGTATGTTACACCCTGCTCAAATTCCCTGGCATAAATAGGAAACTGATATGAGGTTGATTGAATTCCTGTCTCCTCAAACCAGATGGGATTAGCTTCCGTCGCTTCTATTGGTGTCTGACCGTCCAGTAATTCATAAATACACAGATTATATGTGATCATATCGCCTAATGGTAGTGGCATTGGCGGCAACCATATAAAAACCGGCAGGTCATTTTCTATTATTGTTTCGTCAATAGGAGAAATAAGTTCCGGAGGGGAAGGGTGCAAAATTGGTTGGATAATACAGTTACTTCCCAATTCTTCATTTGTCTCATAATCTTTTACATATATACATATGGTGTAAGTTCCTTCCGGCAGAGTACCGGTTCTCATAACTATTTCCTCATAATCGTCATTTGTATATCCCACATCTACGGGTTCCAGATCGCCCGGGCTAACAGGTCCTGAAAAATAAGGCTGTACTTCAAATGGAGCACTCGTACCTTCAAAAATCAATCCCACATCTGCTTCTTCAACCGTTCCATACAGATAAACATTGTAAGATTCCTGTGATGTATTTGTAAGGGTCAATTGCCACAGATCCTCAACATGCCACTGGTTTGGCGGTGGTTGTTTCAATATGACGATAACCTTCTGTGCATTGGTAAATATAGATATTAAAAACACCGTAAAAGTCAGTGCAGCAACAAATAAATTTTTTCTGTACAACATAGCAACCTCCATTTTAAATGTTTAATATTATCAAAATAATTCCCCGCAGCATACTGTGGGGTTCCTTATGTTCACTCCTTGTCACGACGTAACAGGGAAGTAAAATAAATTGTTTTGATCAAAATTACATTCAAAGCAAACTTATATCAATGAATAACTATTAAAACAGGAATATGAATGAGTAAACAGGGAATATAAATGAGGGATTGAATTGGGAAATTCCGGTGCCGGGATTAATGGGAGGAAGTCTTGTTTCAATTTGTGTGTTCCAATATGGGAAACAGTTAGAACTTGGATTATTACAGGGAACGGGCATAATTCTTCAAACTGCTAAGGAATTCTTTTCTCCGGTTTTCTGATACATAAGCGTGGCTTTTATCCTGCATAATAACATAACCGGCTTTTCCTTTAATATATTTAGTCACATATTTAAGATTAACAAGGTGCTTATTGTGTATTCTGCAGAAATTAATATCCGCAAGTATTTTTTCAAAATTATTGAGGGATTTGGAAACAAGTAGCTTTTCTTTATTTGTCAAGAAAAAAATAGTATAGTTGCTATCTGCCTCACAACGAATAATATCATCAATGTCCTTCATGATAAGACCTTCAGAGGATGGCAGGATTATCTTTTTGTAATTCATATTTAAGCTTTCCTTAAGAATGCTTATTTTTTCATTTAATAAATTACCCCCTTTGATCTGCTTGAAACGTTCTACTGCATGTTGCAATTCTTTAAAATTAATAGGTTTTAACAGGTAATGGATGGCGGAAAACCCGAAAGCCTTAATGGCAAATTTATCAGAGGCTGTAATAAATATCACCTCAAAAGACCGGTAGTCGACATTCTCTAAAACATCAAATCCATCACCATCAGGCAGGAATATATCAAGAAATACCAGATCAGGCTTTAGAAAGTTAATGGTTTCAACAGATTTATTAACGGTTTGAGCAGTCCCTATTACTTTAACATGAGGGCAATAGACATTCAATAGCTTGCTCAGCGTAATAATACTTTTTTTTTCATCGTCAATAATGATGGCTCTAATTGTATCAGCCATAATATCCTCGTTAAGGAAAATCCTTATAAAATTACAAAAAAAACATAACAAAAAACAATGAACCCATACGATGCGAAGATAGTCCGAATAGGTGGGTGATCATTGACTTGAGTGCAATTCCAATTAATGAGTGGGACAGGATTTGTGTTTAATAATTTCTTTTGATCTTGTCTTTTCACTATATTTGGAAGAGTATATAAAAGCAAAACATGGAGATTAAAGCTTCACTTTTCCGTATTTGTTTTATCATATTCCTGATTTCATGCCTGATTTCAGTTAAAGCCCAGTTTCCTTTCTCAATTCATTACACAGTTAATGACGGCTTGCCCAGCTCTGAAATCCTGGATATATCACAAGATTGTGATGGCCATATTTGGTTTGCCACAACTTACGGCTTATGCCGTTTCGATGGATACGAGTTTAAAAGCTTCCCTGTGCCTGAAATCCCCGATCAATCATTTATCCTGATATGCAAGGGAAGCCAGGATAAACTCTGGTTCCTCACTTATACAGGATATCTTTGTTATTTGCATGAACGCCAATTATATAATTATCAACTGAATGATTCCATCCGTTCTCTTGCCGGCGGGGTATTTCTACATTCCGTGAGAGTAGATACCCTTGACAGGATTTGGTTTAAAGGGAAAGCACCAAAGCAACTTGTTTGCATTGCAAATGATTCTATTATCATAATTGATACAATAGCAGGGGCTTATTCTTATTATCCAAGTGTATTTTACGATTTCTATGATCAGGGTAATAATATAAACCAGGGCAAACATCTTTATAATCCAAAGGAAAATAATTTATTACCCGGAATCCAGCCTGAATCAGATTTTTACCAGATACAGGATAAATTATATAAGCTGGGAAGTAATAATCAATTGGTTTATTCCGGAAAGATTACTCCTGAGAAAAAACTACGCTCTAACCGCTCTGACATATATCAGGAACCCAATGGAAATATCTGGCTAAGGAAAAACTTTAAAGGGGCTATCCTGTACCGCAATGGAAACTTAAAACATCCTGAACTATATTTAACTGATGAGCGCCTGACCAGGATATTGAAAGACCGTGAAGGCAATTACTGGTTTGCCACGGAAGGTAACGGCGTTTACCTCGTACCATCATTTCAATTTAAAGTTTTTCCATATAATGAGCAGGATATTCCCAACGATAATATCATCGCATTCGATTTTCATAACGATCAGGTAATATTTTCCACCAATGACAACAAAATCTTCAAAGGCCAAATAAGGAATGGCCAGCTTATCACGATCAGGCCTTTCATCCGGGATGATGATAAAAACTTATATGGGAGAGATATACTCTGGCAAGAAGAAGGGCCGGTTTGGATTACACAATCGTCACAATTAAGGTATTCACCTTCAGGCCAGCCTCTGCACCTGAATATGATCATCCTGCATAAACCATATGAAGTGATCGAATTACATGATGGGTCAGTGGCTGTTGCAACCATACATGGTTTCTATATTTACAAAAACGGTATTCTGGTTTTCGATTCCAGGAAAGAAATGTTTTTTGAACATATTCAGGCAATCTATGAGGACCATCACGGCAAAATTTGGCTGGGGACAGTTTCAGGCCTTTATAGTTATCATAATGGGGAATACCTGTATTGGGGAAATAAGAGTGCTCTTCTTGCAGGAAGGATTGCATGTATTACCGGTTTCGAAGATGAAGTCTGGGTTGGGACAAGAGAACAAGGCATCGCTATCATCACCAATGATTCCATTATGACGCTGGGGACCGGGGAAGGGCTGAACAGTAATATTGTCAAATCCATTTACATATCATCCGATTCCCTCATTTGGGTAGGGACAAACAATGGCCTGAACAAAATAAACCTGCATAACTCCTCAGCAATTATTGAACATTTCACGGTTTGGGACGGGCTCCCTTCCAATGAGATCAATGATATCAAGTCACATGGTTCATATATCTGGCTCGCAACCAATAACGGAATTGTCTCATTTCAACCTGAAAAAATTAAAAAATCACACGTCAGGCCTAAATTGTACATTCACAATATCATAATAAACGACAGAGATACCCTGATTCAATCCCACTACCACTTAAAACCATCACAAAATAACATCAGGCTGGAATATACCGGCATTAGTTTCAGAGATCCGGGAAATATCCGGTATAACATATCTTTTGAAGGCCTGAACTTGCAAAGCTATAAAACAACCAGCACCTCAACTACTTTTCCCGATCTTTCACCAGGTGAATACAATGTTACTATTACAGCCTGCAATACAGAAAACTATTGTTCAATTATCGAAAATGCAGTATCGTTTCAGATTGATAAATATTTTACAGAAACTAATTTTTTCAGGATTGGGTTGATCATCCTTATAATTGGTGTTTTCGCATTGGGTTTCTGGCTATATTTCAAAGGCAGGAAAAACAAAGAAAGGATAAAAAGGGAAATACTTCAATCGGAACAGAAAGCATTAAGGTCGCAGATGAACCCACACTTTATCTTTAACTCCCTGAATTCCATTCAGTATTTTATGCTTGAGAATGAACATGAGGATGCCGATGCATATTTGGCCAACTTCTCTTCTCTAATGCGCCTGATATTGGAAAACTCAAAACAAAACTTCATCACTTTAAAAGAGGAACTGGAAACCATCAGTTTATACCTGATCCTGGAAAAACTTCGTGTTGAAGATAAATTTGAATATAATATCCTTATTGATAATGACATTGATCCTGAAATATTGAAGTTACCCCCCATGATACTTCAACCCTACCTTGAAAATGCAATATGGCACGGGATCATGCCCAGGGGAGAAAAAGGAAGAATTGATATAAGCGTAAGCTATGCAGCGAATAATGTTTTGGATGTCAGTATAGAAGACAATGGGATCGGAAGGGAAAAGGCTGCAAAAATATCCGAAAAAAGAAAAGGCCACCGTTCTACAGGAATGAAAAACATTGAAGAAAGGATCAAGCTGATCAACAAGCTTTATAAAACCAGGATGGAGATAAAAATAACCGATCTGTTTGACGAAAAAAACCAGCCGGCAGGCACCCGTATTAATATACTGATACCCACAATTGCTTTTTAAAACCCGTTATTTTACCCATTTTACTCATCCATTCACCCCCTACACTCATTCGTCCTTGAACACAGGGCGTTTAAGCCATAATTTTGGGCATTAATAACTTTAAATTTATTTGCCATAAAAACTTCATTCTACCTTACGCTTTTTTTCTTGATACTATCTGCATTTTATGTTAGGTCACAGGTGTTACCATGGGTAGTTAACCCATCAGGTGATATTTTTGATCATAAAAGCTTTTACTTTTTTGGCCGCCTGGCCATACTAATGTTGTTTTTAATGTTTTTTCAAGAAGCACCCGCCCAGGTAAAATTGGTACTTGATACTCCGGCATCGGAAAATCTCTATATATCAGATCTTTGGGATGTGCAGCTAATAAACAAATCGAAAAAGGCACTTACTATTTACCTGCATGGCCGGATAGAAGAAGCTTCCGAAGGCTTGATCTTTGAAGGCATAAGCGATACATTGACTATAGCAGGGAACATAAGTTTTCATCCGGAAATAAAAAGTATAAGTGAAAATAATACCATATTTGTATTGCCGGCATTGTCAGACAGTACTAATTTATATGATATTATTCCCGGTGGGATTTTTACTATTTGCACTTCAATTCTTATCGTAGATTACAGAGAAGTACTGGACAAGGAATGCATACAGATCCGGATTACAGAACACTCCTCTGAATCTAATTGAATCTACTCTGTTTTATCAATCTTTATCACCCATATGTATTTACAGGGGGTGTTTTTCTGAAGCGTTCCGGGATCTATCCGGCATTACTTATCTTGTGAAGGATGTCTTTATTCAGGATACGGATGTTTTTTCCGTTCACCTCGATAATATGATCCTTCGTAAAATCACTAATAATTTTAGTAACGGTTTCCCTTGTAGTCCCGATGTATTCGCCAAATTCTACTCTTGTTAATGGTATATTGAACTCATCGCTTTCAAAAATGTAATCGGAAAAATACAACAATGCTTCTGCAAATGTGGCAGTTAATTGTTTTTGCAGCTTGCTTACACAGCGTTGATAGTGGGTGACAATGCTCTCGCTTAAAGTTTTTATTATTTCAAGGGCAAATTTCCCATTGTTCTGAACCAGGTATTTATATCCTGAATAATCAATAAAACAGGCAGTGGTATCACTCAGTGCCGTTACCGAATAAGAATGTACTTTATTGGCAAATACATCAGGTACGCCAACAAATATAGGCCCATTATTAATTTCTAATATTTCATCTTTACGTACCGGGCCCGTTAAATGCATTTTAATTATCCCGGATTTAACAAAAACGATGTTCTGTGTAAATGTGCCCTGTTTTATTATTCTTTCTCCTTTCTGAAACTGGATTTCCGTACTGTTATTACATAAAACCTCCAGCTCATCATCGCTCAGGTTGTACACCGTACTTGATTTTACAGTACAATCTTTACATGGATTATCCTTGATGATCTCTCTCATTGCCTTATTGTTGATTATGCAACTAATTTACATAATAAATATGTTTCTACGATACAGAATAAATGTGAAGCCAACATACTTTTTATGTTATATATCTTTCATTTGACTGTGAATATATTCACATTATTTACAACATTATCACACATCATTTTTTTTGGTAAATATAGTATATAAAACTTACTTTGTTAACAAATTAACAATAAAAATATAAACAATTCTAAATTCTTGAATTATGGATGCAAAAATTGATACCACATTAGACTGTAAGGGACTTTCATGTCCTATGCCAATGATGAAACTGGCCAAAGCAATGAAAGGCATGAAATCTGAAGAAGTACTGGAAATGATAGGAACAGATCCCGGAACAAAATCGGATTTACCCAGATGGTGTGAAAAAACCGGAAATACTTTGTTGGATGAAAGTGAATTGGCAGGTGGGGTTTTTCGTTTTCTAATAAAGAAAAAATAGGAGGTCAAAATGTCAGAAAGCAACAAAGAAACTGGCGTATTGGGCCAGCTATTTAAGACTTTTTTTGCCAAACATTGGCCCGTATGGGTTGGAGGAATAGTTCTGGGCACATTGAATATTTTGCTTTTTGCAATAAAAAGCCCCTGGGGAGCAAGCGGAGGAATCAACAACTGGGGGGAAAATGTATATAAGCAAATTGGAATATTCGGTCTGGAAAACGCACAGCCATTAGATGCAAGCTTTTATGGTATGCTGTGTCTTTTCCTTGTGATTGGATCATTTATTGGCGCTCTTTTATCAAAGGAATTTGCATTAAGGATCCCTCCAAAAGGAGAGTTAATTAAAGGATTCATCGGAGGAAGTTTGATGGCCTTGGGAGCAACCTTCGGCATTGGCTGTACCATTGGTGCATTTTTCAGTGGTATGCCGGCCATGTCGGGTGGTGCTATCATCTTCACTATCGGATTGTTTATT
>JAIOSQ010000185.1 GCA_021107535.1 Bacteroidales bacterium | reverse complement strand
TCCAACATATATATTGCTGACATCAGTTTTCTGGGTGCTGGCCCTTGTGCTGTTGCTCACTCCGAAGAGATCAGTGTTTCATACCCTGAAGGGGGTCTTCCTTTTCCTTGGATGGGCATCGATTATCATCTTTACCATCGGCCTTTGGATCAGTCTCGAACGTCCACCCTTCCGGACCCTGGCAGAAACACGGCTCTGGTATGCAATTTTTATTTCAACCATCGGTATTGTACTTTATTACCGGTGGCGACTTCCCCTGATGCTGGCCTATACCTTAGGGATGGCTATATTGTTCCTTTTCCTGAACTACCTCAACCCGGATACCTTCGACAAAACCCTGATGCCGGCCTTGCAAAGTCCGTGGTTTATTCCGCATGTGATCGTGTACATTATCGGTTATGCATTCCTGGGCTTTTCATCTTTGATCGGGGTGTACGGCTTATATCTTTATTACAAAGGTAAAGATGTTGACCGGACCCTGCTGATGGCAGATAACATTGTTTACATCGGTTTTGCCTTCCTCACTTTCGGTCTGCTTTTCGGTGCTTTATGGGCCAAGGAAGCCTGGGGCCATTACTGGACATGGGATCCCAAGGAAACCTGGGCTTTCCTGACCTGGCTGGCATACCTGCTTTATATCCATTACAGGATACGCAAGAAACAATCCCCGAAAACTGCATTATGGATTATTGCATTGGCCTTTGTGGTGCTGCTGATCTGCTGGTTCGGTATTAACTATCTTCCATCGGCGCAGTCAAGCGTGCATGTTTACTCCAGCTGAGAAATGCTTCGACTTCGCTCAGCATGACATCCATTACCGCTACATTTAATAATGGTTCTTGCGTTCGCTACCAATGACTGTTGGATTGAATATGCTCGGAATGGCAATATGAAAATGAATAGCCGTTTTTTTTCATAAATTTGACATCTGTTCTTTTGAGAATTGAACAATTATTAAACACATGAGGTTAATGCATATAAAAAGCAATTAAATATTGTTTAATATATAATGGCTGAGGCACCTGCCACCGGGAAAGTAAAAGAAACCATCAGGATAAAGAATATGGTAAGCAATAGTTGTATCCGGCTGGTACATGGATTTCTTGAAAGCACCGGTGTGAAGGTCAATGGAATCAAGCTTGGGGAAGCTGTAATTTTTTACAACCCGCAGGAGATAAAGAGAAAAGACATCCTTCAAAAACTTGAATCCGAAGGCTTCCCGTTTATCATTGACAAGGATCTGATACTTGTTGAGGAGTTAAAAACAGCAGTCATCGACCTGGTGCATCATTCCACTTTCAATGCTATGGTGAGGAATTCGGACTACCTGGTGGAGAGGTTTGCCGTTTCATACCAGTACCTGTCGGGACTGTTTTCAAAACACCAGGGCATTACGCTCGAAAAATATATCATCCTGCATAAAATAGAAAAAGTGAAAGAGTTGGTCATGGAAGACGAACTCACACTCAGCGAGATCGCTTTTATGATGGGCTACAGCAGTTCGCAGTATTTATCTACCCAGTTTAAAAGTATTGCAGGGGTTTCGATTACAGCATTTAAGAAAGATCCGGCCAGGTATCGCAGGGCGCTGAATGAACTCTCTTTTTAATGAAGAGGATTTTAATAAAGTCTTTTGCGAATTCTGTTTTCCCTTATTCGTATCCAAAAATATACCAGGCTACTGCTGATTAAAAGTATGGCAACAAAAAACACCCAGAACATATATCCAGGCTGGCTGCGGAAAATGGCCGGTAGAGGGTTTCTTTCCATCTGTCTTGAAAATCTTGTACAAATTAATTAAAATATTATACACGAGGGTTTAAGATAGAGCGTTAATATTGCAATTCTTAAGCCCCCTTTGGGGGCGGTGTTGGGTGTTGAATGTTGGGTTAGCAAACTTCACTTCCGTTAACCGGTTGCCGGTAACCGGTAGCCAAATTGATCAATGAATAAACGATTAAACAGATAGATATATGAAAATCAAAAAAAACGTTGCCATCAGTGATTCCGGGTTCATCTTCAATCCTGATACCGGAGAATCATTTTCTGTTAATCCCATCGGGCTGGAAATGCTCGAAATGCTGAGAAACGGCAGGGAGTATGAAGAAATCAGAAAGGATATTCTGGATAAATACAAGTCGGATAAAGACACAGTGGAAAAAGATTACCACGACTTTATCACAATGCTCAAACAATACAATCTGATAGAAAATGACGGACAAAAAGACGATTAAGATCGCTGTTACCGCCCTCAATGCTATCGACAGTCCCGGTCCCGGTGTATCGGTAATCAGAGGCCTGCGCGAAGCAGAGTCGTTCGATGTACAGATCATCGGACTGTCATACGAATCGCTTGAACCAGGAATATATATGCACGACATCGTGGACAAGACTTACCAGATCCCGTATCCGTCGAGCGGCACAAGTACGCTTTTTGAACGGCTCATGTATATTCATGAGAAGGAAAAACTGGATATGATCATTCCAAACTTCGATGCTGAGCTTTTCTCTTTTATGAAACTGGCTCCCAAACTGGATAAACTCGGGATCAAGACCTTTCTGCCTACCATAAAGCAATACGAAGAGAGAGAAAAGTTCAATCTTCCTGAGTTTGGCGAAAAATATGGTTTCAATGTGCCCGAAAGTAAAGCCATCCATAATATTGCAGATCTGTACAGTATAGGTTCAACATTCGATTATCCTTTGGTGGTAAAAGGCAAGTTCTATGATGCAGGCATCGCTTATAACATTGAGCAGGCCAAAAGCTATTTTAACAAGATCAGTGCCAAATGGGGCTTGCCTATCATCATACAGGAATTTGTTCACGGTACTGAATTCAATGTAACCGGCCTGGGTGATGGTAAAGGGAATACGATCTCTGCAGTACCTATACGCAAGCAATATATCACAGACAAAGGGAAAGCCTGGGGTGGGATCAGCGTCTCCGATAAGGAAATGCTCGACCTGACCGATCAGTTCATCTCCTCCACGAAATGGAGGGGTGGCTTCGAGCTTGAGCTTATGAAAAATAAGGAAGGCAAATTTTTTATCCTCGAAATCAATCCCCGCATACCAGCCTGGGTATACCTTGCCATCGGTGCGGGACAGAACATTCCCGAAGCCCTCGTAAAACTTGCTATGGGGATGAATCCCAAACCTTTCAGTGATTATACCGTAGGAAAAATGTTTATCCGTTACTCATGGGATATGATCGTTGACCTGGAAGAGTTTCAGCAGATTTCCACCTACGGGGAATTGTAGATTATGAGTATTGAGACATAAGACAAATATTTAGATAGATTTTAAAACAATATAATAATACCAATGGAAAAATTAAGATATGAACGCCCGCTGATAAGAAAACTCGAATCTGATATGCCCAATAAATTTGGTTCACGTACCGAGTTTTTACCTCAAACACATATTGACGGACTCGCAGTAAAAGACCTGATCAATGATTATGGCTCTCCGCTTTTTGTGATTTCCGAAAAAACCATAAGAGAAACTTATCAAAGCGCAAAGAGGGCTTTTACCACAAGGTATCCAAAAGTGCAATTCGCATGGTCCTATAAGACCAATTACCTGAGTGCGGTATGCAATGTCTTTCACCAGGAAGGATCATGGGCAGAGGTGGTATCAGGCTTTGAATATGACAAAGCCCTTGCCAATGGTGTGAGCGGAAAGAAGATCATCTTCAATGGCCCTGACAAGGCCGAAGATGACCTGAGAAAAGCCATCATCAACGATTCCCTTATCCACATCGACCACCTGGATGAATTATATACCATCATTGAACTGGCAGATGAAATGAAACAAAAGCCCCGGGTCGCCATCAGGGTAAATATGGACACCGGGGTTTATCCCATATGGGACCGTTTTGGTTTTAATTACGAAAACGGACAAGCCTGGGATGCACTGAACAAGATCATGCGCTCCGGAAAACTGGAACTCGTGGGCCTGCATACGCATATCGGCACTTTTATGCTTACTGCACAGGCATACGGAACGGCTGCATACAAACTTGCCGACCTGGCTATCGGGATCAGGAAGAGATACAATCACAAGATCAAATACATTGACATGGGTGGCGGGTTTGCTTCCAGCAACACACTGAAAGGAGCTTATCTCCCGGGAACAGATACCAATCCTTCCTTTGATGATTATGCTGAAGCCATTACCTCCGCTTTGATCAATTCAGATTTTGAGCCGGGTAACCTTCCCCTGCTGATCCTCGAAACCGGCCGTGCACTTATTGATGATGCAGGCTATCTCCTCGGCTCTGTGATCTCAAACAAAAGATTATCCGACGGAAG
>JAIOSQ010000124.1 GCA_021107535.1 Bacteroidales bacterium | reverse complement strand
GAGTCAGGGAGTCAGGGAGTCAGAGAGTCAGGGAGTCAGGGAGTCAGAGAGTCAGGGAGTCAGGGAGTCAGAGACTTTGGGACTATGAGATTTTGGGAGTTTGTGGTAAAAGAATAACCACGCATCGCATAATCCATAATCCAAAATCTACAATCAACTCAAAACTCAAAACCCAAAACTCAAAACTTTACTCCGGGATCACTTCTTGACTGGATTCATTAAAAATATACACAAACCTGAGGGCAATCACCTGGTTTTTTTGTTTTCGGATAAAACCTTTGTTCGGAAAATACCGTTCCCGGATAGGCATCAGAGATTGAGAATAGCGAAGATTGAGGTGCAGGTGTTTCCATATCCTCACCTTTACATCAATGAGAAATCCAAAATCATTTTTGTTGAAGGCCACACTATCAGTATAAGGAGTCTGGTTTCCGCTGTGCTCTTGTTCCCTCGAGCTAACAAGCCGGGCCCAGTAACCGCCCAGGCCAAAGGTCATCACATTTTTATCAGTGTAGCTTGCATATACCGGAACTTCAAAATAATTCAGACGCAATCTGTACTCATCGGTCAGGGAGTCGCTGATATATTGCTTTTTCTGGAAGGATCCTTTCTGGGAAAAAATGGTTTCCAGGTTTGCGGCCCAGTGGCTTCCGAAAGGGACGATGGCGCCAAGGCCACCGTTGAACCCAAACTGGCTCCAGCCCTTGATCTCATCTCCCTCAACCTGAGTCAGATTGCCACCTGCGATAACGGTTCCCTTTATGCGCTGTCCGTATGCAATATTGAACGACACCAGGCCAATGGCCAGGATGATAATACTGTATTGTAAGGCCTTTTTCAACATGTTCTTATCTATGAAACTCTTTAATTAACGCCGTAAAGATTATAATATTTTTTCATTAATGCTTATGATGATGAAATATTTTTCATAGAGAGCTGAATACGTTTCCGATTGAGGTCGACTTCCAGCACCCTGACCTCGACTTTCTGGTTCAGGCTCACAATTTCATTCGGATCTTTTACATATCTGTCAGACATCTGGCTTACATGAACCAGTCCGTCCTGGTGGACACCAATATCCACAAATGCCCCAAAAGCCGTGATATTAGTCACAATACCAGGGAGCTGCATGCCCTCCTTCAGGTCTTCCATATTATTGATGCCTGCTGCAAATTCGAAGATGTCGAATTTTTCCCTGGGATCTCTTCCGGGCTTTGCAAGTTCTTCCATGATGTCTTTCAGGGTTGGCAGGCCGGTTTTATCAGTAATAAAATCTTCAAGCTGCACTTTCTTGCGTAAATCAGCACTATTCATGAATTCCTCCACGCTTGCCTTATACTTCCGGGTAATCTTGTTCACCACGGAATAACTTTCCGGATGTACTGCACTGTGGTCAAGTGGATTTTTTGCATCGCTGATCCGTAGAAAACCAGCTGCCTGTTCAAAGGCTTTTTCTCCAAAGCCCGATACATTCCTGAATTCTTCCCTTGAGCTGAAAGCACCATTCTCATCCCGGTAGGAGATGATCTTACCGGCCAGGGACGGCCCCACACCGGATACATTGGCCAGCAACTGCTTACTGGCGGTGTTGACCTCCACCCCTACATTGTTCACACAGATGGAAACCGTATCCTCCAGGCTTTTGGCCAGGGCGGCCTGGTTTACGTCGTGCTGGTATTGCCCCACACCGATTGACTTCGGGTCGATCTTCACCAGTTCGGCCAGAGGATCCATAAGCCTTCTTCCTATTGAAACAGAACCCCTAACCGTGACATCATAATCCGGAAATTCTTCACGTGCCACTTTAGAAGCTGAATATACCGATGCACCACTTTCATTTACCATCACAGCGATCACATCCTTACGAAAACGCATGCTTTTTATAAACTTTTCTGTCTGCCGGCCGGCAGTACCGTTGCCAATGGCTATGGCTTCGGTCTTATAAGCATCCACCAGGGTCTGGATCTTTTTTATCGCCTCCTTCACTTCATTCTGAGGTGGGTGCGGATATATGGTCTCATTATGTAAGAGCTGTCCCTGCCGGTCGAGACAAACGACCTTACAGCCGGAACGGAATCCCGGATCAATGGCCATTACGATCTTTTGCCCAAGAGGAGGTGCCAGCAACAACTGTCTGACATTTCCCACAAAGACCTCTATGGCTTTTTTGTCGGCACGCTCTTTCGCAGCCGCTTTCATTTCAGTCTCCATTGAAGGCTGCAGCAAACGCTTATAGGCATCCTCCACGGCCATCCGTACCTGCTCTGCCGACTGATTTTCTGCAATAATAAAAATTCCTTTCAGAATATTCAATGCTTCTTCTTTATCAGGTTTAACGCTTAATCGCAGATAAGCTTCTTTCTCCCCCCTGAACATAGCAAGGATCCTGTGCGAAGGTGCTGATGATATACGCTCGGAAAAATCAAACCAGGATTTATATTTCTGACCGCCCTCCTCTTTACCCTTGATGATGCGGGAAATGATCACTGCCGAGCGTTCAAAAAGCCCTCTCATACTTTTCCGGGCACGCTTCCGCTCGTTCACCCATTCTGCGATGATATCCCTGGCTCCGGCGAGTGCATCATCCACATTTAATACCTCTTTCTTTTCATCAACAAACTTTTCGGCCAGTTCTTCCACACTGCCATCACCTTGGACCATAAGCACCTTCGCCAGCGGCTCAAGTCCTTTTGCCATGGCAATCGTTGCCCTTGTCTTTCTTTTCGGCCTGTAAGGGAGATATATATCTTCAAGTTCGGACAGGCTCAGGGCACGCATGATCTGATTGCGCAACTCATCATCAAGCTTTCCCTGCTCTTCGATTGAATGAAGTATGCTTTCCCGCCTTTTATGCAATGCTTCCATCTGTTCAATCCTGTCACGGATATGCATGATTTCCTGCTCATCAAGGCTGTCAGTATACTCCTTTCGGTAACGCGCAATGAAAGGTATAGAAGCCCCGCCTTTCAACAATTCTGCCGTATTGGCAACCTGGTTTGGACGAATACTGAGCTCTTTGGCTATTTTTTCAAAATATTGTGCTAACATATCGGTCTATATGATGATTTGTTTAATTGTAATGTGTTCACACCTCACCCCCTTAACCCCCTGCCCCCTTTTCCCCCTCTCCTTGAGGAGAGGGGGCCAGGGGGTGAGGTAAGATTCTAACACTCACCTCAATCAAATATTTCCGCAATTTTCAAAAACAATTACCTTATTCACAACATTCTCACGAATCTTCAGGACTTTCACACTCCCCTTAAGTGAATTAAATTTCTTTTCCAGTTCGTGTGCTTCCTGTCTGGTTTTATAATTGTACAGCATCTTATTGAACATGATCATCCCCTTTTCTGCAAGGCAACGGTGTAAACCGGATATAAATTCCGGGCTATGGCAAAAGGCCGGTACTTCAAAGTCCACATACAGATCCACTATAATGAGGTCATAATGCATATTTTCATTCCTGATAAATTCTTCCGCATCTGCCTCTACGACTTCAAGCCCGGCATAACGTTGCGTATTAAAATATTCACGCCCAAGCCTGATCACTTCAGGGTCATTTTCGACTGCCTTGATCTGGCAGGAAATTTTATATTCTTCCAGCAGGATGGAAGCTACGCTCCCTGCCCCAAAGCCCAGGATGAGCACATTACTGACATCCCGTTCAGCGATACCGGCCTTTTCAAATGCCTTCCTGAAAACACGGTGTAATCCCCCGAAGGAGTAATTGGTGTTGGCTGAATTAAGCATCAGGATATCCCCGACTTTCAGCACTTCCAGGGTATTGTTCACAGCGGAGCCGGTTTTCTCGATCAATTCCTTTGATGACAAGAATTTCAGGTATTTTGATGCGTTTGAGACTTTTAGCTTCACCTTGATCTCCTTCTTTTATGAGAATCCTTTATTCACCCTGGCTTTAAATTTTTTATTGTTCAGCAGCATGATGATCATTTCGTGGACAGGCCCCCGGAGACGGCCCAGCCTGATGAAGAGCTTCATCATCTTTTCCTGTATCCGGTTATACCTGATGACCGTCTTCATGGCGTCGGAAACTTCTTTACGTCCGAGAATATATTCTGCAACCTCAAGCCCGGATACCAGCGATTGATAAATTCCTTCCCCTGTTAATCCGGATGCCATTCCTGCTGCGTCGCCCACAAGAAAAATATTCCCGAACCTGAGCCCCCTGTAATCATAGCTGATGGGAGCGGACTGGTATTCAGCTTTGCTGATATCAATATCCTTTTCCTTAAGCCAATGTTGAAAATCCTCTTTGAGCTTTTTAGCGGACAGATAACGCGGATCACAACAGCATCCAACCGCATTTTTTCCCTGATGCGGAAAGATCCAGCCATACCAGGCATGAAAATGCTTTCGGTCGAGGAATATTTCAAGTCTTTGGCCATGTGCATTTACCGGGACCACGTATTGTATACCAATAAGTTTTTTCTCCAGGGGAATATCCAGGTAACGTCGCACCAAAGATGAATAACCGTCGGCACCAACCAGAAAGCGGTATCCAATCTCTTCGCGTTCATTCACGACAAGGCTTTCCTTTCTGATCTCCGTCACACGTGCATTTTTCCGTACCTCTACGGAAGTATTGTCAAGTTGTTTCCGCTGCCAGGCACCAAGGTTTTTGCGATCGATCGTCACCACAACAGGATCAGGTGTTTCTGCCTGGCTATGTCGCTTGCGTGAATAAACTGCTGTTTTGTATACCTTATGCTCGATGACGTCATCAGGGAGCTCAAGGAGGGCAAGGCCCTTCCTGGTCAGCCCGCCGGCACAAACCTTGTCCCCAAACACATCCTCCTTTTCGAGCAGAAGTACTTTCAGCTCAGATTTACTCAGTTTCTCAGCACAAATCAGCCCCGCCGGACCGGCGCCAACGATGATGATATCAAATTTCTCCATCCAAATTCAGGATATTTGTTATCGAATGATAATTTTCTCAGCGTGCTGGAATTGCGCATTCAGGAAACGGATATAATACAGTCCTTTACCGTATGAAGAGAGGTCGATTTCAGACTTGAAGTCATGGTTATGAAGTTGAATGATTTCGTGATAGACTTCTATACCATTAACATTCAGTACGCTTAACACAGTTTCTCCTTCGTATCCTTCTATTTCAATATTGAAAAATCCATATGAAGGGTTGGGATAGATACGGAAGTGGCCGGAACGTGAAGGATCGTCAATGCCAACGCAGGCATCAAAGTCAAAGATAACAGTCACGTCGGCAGAACCTGTACAACCATCGGCATTGATAACATTTACAGAGAATTCCTGTTCGTCATAAGCCAGGCCGGTAGTCAACACAGTGATTTGCTGTGTAGTATCGCCGGTCGACCAATCATAGATAGATCCGGGATTGCCGGCATCCAGAATGACCTGTTCGTAAATACAATATATCTGCACAGCACCTCCAAGTTCAATGACTGGATCAGGAAGAAGGTCTACAAACAAGCTGGCAATGTAATTATTGTAGCCATCCGAAAATGCAAGGGAAAAGGTAGTAGGCTCAATTATTTCTACTATGGGATTTTCGAAAGCATAGGTGTTCCCGCCCGGATCAGCTGTCCATACAAAGTTCTCATAAGTACCGTCGCCGCCAAGTGCGTTGGCAAATAGCTGGACAATGCTGCCCGAACATGATACAGGAGGCTCAGCGTAGGGCAAGGCTCCCAGCGGTGCTCCATCGATGATCACGTCTACACTGGCATATTCACTTTCGCATGCTGTTTCCATATCCGTAACAAAGAGTGTAAAAGTGGTTGTTTGGTAGATATTGTGTGTTTGCGGGTCGGCGAATGTAGGATTGACAAGCATATCTGATGGCTCCCACCAATAGAGAAAATCGCCGGAGCCGCCAATCACTTCGCTGTTCAGGTCGATCCATATCCCGTGAGGGATATATCTATCAGGCCCGAGATCAACAAGAGGCTTTGGCCCGATGGACAGAAACATATCATCAGAATGCACAGAGCTGCCATAAGCAGTCAATGTCAGGGTTGCTCCTTCATTGAGAATATCAATGGCACCCGGAGTGTAAACCGGATCCAGGATCCCCGGATCTGAAAAAGTACCATCACCGGAGCTTGTCCATTCAAGCGTACTAAAAAACAGTGCATTGCCATTGAGCTGATAAGTCATTCCCTCGCAGATGGCATCATCTTCACCGGATAAAGCAGTGGTCCCGGAAGCTATGGTCAACACCATCGAATCAGATGTATCACCGGCACATGGTGCATGTGGAGCAGCATACATCGTAAGGGTCACCTGTCCTGCGGTGACATCCTCAATGGAGGGAGAATATATCGGTGAAACAATATTGATATCATTGAATGCACCCGTACCTGAAGTACTCCACTCTACATATTCATAATCGTGGGCAGCAGATTCCAGTGTATAGGTTTCCCCTTCCGAGATGATGGCATCAGGGCCGGCATACACATCCGGATTACCGTATACCCATACCTCATTCATCACATCATTGGTGCAAATCGTATCTATACCGAAGGCAGTGACATCAATATAATAAATTGTATAAAATATTTCATTTAAGCCGTTGTTGGCCAGGTTCGGATAAAAAGTATTCCCAATGATACCCGGGCCGGTGAACACCCCACCGGGCGGTGATCCGGTTAGTAAAACAGAATCGCCGTCATCGCAAAAATCGCTAATGATGCCAAAAGTCGGGATCGCGGTCGTATTATCGAGGATATCGATAGCAGTGGTATCGGCAGTAGGATCACAGCCTTCCATGAATTCAAAGATAAAGCGAGCCGTCTCGGTCCCTTCGACCAGGTCATCAGAATACGGAAAAAGATTGAGGGTGACTTCCAGTTCCCCGGCAGGGATCCAGAGGGTATCATCGGCAGGCGAAAGGCCGTAGTCTACATCCAGCGTAGCTGAACCAAAGGTCTGCTGTCTGACAATATAATAATCCTCGTTCACCGTTTCATCAAGTATGAAAGTAAGCTCGGCGTCGTTGCAGGCTTCAACGGCAGCACCAAAAAAGTTGGAGGAATTAGAAAATCCCAGGTTGGAACT
>JAIOSQ010000006.1 GCA_021107535.1 Bacteroidales bacterium | reverse complement strand
CTCGAAAGACCATAAGTACAATACTGAAATTGAAGCATTCGCTAAAGATATTATATCAACAGTAGTTACAGTGTAATCAGTATAATGTATATTAAAGAATGAAGTATTATCTTTGATGTAGATATCGTTTGTGGTAGTATCAGAAACATAACTTGATTCTTCAACATATAAGGAAACAGTTTTATCTCCAGGATTTGGCCATTCAACCGTGTATGGCCCCTGACCGGAACCACTTATGATAGTAGCGCTGTCGAAATCCCAATAGTACATTGCTGAAGGTGATGCATTACCTGTATACATTATATCAACAGTATTAGAAATGCAAGCAGTATCCTGTAATTGAAAGTTTGAAGTAAGATATACGATGTAGATATCATTTGTTGTGGTGTCAGAAACAAAATTTGATTCTTCAACATATAAGTAAACTGTTTTATCTCCATCACTTGGCCATTCAACCGTGTAGGGCCCCTGACCGGAACCACTTATGATATTGGCGCTGTCGAAATCCCAATAGTATATTGCTGAATCTGAAGCATTTCCTATATAAATTATATCAACGATACAAGATTTGCATGCAGTATCCGGTAATTGAAAGTCTGAAGTAAGATATTCAATGTAGATATAGTTTGTTGTGGTATCAGAAACATAACCTGATTCTTCGACATATAAAGAAACTGTTTTATCTCCAGGACTTGGCCATTGAACCATGTAGGGCCCCTGACCGGAACCACTTATGATAGTAGCGCTGTCGAAATCCCAATGGTATATTGCTGAATCTGAAGCATTTCCTGTATAAATTATTTCAACAGAATTAGTAATGCAGGCAGTATCGGGTAATTGAAAGTATGAAGAAAGATATTCAATGTAGATATCGTTTGTTGTGGTGTCAGAAACAAAACTTGATTCTTCGACATATAAGGAAACTGTTTTATCTCCAATACTTGGCCATTGAACCATGTAGGATCCCTGACCAGACCCACTTATGATAGTAGCGCTGTCGAAATCCCAATAATATGTTGCTGAATCTGAAGCATTTCCTGTATAAATTATATCAACAATGTTAGAAATACGTGCCGTATCCTGTAAATCGAAGTTTGAAGTAAGCTGACTATCCCACCCTGCCAGCCTGGCCCAGAGGAACCAGCAGGCTATAGCTTTTTTTGTGCAATTAAGTGACACAGAATGTGCACAGGTGCCTACCAATTGCGATATTTGTGTCAGTTCATGACCTGGGTTTGCAGCCTCCCAATTATTGGCCCAATTGGCCGTTCCTCCACCCGGAGGGTTATAATCACATGCATCATTAGCAAAATATTCCTGGTAATTTGTATCGGCATCGGGACTATATTTTTCTATATCAGCAAAATCGTAGAGGATCTTATTATTTGCGATACAATAGTCCCTGATCTGTTGATTGGCCAATTGCACACTGCCACCTACCCCTAAGCCTTCAAGATGACCGGTCATATAAACAAACTGTACATCCGGATAATCAGATTCGAGTTGTTCCATCGGACCCAGGTAATGGCTTTGCAGGTCGACACTGTTTACCTGTCCACACCATGACCAGATTATCACATTACACCCGGGAAAATCATCCAGGTATTCGCGTGTTTCATTATCCCATCCAACAGTACCGCAATCACCTTCAAGGTACCCACTCCCTCCTTCATCCACGTGCAGTTCACCAGGGCCTCCGCTACTACCCCAGTCATATGTACCATCGACGAAATAATTCTCCAGAGCCTCCATGCCGTAGGTGAGCTGACTGCCATGGGATGTATGTCCATAGCCGATCCACAAATTGGCTTTTGCGCTGTCAATATATTCATCAGGAATTTGATCAAGATCTAAACAAGTGTGATCAATGATGATCGGTTGCTGTCCTGCTAAAAGTAATGGCAAGATAACTGAACAGAGTAAGGCTAGCCGTTTCATAATCTTTGTTTTAAAGAGGTGAATTAATTGGTTGCATTAAAAGTATAATAAAAATGGAGCTTTTCAAAATTTAATTCACATAATCTGTCCAAGTAAAAGCTGTAGTCACACCACGCAAATACTGCTATAAAATGTGGTACTTAATTTCTCTACCTTGATATTTAAACAAGTTTTGTATTATTGTATTAATATCCATATGATGGGCCCTGTAATTTGTGTATTATTTACAAACAAACACCTATTAACTGGATTGCAAAAATCAGAACCTTCTTCATACAGATGTAACAATTTTTATGAATTAATAGTAATTAATGAGGAAACATATAAATCAAGGATTAATATTTATGAATTGGTGCCCTAATTATAGGTCCATTTTGTCAATTATTTAAACTCTTATCTTTGCTCTGTTAATAGATAGATAATAAAATACCCAAATGGATATAACCTCACTATACTTTATTTCATTTTCAGTCATTTCGATATTTATCTATTACCTGTTAAGGAATGAGTACAGAGTCTTATTCCTGACATTGCTGAGCTGTGCTTTTATAGCGACCTATAGTTATATTCTGCTGATTTATGTTTTAGCATACTCACTTATCAATTATTTTATAGGACTGAAAATACCTGATCCCAGGTTCAAGAAATTACTTTTCACTACGGGGATAGTAATTAATCTTACCCAGCTGCTCCTACTGAAATATGTTACATTCACTATTAATCCTGTTTTTGAGCTTTTAAATATTGATCTTGATTTTACTGTAATTTCGAGAATAATAATTCCCGTAGGTGTGTCATTTTTCACACTCCAGGGAATAGGTTATCTTATTAATGTAAATTTAGGATGGGAAAAGCCCGAGAAGAATTTCATACACTTTCTGTTATACATAAGCTTCTTCCCCCGGTTCTTGTCCGGTCCTATTGACAGATCTAACCATTTTCTTCCTCAGCTAAGAATTAATAAAACATTTGACGGAGAGGAAATTGCGGCAGGTTTCAGGCTGATATTATTCGGGCTATTTAAGAAAGTAGTTATCGCTAATCAGCTTGCTCACATAGTCAACGGAGCATATGCAAATATTGATAATTCGGATGAGTATTCCCTGTGGGCTGTGCTGCTTTTACAACCTCTATATCTGTATTTTGATTTTTCAGGATATACAGATATAGCTTTCGGATTTGCCAGGGCGTTTGGGATTGAGCTGAGGCCTAATTTCAAAAGGCCTTTTATGTCAGAAAGCATGACTGAATTCTGGAAACGGTTTCATATTTCTCTATCCTCGTGGTTTCACGATTATGTGTTCATCCGTACAAGCTACAGGTACAGGAAATGGGGGATGAAAGCATCAAATTTCGCCCTGTTTCTGGCCTGGGTATTGTTTGGGATCTGGCATGGCGCCGGATGGACCTTCATGCTACTGGGGTTTCTGCAGGCACTGGCTATCTATTATGAGTTTTCAACTAAGAAATTGAGAGTAAGGATATTTTCGAAGTTACCTGATTTTTTGAGAGTATGGCTTGGACGGATATTCACATACCTGTTCTATGGCACATCTCTGGTCTTCTTTTTTGCGCCCGATATAAATTCAGCATTTACTTTCTTTGCAAAATTACCATTATTAAGTGGTGATCTGTCGATGGTAAAGGACGAAATATTCCAGTTGGTTTTAATTTTTATTTTTATAATCCTGCTATTTGAGATTATAAAACATGACTTCAGTAATATATTTAATAAGATTGAATCTTACTGGCTTAGCAACAATAACATTAACAGGATTTTCAGATGGGCCGTATACTGTATATTAATTACGATAATTATAGTTTTTAACAGTGATGTTCAACAATTTATATATTTTCAGTTTTAAATGGGAAAATTTGCGATAAAACTACTTTTGTTTGCTGTCATCTTTTTGATTTTTGATAAACTGTTTATCATTGTAGCTCATTTTTCAGCCGAAGCTGAAGCTAACAAAAGGCTTGAGTACCTGGTAAATGGTGAAGTGAATAAAGACATCATAATCATAGGTTCTTCATCCGGCAGCAGGGATATTATAGCCTCACAGATTGAAGAAACCACAGGGCTTTCGACTTATAATTTATGTTACCCGGGATCAAATGTTGAATTTCATGAGTTCATCATGAGAACCCTGGTTAAATTTAATGAACCTCCTGAAATTGCCATGTTGGTAGTTGATGACAATACTGAGCTTTTACATAATGAAACAACCAATTTTCGAAAAGACCGGCTCTACCCGCTGGTAAAATATCCGTATATCTGGAGGGAGCTGTCACAACGGGATGAAAGGGATAAATTATTTTCTCATTTCCTCATTCTGAACAGGTTAAATAAATATAATTTCGATATCCGAAAGAAGAGGTTTACCCCCATAGATACCATCCAGGATTGCGGTTCAATGCCTATTTCCTGGAAGCCTGAAGACATGGATTTTGAATACGTTTCAGGTGAAAGACCCTATCCTGTAGGTGAGGAGCTGCCTGAAAAAGTGGAGGCATACAAAAAATTGATAGAAACATGTAAGACAAATAATATTAATCTTGTTGTTGTCTTTCCTCCGTTTTACCAGACTCATAGCGAATCATTTGAAAAAAGGATAAGGCAATTAAGCGGAGACGGAGTATATTATTATTTATATAACACAGAAAACCCTGTCTACCGCTATAAGGATAATTATTTTGATGAGTCCCATCTAATGCAGAACGCTGCAATTGAATTTACAGGTGAGTTAATTACTTATCTGAATGATTTGATTGAAAATGAGATTAAAATTGATAACTGAATATTACATCTCTTTACCGTTCAGCAGGGTCCCATTCCCGTTATTATCAATAACATCAATTATCCTGTTAAACAGAAGATTAACAACTCTTCCTGCAAACTCTTCGTTGGGATGAGAGTCCCGTGGTGATGCTGCATACTCATCTTTGAAATATAAACCTCCTTCAGTCTGGAGGCTGTATAAGTCCCAGATATAAATATTATCACCGGGCAGATCCCATTGATCGGTAACCCATCCGAAGAATTCTTTTGCCCTTAAGGCTTCATCCTCGGAGATGACTGCCTCGACCTCGGCTGCCCCGGTCCAAATAATGAATTTAGTGTCAGGGAATTCATGCAGTTTATCCCTGAGGGCTGAATACTGCAGTTTGTAATTGGAAAGTGTCATGATATCAGAGTTGATGTCTGGTGAGTCCAGGTCAGCCTGAATATTACTTACGGGAAAACAATGCTTGAATATAATAACCTGGTAATCCTTTGTCAGCATCTCCAGGGTGGGCTCTTCCTTAAAGGGCTCCTCCCCGGCGTTTTTTACCCAGATATTATAATAGTCAAAGGGGTAATTATTCCATCCGTAAGGTGAAGATTTTGGAAAGTTTTTTTCTCTGATAGCGTAATTAGTATCATTTTCTTTATTGTATTCTTTAAAAAGCTGTCTTAAAGAATGGT
>JAIOSQ010000300.1 GCA_021107535.1 Bacteroidales bacterium | reverse complement strand
GTGATCGAAATGGTATCCTTGTGTGGCAGGATTTCATGTTTGCCTGCAATATGTATCCGGGAGATGATCATTTCCTGGCGAACGTAAAATCAGAAGCCATCGACAATGTTACACGCCTGAGAAACCACCCATGCATTGCCCTGTGGTGCGGGAACAATGAAATAGATGAAGGCTGGCACAATTGGGAGTGGCAGAAGCAACTCGGATATTCGACGAAAGACTCAGCCGCGGTATGGCATGATTATGAAGCTGTTTTCCATGACATTCTACCTGCCATAGTTGAAAAATATGATCCTGGAATGATCTATCATCCATCCTCTCCCATGACTGGCTGGGGCAGGACTGAAGCATACACGCAAGGTGATGTCCACTACTGGGGCGTATGGTGGGGCGAAGAAGCATTTGAAATGTACCGTGAAAAAACCGGGCGATTCATGAGTGAGTACGGCTTCCAGGGAATGCCATCAAAGGAAACCGTGGGATCATTCACCGAACCGCAAGACAGGTACATCGGGTCCCCCGTGATGGAAGCACACCAGAAACATCCACGGGGAACGGAACTGATCCAAAAATATATGGAGCGGGAATTTATCGTACCTGAAAAGTTTGAGGATTATCTTTATGTGAGCCAGGTTTTACAGGCTGAGGGCATGGCAGAAGCTTTTCTTTCCCACCGGATATCACAGCCTTTTTGTATGGGAACACTCTACTGGCAATTAAACGATTGCTGGCCGGTCACCTCCTGGGCGGGGCTGGACTATTATGGTAAGTGGAAGGCTTTGCATTATCATGTGAAGCGGGCTTATGCGCCTGTCATGATCAGGGCAGCTGAGAAAGATGGCAACATTGATGTTTATGCCGTAAATGATCATTTGGAAGACAAAAAAGTGGAACTGCGTATTGAATTAATGGATTTTGATGGAAACAGGATCGTGAGCAAGCGGGAAGTGGTAGTCCTGCATGCCCGGACCAATCAATTGATCTATTCAATGTCCGATAAAGTAGATGATCCTGAAAACACGGTCCTTTTTGCCGGCTTGTTTGAGAATGATACCGCTATTTCCAGCTCATTTCATTATTTCGTTCCAACAAAGAAATTGAAGCTTGAAGACCCGGGCCTGAAATTTTTAATCAATACGGAGGATCTTACAATTTCATTAAGAGCAAGCAAGCTCGCCCGCCAGGTCTTCCTTGAAGCTCCCGGCATAGAAGGACACTTCGAGGATAATTTCTTTGATATGGCCCCTGGTGAATTCAGGGAAATAAAATTCTCTGGCGACGTCGATGCCAACGAACTTATCCATAAACTAAAAATAAAAAGTATTTATGGTACTTTCCATTAAAAATGGATTGGCATAGATCCCGGCAGTTAGAATATCATAAACCGGGAAAAATCTTTATTTTCGCTTAAAACCAAAACTTAAACCAAATATGCTTGCAGAACGACAGGAACGCAAAACAAGAAATTACACAGCTGCCCTTGTGGTGGTGACCAGCTTGTTTTTTATGTGGGGTTTCATGACCGTACTGAACGACATCCTTATCCCATACCTCAAAGGAGTTTTCGATCTCAATCACACCAGGGCCATGCTTGTTCAATTTGCCTTTTTTATGGCTTATTTTATTGGCTCTGTCATATATTTCATTATATCCATTATGAAAGGAGACCCTATCAGCCGCATAGGGTATAAAAGGGGGATAATTGCAGGCCTGCTCATTTCAGCCACAGGTAGTGCCCTGTTTTATCCCGCAGCAGAATTTAAGATGTATGGATTTTTTCTCGCTGCACTCTTCGTGATGGGCCTGGGTTTTACCTTGCTGCAAATTGCTGCAAACCCTTACGTAGCTGTGCTTGGCTCTGAGAAGTCGGCATCGAGCAGGCTCAATCTTTCACAGGGATTTAATTCATTGGGAACTACCATTGGGCCGATCATCGGAGGCTTCCTGATCTTTAAATATTTTGCCGGCAGTCATGTCAGCGGAGCTGATGCCGTGAAAATCCCGTACCTCTTCTTTACCGGGCTATTTCTTCTGCTTGCCTTATTTATCAAAATTTCGCATCTTCCACGGGTTACAGGCAGTGAGACCATTGAAAGAACTGCCGGTGCCTTGCGGTACCCAAACCTGGTATTTGGTGCACTGGCCATTTTCTTTTATGTAGGTGGGGAGGTGAGCATAGGAAGCATCATGATCAGTTTTCTCGGATTGGAAAATATTGCCGGACTGCAAGAGGCAGATGCCAGTAAGTATGTTGCCTTTTACTGGGGAGGACTGATGATCGGCAGGTTCCTTGGAGCGATCTCTCTCAGTAAGATGAAAGACCTGAGCCTGAAGTACCTGTTGATGCTGGCAGTTCCTGCGGCAGCGTTTCTGGTCATATGGTATTTTAATGGGATTGACCATGCGCTGATCTATGGCATCTTCCTCATTGCCAACCTGGCAGCCTTTGTATTCGGGAGATCCTTGCCTCATCGTACGCTACTGATATTTGCCCTTATTGCGATAGCGTTGCTCATCATTGCTTTGCTCAGCCAGGGACAAGTTGCCATGTGGGCGATCATTGGCATCGGATTATTCAACTCTATCATGTGGTCGAATATATTCACCCTTTCAATAGAAGGATTGGGGAAATTCAAAAGCCAGGGATCATCCTTACTGGTTATGATGATCCTTGGAGGCGCTATCATACCTGTATTTCAGGGTATGGCCGCAGATGCATATGGCGTTCACGCTTCCTTCTTCGTACCCGTGATATGCTATGCATATCTTGCCTTTTATGGCTGGAGGGGCTATAGAAGAAAAAGTGTTGAGTTTTGAGTGTTGAGTTTTGAGTTAATGAAAAGTGTGAAGTTTTAAATTATAAATGATCCAGTATCTCTAGTATCCAGTATCCATGAAAACAAATCGACGCAGATTCATTTCACGTACGGCCCTGGCTGCCATGGGAAGCCTGGCTATTCCAGCATGGCTGAAGGAAGTGAAGGCCGGAAGTCCTGTATCTCCCCTCAGGGGCAATACTCCCATGGTCATATCCACCTGGAATCATGGCTATGAAGCCAATGAAGCAGCATGGAAAGTGCTGGAAAGCGGAGGTTCAGCCATTGATGCAGTCGAACAGGGGGTGCGTGTTCCCGAAGCAGATCCTGACAACCTCAGTGTTGGCCTCGGTGGCCTTCCCGACCGCGACGGACATGTAACCCTGGATGCTTCTATCATGAAAGGGAATGGAGAATGTGGCTCTGTCACCTTTCTTGAACATATCAAACACCCTGTCTCTGTGGCGCGCCTCGTCATGGATAAAACCCCTCATGTGATGCTTTCAGGAGAAGGTGCTTTGCAATTTGCCCTGGAAAATGGTTTTATGAAAGAAAATCTGCTTACGGAAAAGGCTAAAAAAGCATGGGAAAAATGGCTGGTGAAAGCTGAGTATGAACCGCACATCAACATTGAAAATCATGATACCATAGGCATGCTGGCCATCGATAAACAACAGCATATTGCAGGGGCTTGTACCACCAGTGGAGTGAGTTTTAAAATGCATGGCCGCGTGGGGGATTCACCCGTGATCGGGGCAGGCCTCTACGCTGATGATGAAGTGGGGGCAGCCACGGCTACCGGAATGGGCGAACTGGTCCTGAAAACCCTGGGCTCATTCCTTCTTGTGGAATTCATGCGAAATGGCTATTCTCCCCAAGAAGCCTGTGAAGAAGGGATCAAACGGATCGTTGAAAAGATCCCGGGATATGAAAACTTCCAGATCGGATACCTGGCTGTAAATATAAGCGGGGAAACAGGGGCATATGCCATCCATAAAGGCTTTAATTATGCCCTCTTCCACGAAGGGAGTTTTGAACTGATCGATAGCGACTATTATTTGAAATCTTAATACATATCACCATGAAAACGAAGCAACTTTTTCTGCTTGCCATCGGGATCCTGTTCCTGGCGAGCTGTAATCCCCCATCTAATAAAGATATTAATATCATTCCGCAGCCTGCCAATGCCTATGTTAAGCCCGGTTCTTTTACCATCGATTCGGAAACCCGCATTATCACACAGACTGAGCAAGTAGAAGTTGTGGCCATTTGTGAGTACTTCAATGACTTCATCGAGCATGCTGCCGGTTTCAGGCTGGAAATTGTAGATGATGAAGATGTGCAAAGTTTTTCAGGCGATATAGTGATCACCACCTATAATGCGGATAGCACATGGGATGATGAAACCTATAAGCTGGATGTTTCCGGAAGCAGTTCGGTGGTCTTGCAGGCAAAAACACCCACCGGGCTTTTTTATGGCGTTCAGACGATACTGCAGATGCTGCCACCTGAAATTGTCAGTAAGACAGTCATTGAAGATATTGAACTTGAGATGCCTTCTGTAGATGTTAAGGACTTTCCTCGCTTTGAATGGAGGGGAATGCACCTTGATGTTTGCAGGCATTTCTTTCCCAAGGAGTTCATAAAAGAGTACCTGGACCTGATGGCAATGTACAAGATGAATATGTTTCACTGGCACTTAACCGAAGACCAGGGCTGGAGGATTGAGATCAAAAAATATCCGGAGCTCACAAAAGTGTCGGCCTGGCGCACCGAAGCTGATGGCAGTGTGTACGGTGGTTATTATACCCAGGATGATATACGGGAGATCGTAGAGTATGCCAGACAAAGGCAGATCACTATCGTCCCTGAGATCGAGATGCCCGGCCATTCCGTTGCTGCACTTGCAGCATACCCTGAACTGTCCTGCACAGGAGGTCCGTTTGAGGTAGCTACGATCTGGGGGGTGAAAGAGGATGTGTATTGTGCCGGAAATGAAAAAACATTCGAGTTTCTTGAAAATGTACTGCTTGAGGTGATGGATTTATTTCCCGGTGAGTACATACATATAGGTGGAGATGAATGTCCGAAAGCCAGGTGGCAGCATTGTTCAAAATGCCAGGCAAGGATACGGAAAGAAGGCCTGGCAGATGAATTTGAGCTGCAAAGTTATTTCATTAAGCGTATCGAAACTTTCCTGAATGAGCATGGCCGCAAGTTGATTGGCTGGGATGAGATCCTCGAAGGCGGGCTCGCTCCTGAAGCCACGGTAATGTCGTGGCGGGGCGAAGAAGGTGGGATAAAAGCTGCACTGATGGGCCACGATGTGGTGATGACACCAAATTCACATTGTTATTTCGACCATTACCAGGCTGATCCGTCTACTCAGCCTAAAGCCATAGGTGGATATACCACCCTCAGGGATGTATATCATTACAATCCTTCGCCTGCCGAGCTGAATGATGCAGAACAAGAGCATATCCTCGGTGCCCAAGGCAATGTCTGGACCGAATATATTGCCACCCCTGAATATGCTGAATATATGGCTGTGCCCAGGATGATCGCTCTGGCAGAGGTAGATTGGTCAACGGAAAGAAGGATCGACTGGGAACGATTCATGAGAAAACTGGATTTTCATTTTAAGCGATTGGACATCATGGGTGTGAACTATTGCGATGCCGTCTTTGCAGTTGAGATCACGCTGGAATATGACCAACAAAATAAATCAGTGATGATACAACTGGAATCGGAACTGGAAGAAGCGGAGATACGTTATACCCTCGATGGTTCTGAACCCGGAGCTGATGCTGCAGTATACGACACACTATTTGAATTGGAAAGATCTGCTACCGTCAAGGCATGTATATTTGTTGACGAAGAGATGAAAGGCCATGTTTCTGAACGCGAGATCAAGATGCATCAAGGGATAGGCAAAGCGTTTTCTTATAAAAACGATTACAGTGATAAGTACACGGCAGGCGGAGACCATGGCCTGGTTAATGGTATCCGGGGTTCGGTACACCATAATGACGGGCAATGGCAGGGCTTCAGGGGTGATGATGTGGAAGTGGTGATCGACCTTGGAAGTGTATCAGCCATTAAGAGTATTTCTGTCGGCTTTCTGCAAAACATGACCACCTGGATATTTATGCCCTCATCAGTGAGTTTCCTGGTATCAGATTCAGATTCAGATTTCAAAAGTGTGGGTGAGTTTCTCAACAGCATCCCCATGGAGGAAAAGAAAGCCATGGTGAAAAATTTCTCCAGAAATTATACTGACCTGCATGCAAGGTATGTAAAGATCATTGCGAAAAACCCGGGGCCCTGCCCGGATTGGCATCCCGGAGCAGGAAGCCCGTCCTGGGTATTTGTGGATGAAATAATTATTGAATAAGCAAAAAGTCTTAATGAGCAAACCCAGGTAAAAATTGAATGTTATTACTCGAGTTACAGTCAATTGAGTTTTGAGTTTTAAGTTTTGAGTTTTGAATTTCATTGGATTTTGGATTTTGGAATTTCATTGTATTTTGTAATTTGAATTTTGGAGTTTATAAGCTGTATTTTTTTATCATCTGTAAATGAAAAGCACTACCCTTAGATCTGACAGCCTACTTCTATTAACATCATTAATTTGGGGCCTTGCTTTCGTTGCGCAACGGGTTGGGATGGATTATGTGGGCCCGTTTATCTTTAATGGGATACGCTTTGCGCTGGGAGCGATGGTCATCATTCCTTTTATCTATTTTTCACGAAGGAATAATAATCCTTCAAGAGAAGAAAGTTTACAGAGCAATAAATTATTAATGCGTGGCGGGCTCATCCTTGGCCTTGTGCTTTTTGGCGGTGCTACTTTCCAGCAATATGGAATGGTTTATACAACTGCATCTAATGCAGGTTTCATCACCGGGCTATATGTAGTAATCGTTCCCATCCTGGGCTTGCTCAGGAAACAATATCCCCATTTCACGATATGGATTGCAGCATTGCTTGCTGCTGTAGGATTGTACCTTTTAAGTGTCACCGAAGGTTTTTCCATTTTCTTCGGCGACTTGCTGGTGTTGATCGGGGCGGTATTCTGGGCTGTACATGTGGTCATCATCGGAGTACTGTCGCCAAAAGTAAGCGCGCTCAAACTAGCATTGATACAGTACCTGGTATGCTCGGTCCTGAGCACCATCCTTGCGCTCACCACTGAACAAAACACACTGGAAGGTGTCCTTGATGCAAGCATTCCAATACTCTATGGTGGATTATTGTCCGTTGGTATTGCATATACCCTCCAGGTCATTGCTCAGAAGAAGGCACCCCCGGCGCATGCGGCCATCATCCTCAGCCTGGAGGCGGTTTTTGCAGCATTGGGTGGATGGATCATCCTGAATGAACAGCTTGGTGGCAGGGAACTGGCCGGCTGTGCACTGATGATGCTAGGCATACTGGTGGCACAGTATTGTTCTTTCAGGAAAAGGAAATGTTAGACTGGAAATACTAATTCGATCTCTCACCTAAAAATCATAATTTTATGGCGGGAATTGCGTTGTAACTTTTCCCGGATTAGTATACATGATATGATGAAACGAATTGCATTTTGCATCCCGATAATCTTTCTTATATTTTCATGCCAGATAGTTGCACAGGATATCGGCATTGAACCCAGGCCTGATAAGGATACGATCTCCACAACTGTGTCTGGTACACCTTGGTATTATTTCAGGCGTGCTACAGCTGGCATTGTTCTGCTGAAAAATCATGGTGGACTTCTTCCACTCGACACAAGTCAGATAAATTCGATTGCCCTGATCGGTCCGTCACTGTTTTTTCCCGGTGCCGGAGCAGGTGTAAGCCCTGAGGTAGACTTAACAAATGCCATTTCCCCATACGAAGGGGTTAAAAACTATGTTGGTGATGCAGCTTTCCTTTACACAGCTTTGGGGGTTAACATTAAAAATGATGTTGCACCACTTGACACATCATTCGTATATATCGGACAGGGCGTAAATGGATTTTCTGCTAAGTATTATAATAACCTGAAAGCTTCCGGATCTCCCGCCAAATTTGCTACCGATAAACAGATTGATTTCAACTGGGGGTACGCACTTCCACATTCCGAAATAATTTCCAGGGAGTTCTCTGTCAAGTGGGATGCAACCCTCATCCCACAGCATGGTGGCCCGGTGAAGGCGAAATTGATACATAACGACGGCTGCAGGCTGTACCTGGATGGAAAACTTATGATTGATGCATGGAAATCCGGGCCGGTGAGGATAGATTCTGCCTGGTTGAATATTGAAAAAGGTGAATCGTATAACCTCCAGATCGATTATTTCTCGGATGGTGGGCCTGCGCAGCTTAAGTTCGGATTTGATTACCTGATTGATAATATGATCGCCAATGCAGTTGAAAAAGCCCGCAGGGCTGATGTGGCCATCATTTTTGTCAGGCAGCCCCGCAACTTCGAATATAACAGTAATGCCCGGGGGCATCATTGCATTCCAAACCAATCAAGATTGATCAGGGCTGTTTATGACGCTAACCCGAATACTATAGTTGTTTTGCAAACAGATGATTCTGCAGATATTGAGGATTGGGTTTTCGACATACCTGCCATCATCCAGGCCTGGGCACCCAGGCAGAAGAGCGGTGCAGAGATTGCGGAAGTGTTGTTTGGAGAGCTTAATCCCAGCAGTAAACTTCCCTACAGATGGGTAATGAATGAGAATCAGAATTTCGATACTCGCTTCCCTTCAGGATATGGTATGACCTATACTACCTTTGGCATTGGTAAACTTATGATGAGGCGAAACCAAAACGATAGTGGATGGATAGCCACCGTGGAAATCCGAAATCTGGGCCCCAGGGCCGGGACTGAAGTGCTGCAACTTTATATCCGGGATCCGGAAAGCAGTGTCATCAAACCCCTGAAAGCATTGAAGGCTTTTAAAAGGGTCACCCTCTTTCCTGGACAAAAGAAGACAGTTGCTATTCCGCTTCCGTACGAGGCATTTTTATATTATAATGAGGATGATGGGAGATGGACCATTGAACCTGGCAAGTACGAGGTGCTGATCGGTACTTCCTCGGAAGAGATCAAACTCAGGAAAACGATAGAGATCAGGGAAGAGCACATTGATCAATAGCTATGCCTTACGGACAAAGCTATATCGAACTTGAAGAGTATTCATTTGGCAGTTTTTCTTTCACCGCCGAACCGCGTAGCGGTTCCTGATTTGTATCCGGATTGCAAAAGTCAAGCCATAGCGCGTAGCGCTTGTTTAATCTTCAGTGCTTATCGCAACCGCTACGCGGTAGCGCTTCTCCAATGCCAGCCTGTTACAAATAGCTATGTCCTACGGACAAAGCTTTATGGGACTGAAAGAGTATCCATTAGCAGTTTTTCTTTCACAGCAGAACCGCGTAGCGGTTGTTAATATCGAACTTTGAGAGTGCAAAGCAGGCTGTTTTATCACAAAGCAGAACCGCATAGCGGTTCCTGACTTGTATCCGGGGGCTTGCAAAAAAAAATATTTTATACCGCGTAGCGGTTATTTAATGTTAAAAAGTGGAACAAAACTATAAATTTGGTATTAACATATAGAAGAGATGCAATCAACCAAATATATAATTTTATGAAACCAGGGTCTTACACAAAAATCTACATTCAGATAGTTATGGCTGTCAAATACAAAGAAAGAGGACTGTCAAAGGAATTTCGAGATGAAGTGTTCCGAATAATGGGAGGTATTTTAAATGAAAAAGGACACAAACCAATAATTATTAATGGAGTAAATGACCATGTTCATTTATTTCTTGGGATGAATCCGAAATATGCATTATCAGATACCGTAAAAGAAATTAAAAGACGAGCTTCAATTTTTATTAATGAAAAGGGTTATTATCAAGGGAAATTCTACTGGCAGCATGGCTATGGTGCATTTTCTTATAGCCAGTCCCATATACAAAGAGTATACGACTACATTGCAAATCAAGAGCAACATCATGCAAAGAATTCTTTCAAAAAGGAATATATTCAGTATTTAAAGAGTTTTGAAGTTGATTATGATGAACAATTTCTTTTCAAATTTTAATTTTTTATCGCAACCGCTACGCGGTAGCAGTTTCTCCCCAATGCTGGTTTGTTACAAATAGCTATGTCCTACGGACAAAGCTTTATGGGACTGAAAGAGTATCCATTAGCAGTTTTTCTTCCACCGCCGAACCGCGTAGCGGTTCCTGATTTGTATCCGGAGGCTTGCAAAAGTCAAGCCATAGCGCGTAGCGCTTGTTTAAATTAACCCCAAAACATAAAAATGTACTATTATTGCACTGCAGTCCGAAAAACCATCCCTGATCGGCAACTGCAGTACAAATTGTGAAATTAATTTATAGAATAAGTATATGATAAAAATAAAATCCGGCAGTTTCTGCCTTGCAATAATATTGCAGATTATCCTTTCTGCTCTTATCTCTTCACAGGCATTCTCCAGCAGCGATTACATGGCTGTGAGTCGCTATGATTATTATACTTCGGAAGAAACAGTAGAATTCATCGTATGGGTCCCTGAATCAAAATCGGGGCTTTCTGTGAATATTGACATGGTCTTTGAATATGACCATCTCGCCAAAGGTGAAAATGTTGTTGCGGGGCAGATGAATATTTTCTCTTTCCCCCTTGAGAAATTCCATTTGGGAAGCAATGAGATTACAGTCTCCTACAATGAAAATGGGAAATGGGTAGATTCAGATAAAGTGGAACTGATCATCAGGGCAGATCAGTACAATGCGGTGAAGATCGATCGTGTAAGTGGGGGACTGATCGTTGAGGGATTGCCGTTTTTCCCCTTCGGGTTTTATAATTATTCCCCGGTACAACCCGGCCTGGCGGAGGAAGAGGTAGTCCAGGGTTTCAACATGATGTCGCCTTACCAGAAGATTGAAGGAAAAACTCTGAAGGAGCGAAAAGCCTATATGGACCGCTGTGCCGCGCTTGGGATGAAGGTGAATTACAACCTGCTCAGCCTGGCCGGGGGAGGAGGAGTTGCTTCCAAAAAATATGATAAACTCAGTCGCTCTAAGCGGATCAAAATGCTGAGAAAAGAAATTGAAACATTCAGGGACCACCCTGCGCTATTGTCCTGGTATATCAGCGATGAACCCGTTGGACAGGGCGTTCCTCCGGATTCACTGCTCTATGCTTATGAACTGCTCAAGGAACTGGATCCATACCATCCGATTACTGTCGTATTTATGAGCCCCTGGATGGCAAAGGACTACAGCCATGTGATGGATATTGTAATGGCCGATCCGTATCCCATCCCTCATAGCAGTGTTGATGAGGTCGGGGTAACAGCTGCCATGCTCCATGCGGAATTCTTTCTCAGGAAACCGGTATGGATTGTGCCACAGGCTTTTGGTGGCAATGAATGGTGGTTACGCGAACCCACGAAGCAGGAACTGCGGGTGATGACATACCTGGGCATTGTGAACAAGGCCATGGGGATACAGTATTTTATCAGGCATGGGTTGAATTCATTCCCCAAATCGACAATAGCATGGAATGAATGTGCAGCTATCTCCCTGGAAATTGCCGAGCTGACTCCCTTCCTTTTTTCAGCTGATCCGGTACCTGATATCTCCTGCGAAGAGATCAATGTTCAATTAAAAGCATACCATAAGGATGGTGCTTTTGTCATTATTGTGGTAAACACAATCAACAAACCCCTCGAATACAGTTTTTCCCTGGATGGAATGGTTTATTCAGGTTCGGCAGGACTTATGTTTGAAGACAGAAGAGTGGACGTGAATAAGGGTCATGTGGAAGATATTATTAATGCGTTTGGCACAAGAGTTTACAAGATCAAGTATAAGATGGGTATATACAAGGGACCGAAACTTCATTACAAGAATATCATAAAAGATCCAAGCTTTGAAGATATCACAGCGACCGGCGTACCTGCTTCATGTTATGCCAGGCCTCAGAATGACCGGGGCGCCACCTATTTTATTGATTCCAGAACCTCAGTGCGTGGGAATCACTCTCTGAGGCTTACCACACCCACCTCAAATGAAGGGATGTCCCTTTCTTTTTATCGCTTGCGTATAGAGCCGGGCCAAAGTTATACCATGAGTGTACAGGCCAAAGCCATTCCGCTTAAATTTCGTGAAAAGACCCATAAATGTTTCTTTAAGCGCCTGTGTGGTTGCGGGCCAGATGAAGAGGATTATCCGGAATTCACTATATCGTTTGGAACCAAGTGTGAAGAATCATTTATCCCGGATGGGGAATGGAATGAATACTCCTTTAACTGTGTTCCCCTCCCGGAGTATGGAGCAAATCAGCTTTCACCTGTATTGAAACTGAATGGTAAAGGAACAGCCTGGTTTGACCTGCTGCAACTTTATCCGGATATGCAAATCACATCATCTGTGAGTAAGGAGAATAATAATATCATGCTCAACATCACAACTATTCATCAGGATGCAGATATTTATTATAGTCTGGATGGTTCTGAGCCCGGATCTGCTTCAGAAAAGCATACAAGAAATATCGTGCTTAGCAAACCCTCCACTCTCAGGGCCGCCGCATACAAAGATGGTATTCGTGTAGGATATATTGAAAAGTACTTTGAAGTAAATAAGGCCACTGGCCGGTATGTGGATTATAAATACAAATATTCCACTAAATACCATGCCGACTATAACAACGGCCTGGTGGATGGCATCCTGGCTTCTTCTGATTTCAAGGATGGCAAATGGCAGGGATTTGAAGGGGAAGACTTTAATGTGGAGATCAACCTCGGAAAAGTAAAACACATTTCAGAGATAGAATTGCATTTCCTGCAGGATAAGACTTCATGGATTTACCTCCCCACCGAAATAAAAATATTATGGTCGGCCAATGGAAAGGATTTTTATGAAATAGAGCATAATATTCGCCAGGGAATTGATTACAAAGATCCCCATATTTATAAGTACAATGTCAAAATCAGTGGCATTGAAGCAAGATATTTCCGTATCATTGCCGGAAATATTGGTGTTTGCCCTGAAGGCCATCCGGGCACAGGAGGAAAAGCATGGCTGTTTACCGACGAGATAATCATACGATAATGAAAAATACACTTTACATAATCTTAGCTGTCTTCAGCGGATTGGTGATGATGAGCAATGTGCTCCATGCAGATGATTATAAACTACTTTCGCCCAACGGGAAGATCAGGCTTGAAGTGAATACTGATGACAAAGTTGACTACGCTGTGTATTACGGTGAGCGCATGATCATCTCCCCATCACAGATCTCTTTACATACCGAAAAGCATGGTGGCTTCGGGATTAACCCTGAGGTGAAGTCTGTGAAGAGAAGGTCTGTTGATCAGGTGATCACACCGGTGGTGAGACAAAAATCAGCAGAAGTCAGAGACCACTTCAATGAGGTCAGGATAAATTATAAAGGAAATTATTCGCTTATTTTCAGGGCATATGACGAAGGTGTTGCTTTTCGTTGGGAAAGCAGCATTAAAGATGAACTTATCGTGGTCACAGAAGAAGCCAGGTTCAGCTTCCCGGATAATCATCTGGTGTTTTTCCCAGAAGAAGAGCGCTTATTTACCCATCAGGAAAGGGAATACCTGTATCTGTCTCTTGAAGAGATCACCTTTGATCGCTTTTCATCGATTCCACTGCTTGTGGATGTGAATGGAGGGCCGAAAGTACTCATCACGGAAGCAGATCTGCAGGACTATCCCGGGATGTATATGCAGGGTGATCCTGATGCCTTTACTTTAAGAGGAAAATTTCCACGTTTTGTTCTGGAAGAGGAACAGAAAAACGACAGGGATATCGTTCCGGTGAAAAGAGCAGATTATATTGCAAAGGTAAATGGGGAGCGCACTTTCCCCTGGCGGGTGATTGCCATTGCAGATGAAGATAAAGAACTTCTTGCAAATCAGATGGTCTTCCTCTTATCGGAACCCTGCAAGATAGAGGACCCGTCCTGGATCAAGCCCGGGAAAGTAGCCTGGGACTGGTGGAACTTCAACAATATTTACGGGGTGAACTTTGAGGCAGGGGTCAATACTGAAACGTATAAATACTATATTGATTTTGCGGCTGCAAATAATATTGATTATATCATCCTGGACGAGGGCTGGTATGAATTAGGGGATCTGACAAAGATCAATTCGGAAATTAACATGGAGGAATTGCTGTCTTATGGAAAAGAAAAAGACGTAGGGATCATCCTTTGGGTGATTTGGAAAACGTTGGATGATCAGTTGGATGAGGTGATGCCTTTGTTTGAGGAATGGGGAATAGCCGGGCTGAAGATAGACTTCATGCAGCGCGACGACCAGTGGATGGTGGACTATTATTGGAGAATTGCTGAAGAAGCTGCCAAAAGAAAATTCCTGGTCGACTATCATGGCAGTTACAAGCCGGCAGGCTTACACAGGGCCTGGCCCAATGTCATCACAAGGGAAGGTGTGAGGGGAATGGAGTGGAGCAAGTGGAGTGATGCTGCCAGCCCGGAAGGTGCAGTAACCCTGCCGTTTATCAGGATGTTCGCCGGGCCGATGGATTATACACCGGGAGCGATGCTAAATGCTACCAAAGAAAATTTCCAGGCTGTAATGCAAAAGCCCATGAGCCAGGGAACACGCTGCCAGCAGCTGGCTATGTATGTCGTTTTCGAAAGCCCGCTGCAGATGCTGGCCGATAACCCCACACATTATATGAACGAAGTGGCATGTATGCAATTCTTATCTAAAGTTCCGGTGGTTTGGGATGAAACGGTGGTGCTGGACGGAAAAGTCGGCGATTTTGTTGTTGTGGCCAGGCGAAACGGCCACGAATGGTACATCGGTGCTATGACAGACTGGGATGCCAGGGAACTGGAGATTGACCTTTCTTTCCTGGGCGACAGGAAGTATGAGGCCACGATATGGAAAGATGGGCCTAACGCCCACAGGAATGCACAGGATTTCATAAAAGAAAGTATCATCGTTGACAGAAATACCAAACTTAAGGTAAAACTAGCCCCCGGGGGAGGATGGGCTGCTATCCTGTCAATTGTGAAAATCTGACTAAATTTGTTGCCTGAATATTTAAAAAACTAAATATCCGTATGGAAAACAGAAGAAAAGACTACCTGATCCCAATCATTATTATAGGATTTTTGTTCTTTATTTTTGGCTTTGTTACCTGGCTGAATGCTACATTGATCCCGTATTTAAGGATTGCCTGTGAATTAACTGCTTTTGAATCTTTCTGGGTGACCTTCGCCTTCTATATTTCCTACTTTGTGATGGCTCTTCCTTCATCTGTAGTACTCAATAAAACAGGCTTCAAAAACGGGATGTCGATCGGCCTGATCACCATGGCCATCGGAGCACTCGTATTTATTCCTGCCGCCATGACAAGAACCTATGGATTATTCCTTACCGGCCTTTTTATACAGGGTACCGGCCTGGCCATTCTGCAAACCGCGTCGAACCCCTATGTAACTATCCTTGGCCCTATCGAAAGTGCTGCAAAACGTATCAGCATTATGGGAGTGGCCAATAAGTTTGCAGGCATACTCAGCCCTGTCATTCTCGGTGCCATCCTATTGGCGGGAGTTGATGATCTGGTTGTGCAGATAGAAGAAATGGATATGGTGTCAAAAGCGATAGCCCTTGATGACCTTGCCCTGAAAGTCATTAATCCATATATTGTTATGGCAATAATATTGTTTTTGCTGGCCGGACTGGTGCGTTTTTCATCACTGCCTGACATCGATACCGAAGAAGACCATGATGATAGAACTCAAACAGCAAGGACAAGCATATGGCAGTTTCCCTATCTGCTGCTTGGTGTAATTACGATATTCGTATATGTTGGTGTGGAAGTGGTCGCCGTAGATACCCTGATCGGCTATGGAAACTTCCTTGGCTTTGAATTTGCAGAAGCTAAATTTTTCGCTTCCTTCACCCTCTTTGCAATGATCGTGGGATATTTTGTCGGCATCATCACGATTCCAAAATATATATCCCAGGCAAATGCACTTAAGTATTTTGCTATCCTTGGAGTGGTCTTTGCAATTATTGCAAGCATAACTGATGGCTATACATCTATCCTTATGATCGCTGCCTTGGGATTTGCAAATTCCATCATGTGGCCGGCCATCTGGCCCCTTGCCATCGAAGGACTTGGTAAATTTATCAAGATAGGCTCAGCCCTGTTGATCATGGGAATTGCCGGAGGTGCTTTGCTTCCGCTTCTATACGGTTATTTAGCAGATTTGGGATCGGTTGGCGCTACCCAGGC
>JAIOSQ010000240.1 GCA_021107535.1 Bacteroidales bacterium | reverse complement strand
GTTCTTGATTCTCTATTCAAACAAGTTCTTGATTCTCTATTCAAACAACCCAACATCCAAAATTCAAAACCCAAAATACTCTTATCTTTACTGCCAAAATACCAGCCTTCTTATGAAAACCATCATCAGCCTGCTTACGCGTTTCATTCCCAGGAGATATTTACAACAGATCAGCCATTTTATACTCCGGAGTATCTCTGTATTTTATGCAGGAAACAAGAAGGAATGCCCGGTTTGCGGAAGGAAATTCAGAAAGCTCCTTCCTTATGGCAGGATTGTCAAACGCGACAATGCCCTCTGTCCATCCTGCCTCTCGCTGGAAAGGCACCGCCTGATGTGGCTGTTCCTGAAAAACAAGACTGATTTTTTCTCAGCGGAGCTGAAGGTTTTGCATGTAGCACCTGAGTATTGTTTCATCAAGCGTTTCAAAGCTCTGGAGAATCTTGATTATACCACAGGTGATATTGAATCGCCCCTGGCTGATGTTAAGATGGACATCAGGGAGATCCCCTTTGGGGATAACTCCTTTGATGTGATTATTTGCAATCACACACTTGAGCATGTTGTTGAAGATCTCCAGGCCATGAGAGAATTTTACAGGGTGCTGAAGCCCGGTGGGTGGGGTATCCTTAACGTTCCAATCAACGAAGAACGCATGCAGACTTATGAAGATCACACCATCACTGATCCGAAAGAACGCGAAAAACATTTCGGACAGCGTGACCATGTACGTGAATATGGCCTTGATTATACTGATAAATTGGCAGAGGCAGGTTTTAAGCCCGACACGCAGGATATTATTGCTGAGATGAGCCCGGAAGAGGTGGAGCGGTCTGCATTGCTACATTATGAGAAGCAAACTGCAGAAGATAAAATCTACTTAGTAATTAAAACTTAGATCGCCGTTTTTCCTCTTAGTTTAAATGGACCATGTTTTGAGTCCAGTAGCCGTAAACTCATAAGGATGGGCGACACCGAATTTGCTAATGGCTTCGATCACCTGGTGGCGGGTGTTATTTGGGCAATAGAAAATAATAAATCCACCACCGCCAGCGCCGGATATCTTCCCTCCTGAGGCCCCATTTTCAATGGCAGTCTGATATAACTCATCGATCATGGGGTTGCTGATACCAGGGGCAAGCAATTTTTTATGATGCCAGCCATAGTCGAGAATCTCCCCAATTTTGTCTAACTCCCCGCGCAGCAAGGCATCCTTCATCATCATGGATTGCATTTTAAGCTTATGCGAAGCATCCAGGGAAGCGGGGTCCTTGTCTTCGATGTTTTTCGACTGCCTGGCAATGATCTCCGATGACAAGCGACTGGTTTCCGTATTAAAAAGTACAAGGTTATGGGCAAGTTCATCAAGGTATTCACTACGAATCCTCAGCGGGTTAACAACTACCTTATCCCCGTTAAAGAATTCCATAAAATTCACTCCACCAAAGGTAGCTGCATACTGATCTTGTTTGCCACCTGCCATCTGCAGGTCGATACGCTCGATCTCATATGCCAGTCTGGCCATATCATATTCACCGAAAGGAAGCCTGAGCCATTCGGCAAAAGCCCCAAGTATGGTTACTACAAGTGTGGATGAGGTTCCAAGGCCCGAGCCCGGGGGAGCATCCACGATGGTTGAAAGTTCAAAAGATAGCGGCTCCTTCGTATAATCCTTTACTATGCGGTTATAAATTCCCTTGAGGATATCAAGCTCACCATCTATCTCCAGTTTATCCGTGGAATCATATTCCAGGTTTTGGCCGTTGTCCAGCGACTTGAAAATGATCTTTCCGTCTGTCCTCGGAATGATGGTGGCATAGGCATACATATTGATGGTAGCATTCAGGACTGCCCCGCCATAGAGGTCGGAATAGGGAGGAACGTCTGTCCCACCGCCGGCAAGGCCAAGCCTCAATGGTGCTTTGCTTCTGTATATCCTGCTCATCCTTAAATCTTTATTTTGTCAGCGAGTTCATCAATAGCCTTCAGGAAAATATCCCAGCTATAGTTCTTTTTTTCAATTTTTACGTTTTCGATGAATTCAGGTTCTTTGTTTTCATCAAAATATTTTCTGATTGCTTCCGCAATATCTTCCGGGTCGGGCTTCACAACATAACCGGCAACACCATCAGGAACCATCTCCGGCAGGGCACCCACATTAGACACTACCATGGGTTTATTAAAATGATATGCCACCTGGGTGACCCCACTTTGTGTAGCATCCCTGTATGGTTGTACCACCAGGCTGCCGGCACAAAAATAACGAACAACCTCGGCGTTTGGTATAAACTCATTGTTCATGATCACCTTATCACGGATACCAAGTTCATCGAGCAATTTGCTGCATGCTTCATAGTCGTCGTAGAATTCTCCGGCAACGAGAAGTTTCAGCGGAAGATGCGCAAGTTTATCACTGGCCAGGGCCCGTAGCAACAAATCCAGCCCTTTATATTTCCTGACAAGGCCGAAAAATAAAAGATAATTAAAATCAGGCGACAGATCAAGTTTTTCAAGGGCTTCATTCCTGCTTATCGGATCTCCATAGTTATCATACAGAGGATGCAGGCAAAGGGTTTTGGGTTTTATGACATCAAAAAGTTCCAGGTCAGACATCACGGATCCCGACATAGTTATAAAGCCCTGAATTGGCTTAAGAAAATATCGTGTCAGGGCTTTGTCACCTTTTCTCTTTTCGTGGGGAATTACGTTGTCGGTGATGGCAATGATCTTCGTATGTTTGTTTTTACGGATTCGCCGTGCAATGCATCCAAGAGCCGGGCCCATAAAGGGTATCCAGTAGCGGATGATCACGATATCAGGCTTTAGTCTTCTGATCCGGTTCCCGGTTTTTATCCATGTGAAAGGATTGATGGAGTTGATGGTGCTGCTGATCCTGATCCCCTCAGGAGGTGGCTCATCCGTGAACTGTGATTTCCCCGGAAAAAAGATAGAAGGATACTGCAAAGAGAAACTGACGATCTGTACTTCCTCACCGGCATCGGCATAAGCTTTGGCAAGCCTTTCGTTAAAGGTCGACATCCCTCCTCCCCTTAATGGGTGTGCAGGGCCTACAATCACTATTTTCCGTGCATCCGGCATTGTGTGCATGAATTTATTCCCCGCCCGGGCCATCATGACCGATACGCTTGTCTATAATGTATTTATTGCGGTCGTGGGAACTCCTTGAGATCATTTCCGCCAGGAATCCGGACAGGAAGAGCTGCACCCCGATAATCATGGCCAGCAATGCCAGGTAAAAGAGGGGCTGGTCCACAACATCCCGTTGTGCCAGTTTGAATATCTTGTTGATGATGATCCAGATTGAGATGATGCCGCCACTGAGAAAGAATAAAGTGCCTATCAATCCGAAAAAGTGCATGGGCTTTTTGCCAAAACGGCTGACAAAAGTAATGGACAGCAGGTCAAGGAAGCCATTGATAAATCGTTCCATTCCGAATTTTGTTTTACCGTATTTACGCTCCTGATGCTGAACAACCTTTTCTCCAATATTGGAATAACCTGCCCATTTGGCGATTACAGGAATGTAGCGGTGCATCTCCCCATAAACCTCAACGCTTTTAACAAGCTCCAGTTTATATGCTTTGAGTCCGCAGTTGAAGTCATGCAACTTAATGCCTGACATCATTCTGCTTACCCTGTTGAAGAATTTGGAAGGAATGGTTTTTGCGATGGGATCATGCCTTTTCTTCTTCCAGCCTGAAACCAGGTCGAAACCATCATCCATTACCATCCTGTAAAGGCCGGGGATCTCCTCCGGGCTGTCCTGCAGGTCAGCATCCATGGTGATCACCACATCCCCTGAAGCCAGCTCGAAACCGGAGTTTAAAGCAGCTGATTTTCCATAATTCCGCTTAAAACGGATCCCTTTAAGATTCGGGTTTTGTGCCGTAAGGTCTTCGATGACCTTCCAGGAATTGTCCTTACTCCCATCGTCTATAAGTATGGCTTCATATGAATAAGTATTTTCCTGCATCACACTGTCTATCCATGATGTCAGCTCGGGCAAAGATTCTTCCTCATTTAAGAGGGGTATAATAACTGAAATATCCATATATACAAATTCAATGACTGCGCAGTCCCAAAAGCCTGGAACAAGATAAATAATCAGGAGATCCCGCCAATACGGGATCAATCCGGCTATGAATTTTCAATGCACTTCGTTTTTAAAAATTTAGTCTCAATGAGTTAAGCAAGACTAACGTATTCTTCCTTTTTAATAAAAATGGAGGTGATCAGGGCTATGACAATGCCAATTAACGCCAACATAAATATGGTTCCGACAGCATAAGTCACAGGAGTATTCATTTTATCCGCCCATTTAAGTGACTGTTCCTCCTGTTCAGAATCCAAATCCATTTCATATATCTTTTCCGCTGCTTCAATTTTTGCCTGCTGTATCTCGCCAGGATTGATATTACTGTGATATACAAATGTATAGATCGCAACAATAAAAGATGCGAACAGAACAGTCAGGAATCCGATCTTGACTGCTTTGCCGTAGCTAATATAGCCACCAAGCTTTTTGTTCCTGTAATCAAGCGAGGCAACGACAATCCCGGCAACAAGCACCAGCATTGAAATTACAAATCCACCAGTAGATTTGTGAAAATCAGCAATGTACAGTACGAGGTGCACAATGATCAGTGCCACTGCAAGCAGCAGGCCATAATACAGGGCCGATTTTCCGGCCGAAGGTTTTTTTTCTTCCATGGGATGATGATTTTGAGTTTCTGCAAATGTAAGCAATTTTTGATTTGCTTTAGGCTCGTTTATTGGAAGGTGGCTGGTTACTGGTTACTGGTTAGTTTTGAGTTTTGAGTTTTAAGTTTTAAGTTAATTTGGGATTTAAAATTTGGAATTTTATTGAATTTTGGAATTTGGAGTTTGGATTTTTATTGGATGTTGGAATTTGATTGATATTTGGATTTTAGCGCAAGATTTAAACTACATCAAATAAATTGTTGTACTTTTGCGCTTGGGTAAGTCTTATACGACCAGCTCCTGCTGAATTCCCCCAGGTCCGGAAGGGAGCAAGGGTAGGCGGTTGTAGCGGTGCGATGTAAGTAACTTACCCTTTTTTTTATGGAACAATATGTTACTCAAAATACATCCCGATAATCCTTCAGAACGACAGATCCGCATCGTGGCGGACTGCCTGAAGGATGGTGGTGTGATCATCTTCCCCACAGACACCATTTATGCCATCGGTTGTGATATTTACAAGCAGAAAGCAGTAGACAGGGTGGCCCAGATCAAAGGTGTCAGGAAAGAAAAAGCAAATTTCAGTTTTATCTGTCAGGACCTGAGTCATCTTTCAGAGTTTTCAAGGCCCATCGACAATGCGATTTATAAGCTTATGCGGAAAAACCTGCCGGGCCCTTTCACCTTTATCCTTAGTGCCAGCAATAATGTACCGAAGATCTTTCAGAGCAAAAAGAAGTCGATCGGTATCAGGGTACCTGATAATAATATTGCCCGTGATATTGTCCTGGCATTAGGCAATCCCATCATGTCCACATCAGTACACGATGATGATGAGATCATTGAATATACTACCGACCCTGAACTCATTTACGAGCGCTACCAGAACCAGGTCGATATCGTTGTGGATGGCGGCTATGGCGATAATAGGGCATCCACCATTGTGGATTGCTCAGGCTTTGAACCTGAGATACTCCGTGTAGGAAAAGGCATCCTGGAGTGATATCAGAAATCAGAAGTCAGAAGGGGTGTTGGGCATTAGGGGTTTGAATAGAGAATCACGAACAAGGAATAAGAATAAGAACAAGGAATAAGAATAAGAACAAGGAATAAGAATAAGAACAAGGAATAAGCAGGCGTATTGTTTAACACCAGGAGGTCCCTCTTTACACGGATTTTTCATCTTATTATCTGTGGTCATCTGTTTAATCCGTGTTATCCATGTTCCATTTAAATGCAATGTGTCGAATGCCAAATGGACAATGTTGAATATATTTGCAGCAAAGCACCCAATTTAAAATTCAAAACTTAAAACTTCACCCAACACCCACTGCGTCCGCCGAAGCTTTAGCGCAGGTGGAACACCCAACACCCAAAACATTATCCCAAAATAATTTTGCCAGTTAAAAAAAACTGAGTAATTTTGCACCTCCAAAAACGATTCAGTAGCTCAGTTGGTAGAGCAACGGCCTTTTAAGCCGTGGGTCCTGAGTTCGAGCCTCAGCTGGATCACAAAAAAGCTCCGGAAAACCGGAGCTTTTTTATTTGACGATTGTCGATTGGGGGATTTTTGATTTCCGATCTGTATTGTAGAATGAACAGAGGCGGTCGACATTTGCTTTCTGTCATCCTATCCTTGCTGATATAAAATGTAAATAGTTTAATTTTGTACTACTTTAGTTTAAAATCACGCTTATTTCATGAGCCTCAAACCCCGCACGGCACAGCAATCTACAATGATGACAACAAGCGAAGCTGAAAAACTTTTAAAGAAATATTACCCGGAAGGCAGCATGGCTTTCGGATACCTCTACGAGCACAGTATGGCAGTGGCTGCTCATGCCGTAAAAATTGCGGAAATGAATCCTGAATTAGGCCCTGATATTGAATTCATCCGTAGCAGTGCTATTTTGCATGACATAGGAATATTCATGACCCATAATCCGGACATCGGATGCTATGGGGAATATCCATACCTGGCACATGGATACCTGGGAAGGGAAATTCTTGAAAAGGAAGGATTCCTGAAACATGCCCTGGTGTGTGAACGACATGTGGGAGTCGGGATCAATAAAGAGGAGATCATCCGCAATAAACTGCCACTTCCCCCGCGGGATATGATCCCACTTACTGTTGAGGAAGAGATCGTTTGCTACGCAGATAAATTTTATTCAAAAACACCCGGAAAGCTCAGCACCCCCAAAGCCGCTGATAAGATCCTGAAAAATCTTGAAAAATATGGGCCTGACAAGCCTGTCGTGTTCAGGGGATTCATTGAGAAGTATGGGACTTTATAGTATTGGGCTGTGGGCGGTAGGCTGTGGGCGGTAGGCTGTGGGCGGTAGGCTGTGGGCATTGGGCTGTGGGTGATGGGGAACTTCTTCTATCATCAATCTCCTTCGCAAATCCCCTTCCACGTTCTTATTCTTATTCTTATTCCTTGTTCTTATTCCTTGTTCGTGATTCTCTATTCAAAACGGATGTCCCCATAAACCTTCTCACCCCCAACGAAGGTGTACAGGACGCTCACTCCCGGTATCTCCTTTTCATCTATGTTCATAAGGTCTTTATCCAGGATTACAATATCTGCAACTTTTCCCGCCTCCAGGCTGCCTTTTTCATCTTCTTCAAAGCTGCCTTTTGCTGCCCAGATGGTAATCGAACGCAGGGCCTCTTCCCTGTTGAGGGCATCCCCGGACTGAAAGCCGTTTTCAGGATAAGCATTCAGGTCTTTCCTTGCTACTGCGGCATAAAAAGTAAGAAGCGGACTGATCTTCTCAATAGGAAAATCAGTGCCATTAGGGAGCCAGCCATTCATGTCCAGCAATCTTTTGCTGGCATAGGCCCCTTTCATCCTTTCCGGCCCCACCCTCTCCTCTGCCCAGTACATATCCGATGTGGCATGGGTTGATTGTATGGAAGGGATGATGTTGAATTCAGCAAATTTCTTAAAATCATCTTCATGAACGATCTGCGCATGCTCAACACGCCAGCGTTTGTCATTAGCCCCGCCAAGGTATTCAGCATAGAGATCCAGTATTAACCTGTTTCCTGAATCTCCAATGGCATGTGTGTTGACCTGGTAATTATATTTCAGGGCATTTTCAATGACTTCCCTGTAATAGCTTTCAGTATACATGATCAGGCCATGCTTGCCGGGATCGTCACAATACGGTTCCAACATACATGCTCCACGTGAACCCAGTGCACCGTCAGCATAGAGTTTAACAGAATTTACATGCAGGCGATCGGTTTTATATATCCCTTCACGCATGAAATCCAGGTAAGCAGTATCCATGGTGCTTAACATGGCATTGAACCTGATCTTCAATTCCCCATTTTGCTGCAGTGAATTAATGAGTTTGATCACGGAAACTTTCATGCCGGCATCTGTAACTGAGCTTAAGCCAACTGCAAAGCAATCCTCCTGGGCTGCTAATAGTGCAGCTTTTTGTAACTCCTCATCATTTTCGGGGATCACTTCGGTGATAAATTCCATGGCATTATCGATGAGGATACCGGTAGGTCTCCCATCCACCACTTTCACTTCACCTCCTGTTACTTCCGTTTCCGCTGTAATACCAGCCATTCTAAGGGCTTCGCCATTCACGAGTGATGCATGTCCGTCAATGCGGATCAATACGACCGGACGTTCCGGAAAGAGCCTGTCAAGTTCTGCACGATCGGGAAATTCCTTAACCTCCCAATCATTCTGGTCCCAGCCCCTTCCTTCTATCCATTCCGACTTGTTTATTTCGGCATGGGCTTTGACCAACTCCAGCACTTCATTAAAAGATGATGTTCCTGTGAGATCGACCCGCTGCAATTTACCCAAACCATAGCTGAGGAAATGGCAGTGTGCATCATGGAAGCCCGGGTACACATAATACCCTTCAGCATCAAGCATATCAGTAGCTTCATAGGCAGACATCAGGTCTTCCGCCTTTCCAACAGCCAAAATTTTTCCCTCCTTAATAATCACACAGTCGGCAACAGAAAAACGATCATCAACAGTATATACTTTTGCATTATAAATGATCAGATCGGCCTTTTTCTTCATTGTGTTGCAGGAAGTTAATATAATTATCAGAAGGAGTGGTAAAATGGAATACATCTTTTTCATAATGAAAGCAGCTTAATGAACAAACAAATTTACTAATTTCGTGTTCTAATAAAAAACATTTTTAAAGAGAAATAATAAATCATTTTTAATATTTTTGTTCCTTACAAAATAACACCATTTTTATGAATAAGAAAGTCTGGAATACTCGTTTTGCCGTTCTGGCCGGTATTATCTTTGCCGGTGCATTTATGCGTCTTATCCCCCATTGGCCTAACTTTACGCCAATTGCCGCAATGGCTTTGTTCGGCGGAGCTTATATGAGCAAAAGGTATCTTGCGTTTGCAATTCCTATAGCTGCGATGTTGCTCAGCGACCTGCTGATCGGCTTCCACAGCAGCATGGCCGCTGTGTACATTGCTTTTGCCATTACCGTGACCATCGGGCTGTTCCTTAGAAGAAAACTGAACGCCAGGACTATATTGGGTGCCTCGCTGACCTCTTCTGTCATTTTCTTCCTGATCACCAATTTTGCAGCCTGGCTAAGCAGTCCTTATCTTTATGCAGCTAATTTCTCCGGCCTTATGCAATGCTATACCGCAGGGCTTGTATTTTTTAACGATGGCTCCTATGGCCTGTCATTCTTTATGAATGAAGTATTTGGAGGATTATTTTACAATACCTTGTTCTTTGGGGCGTTTTACTATGCTAAGCAGAGGTTTACTGTACTGGCACATTAGGCATTAGGCATTGGGCGTTGGGCGTTGGGCGTTGGGCTGTTAGATGATTACAGATAATAATTCAAACTTCGTGGCCCATCTCCTTTAGGAGAGGGGGACAGGGGGTGGTAAAGCAGCCAGCAACCAGGATCTAGTATCTAGTATCCAGGATCTAGTATCCAGGATCTTTTAAAAATGAATTGATGAAATTTGTATTCTTTAAACGACCGACACACAAGCGGTTTCACTACAAGCCTCGCTATTGGGATCCGGAAGCTGAAGCGCTGGAAAAAAGGAAACGGGAGCTGGAAGGGTATTCCGGCAATGACAGGTCGGATGAGGAGGTGCGGGAAGACCTGAAAAATCGAATGGAATTACACTGGAGACGCAGACATACTTCCGATGATGCAGGGAAATCAAACAAATGGATGAAAATTTTTATCTATGCTTTGATCATATTTCTCGGAATCTACTTCATCTTCTTTACAGGGTTCATCAACAATCTCGTTAGATTTTTTACAGAATAATGCCTGATATCATCAAACTTCTGCCCGACTCCGTGGCAAATCAGATTGCTGCCGGAGAGGTCATTCAAAGGCCATCTTCAGCAGTAAAAGAATTGCTGGAGAATGCTGTGGATGCAGGAGCAGACAACATACAGCTGGTCGTGAAAGATGCAGGCAGAACCCTTATTCAGATCATCGACAACGGCTGTGGGATGTCTGTTACCGATGCGCGTATGAGTTTCGAAAGACATGCCACTTCCAAGATCAATGAAGCCAAAGATCTGTTTGCAATCAGAACGCTTGGTTTTCGGGGAGAAGCCCTGGCCTCCATTGCAGCTATATCCCAGCTTGAACTAAAAACAAAAAGGTTGGAGGATGAACTTGGAAGCTGTATCAGAATTGAAGGGTCGAAAGTCATTGATCAATCTCCATGTACAACATCCGCCGGTACCAGCATCGCAGTAAAAAATCTATTTTTTAATGTACCGGCGAGAAGGAACTTCCTGAAATCCAACACTTCGGAGTTGCGGCATATTACTGAGGAATTTCTGAGAATCGCACTGGTGTATACAGATATCACCTTCAGCCTGCAAACAAACAATAAAGTTATCTACCAGCTTAAAAAATCCGGAATTAAAGAAAGAATTGTTGCCATATACGGTAATAATTACAGAGAAAGGCTGGTTCCCCTTGAGCTAAAATCAAGCATTTCCAATGTTAGCGGATTTATCGGCAAACCTGAGTTTGCCCGGAAAACCAGGGGAGAACAATATTTTTTCGTCAATGGCAGGTTTATCAAACATCCATATCTGCATCATTCCGTTGACAATGCATTCAGGGAAATCTTACCTGCCGACACCTATCCTTCCTACTTTATATATCTTGAAACGGATCCGGAAAAGATCGATATTAACATTCACCCGACCAAAACGGAAGTGAACTTTCAGGACCAGCAACATATATATGCCAT
>JAIOSQ010000260.1 GCA_021107535.1 Bacteroidales bacterium | reverse complement strand
AATTTTTCTGGATTTTGGAATTTGTATTTGGGAATTTCCCTGGATTTTGTACTTTTTGGAACTTGGAATTTGATTTTTTTCTTATCTTTGCACTCGCTTAACAAGCAACAAAACACTGGACCCGTAGCATAACTGGATAGTGCACCTGACTACGGATCAGGAGGTTGGGGATTCGAATTCCTCCGGGTTCACACTAAATAAGAGACAGTTAGATAAATCATTCTAATTGTCTCTTTTCTTTTTTACTAACAAAATAACTAACATTTTGATTTATATATTTTGATCATGCTCCTCCCCTAGCCTCACAACGATCAATGGTACAGCCATTTTAGCCAATTATGTCAGTTTGGTCTGAAACCCTGCCAAACTTTGCCAAGCTAAAAGTAGTTATAATGTCCACTAACTACAATACAATGCCTATGCAAGGGTAAAAGTACCTAAATTCATTTGAAACGTTTATGGATAGTAAGTTTGCCGAGGTCAGGAAAAAACACTTTTAGTAAAAAAATTCCCGGGCGACGCAAACACACGGGGCACAGAGTAAATCGGACAAGAGACCTACGTATTACACTATTTATTTGAGCAATTAAACTGGTTTAGACCTATTACTGCGATCACTGGAAACTTTTGTCATTACTATCACTTCAGAGGTTTAATATAAACTCATTACAGGTTTAACCACAAGTTTAGTTTAATTAGCGCCTATATATTGAGGCGCATTAAACTTATTAAACCAAAACGAATTAGAGTGAAAATAATAATGTAATATAGTTCTATATTATTGATTCACAGCCCTTTATCTAAATAATAATTGACTTTCATATAATAATTGATTATATTTGATTAATCAAATAGATGCTTCTCTTTTTTTTAAAATCAGTTAATAAAGAAAATTATGATTGCAAATCTGAATGTCAAACTGACCCTGTGCATTACTTTCCTTCTCACAATGTTAATTGGTATTAATTCCTATTCACAAGAATTACCAAATGAACTCTCAGTTAAAATTATACAACCCCAAAAGAAAATAAAAATAAAGAAAACTAATACTTACTTCAGTCAATATAATATTGGTAGTAAACATATTTTATTATTTGAAAATCTATCAAAAGACCCCAGTGATAATTTTCTTACCTCAGTTTCTTTAAAGAAACATGATAAAACGGAGCTTAAAGAAATCCTTTCATTAGAAGAAGAAGTTGATAATCTGCATTTCTCAAATAAGATTGTGCAGTTTTCTATTGAAGATCTAAGTTTAAAAGGATTAGACTTACTCAATATAGATGAAGGGAAATATTTGTTAACAGTTACGATTTATTATAAAGATGTGGATTACAAATTTTTCTATGAATATATCCAAAACCCAAATTTTGTATATACAACCATTTCTGTCAAGGAGAAAAAAGCTAGCCGATCATATAAGATTCATAGACCAAAAACTAAATATGATAAAACAAAGTCAATTAAACATACTGATGAGATAACGATTGAATCCGAGAACAAAGAAGAAATTCGAATTACAATTAAAATCGTAAACCGGTGGGATGAACAACAAATAAAAAAGGAGATTATAAAATACTCTAATAAGTTTACTTTTTCAATTAAGAAATTAATAGAAAAAAATGATCTAAGAAGAAATGATATTTCTCATGGTGATTATATTGTTATTGAATTTGTTAATGGTGATGAAACTGGGAAAATTGTACTCGAATATGAACGATTATTCAGTCCTCAAGTAGGGAAATTATACTCACCCATATTAGTTCGAGTTCAAGGTGACCCATCAGAATTTAGCTTTAAAGATATTGCTCCCTCTTTAGGATTCGGAATTTATCAAGTAAATTTCAGAGAAAAAGATTTTCAATATATCAAGGCTAACCTGCTTGTATCTGCTTTTCTAAAAAGCGCGAGCGATACAATAAACAATGTCCCTGCAAAATATGCTTTACATATAGGTGGATATTTTGACTTTGGGGGTTACATTAGTATTGGAGCATTATATCAATTTGATGATAAGAAGACATATTTAACATTAGGAATAAGGATAGAAGAGCTATATAGAATGTTTAAATAAGGATGTTCTCATGGCGTAATTTTCATAAATAACGTAAAGAAGAAATATTAACATTAAATACAAAGCAAGATATTCGCTCCGTTTTTAAAAATTGGTGTTTTTGATGTGCCCGGAAAATACTACAATGTTGTAAGAGCTTTTGTTAAAGTGATCCTGAAGATTGGCATGGATATGATTAATGAATTCAGTGCTTCTGTTTTTGTGGAGGACTTGATCTATGTCTCCCGCAATCTCTTTACTTTGAGCTTGTTGAAAAGCATCTTCAATTAATTCAGCAACTTTTAAACCGGATTGTATCATTTGTTTAGATTTAAATCATTATTCTGTCCAAAAATCGGCTGACCATTCGACTTACATGAGGACTATTTCTATGACGATTGTCTTGCTTATCAGGTGTGCATATTCCGCAGCCACTAAACACCCCTATCCAAAAATATTTGAACACCTCAAACAAATAATACTGAGTATTATATCTTTTATATGACCAGCATTTTAGAACATCCCAAAGTCCCGGAATCAAGTACTCACTTTGCTTCGATATTTGGTGTTTACTTTCACCGGAATCTCCACTAAAGTATCGAAAAATGATTTTATGAAAATTGAAGTTCTATTGACAATCTTGTCTATTTTACTTATATTTGTGTAAGATCATATGTTAATCATCACATTGCTGGAGAAAAAATAATCTAAAATATTTAACAAATTTGATATGGAAATGCAAATTATATCACTCGCCTTGGGATTAATGGGTCAGTTTACAAAACTCTCACAAAATCCAAATATAAAACCGGTAATAAATGGATTATCTGATTGGATTGGCAATATATTCTCAAAACATTTTGTCAAAGATAAACTGAAACAGGTTAAGGAAAATAGATTCGATGATGAAACAATTTCAGAATTAAAGGTCTTACTGAAACACAGGCTTGAAGATGAAGAAGAACTCCTGAAACAATTAGAGGAAAAAATATCTGAAGTCATTGGAAAAGTAAATGAAGAAGGGTTACAAGATCAGGTTGAGCGGAATATCGTAACAATTACTGGTGATAAAAATGTAGTGTTAACTGGTTTTGACACATCCGGCGACATCAATATAAATATAGATTAAAAATGACTATTTCAAATACAACAAGCATTACAGGAGATAACATTATTGCCTTACAAAACATTACCGCAAAGGATATTTATATTGGGCTGAAAGATGGTATTATACCAGAAATAAAAACAGCAAAGGAAGAAATTGCCGGTCAGATTGCAGAGTTGGCTCAAACGGTTTCACTTATGGCCAATGAAAATGATTTTCTTGATGCTCAAGATAATGATGATGACAAACAATTCGAAGGTATAAATTTCACTGACTTAATCGAAGCTATTGAAGAAGGCAATTGCGTGTTATTTATAGGGCCTGAAATTTCTATTGATGAAAATCAAAATTCATTACACGAACTGTTCAATAAGCGTGTGAGTGATGAAAAAAGAAAATATGATGAAAATGAAGGATTTTTTATGCCGGGTTCAGAAATAACAATGATCAATAAAGCGAAAAAATATTACAGCGGTACCGAATGCGGCTGTTTTCCTCAAGAAAATATAATTGGCACTAATTTATTGAAAAAGATTGCGCAAATACCTTTCAAGCTTATCATTTCGCTTGCACCTGATGATACCTTGCACAGGATATTCATCAAGTACAATAAAAAACATAGTCCCCTTTATTATACCGGCACAAAACTCGAATTCGATGATGATGAAAAAATAGATTTACCGATTATTTACAATGCTTTGGGTGATGCAGCTAAGAATGGAAGATACATTTATACCCACAAACAGCTTAATGAATTTATTAAACAAAGCAAGGATGTTAAATTCCCGATAGAGATTGAGGAGATTATTGAAGATACCACACATTATTTGTTTATAGGATTTAATTTCAATAAGTGGCATTATCGGCTTTTGCTTTTTGAATTGAATCTACTGCCTGATCGCGAAGGATTTGCTTTTAAGTCAAATCCGATTAATCCCGGATATCAGACATTCATACATGAACAGTTTAAGATCAACTTTATCGACACAAATTTTCAAAATTTCACAAACAAACTTTTACAGGTCAGCAAAGAAGAAAATTTAACTAAATCGCTTGACAGAACTTTTGTTGAGAATATATTAAGTGATATTGAAGAAATTAGGATTAAAGCTGTGGATAGTGAAAAATTTGAAGAGTTGACTAAACTAACAGAAAAATTAAATTCGATAGAGGGAAAAATATATCAATATCAACAATAATGACAAAAAGGAGATATCCAGGCATAACACCCTTTAGCTCCGAACAAAAAAATATTTTTTGTGGCAGAGATAACGATGTAAATAAACTTTACAAGTTAATTTTATTAAGGGATCAGGTTCTACTTTATTCAGAATCCGGCATGGGCAAAACGTCATTATTAAATGCAGGCGTTTTACCTTTATTATCTGACAATTTCATACCAATCCAGATCCGATTCTTTGCCTATGATAAAGAAGATTTTGAAAATCTTCAATTCCCTGTGAATACCGTTCTTGCTGCTTTTAAGGAATCCATCAAAAATTCGGCTGCCATACAAGCGCTGCTGAAAGATTCAGCCCAGCGAGATAAGAGCATTGTAACTTTTGAAGATTTAAAAGATACCATCCTTGATGACATTATTTCAGGAGAATCATATGTAAAAACCTTATGGTACTATTTTAAAAAATTACAAATATCCATTTTATCTAAAGATCGTTCAAAAAAGGAGCCCTACCAGTTTATTCTCCTCTTCGACCAGTTCGAAGAGCTCTTTACCTACCCTGATGATCTGGCAACCCAGTTTAAAGATCAACTTTATGAACTTACGCGCGTTGATGTACCCGATGAGATCATGCAGTTTATTCATGACAAACCAGAATTTGAGGAGTCAGATGACATTGATTGCCTTTATAAAAAATTGCATATTAAAACTGTTTATGCCATTCGTTCCGATCGCATTGATCAACTGAATAATTTGACAGATAAAATACCTGATATACAGAATGTATTTCACTATCTTAAACCATTGGATTCCAAACAGGCAAAGCAAGCAATTATTTTACCGGCCGGTAAAAGTCCTGAAGATCCAAATGCATTCCTATCCCCCGAGTTCCAATTCGAACCACAAGCTATTAACAAACTGCTTAATGCCCTGTCAGATGATGGCAAACAAAGTATTGAAGCCTCCCAGCTACAAATTGTATGTCAGAAAATTGAAGATATAGCTAAACAAAAAAGTAAAAAAATTACTCATCAAGGACCGGTTATTATTTCGGAAGATGACTTGCCGGATTTTAAGGATATATTTCTGCAGTTTTATTATGAATCAATAAATAAAACAGATCAACCGGAAGAAGCATCAAAATTTATTGAAAATCATCTGATCAAAGAAGGGCACCGTATTTCTCTCGATGAAAGAAGCCTTCCAAAGGAAATTAAAAGAAAAACCTTAAAAACACTTTTAGACACATATTTACTACGTTGCGTACCAAATTCAGTTGGGGGAGTTAGCTATGAACTGAGCCACGATACACTGGTAAAGCCAATCCTTGATGTTAAAGAAAAAAGGAAACTAGAAGAAGAAAAAGAAGCAGCACGTCTTGAGGAACAGAGAATTCTGGAAGAGGAAAGAGAAAAAGCACGCCTTGAACGTCTTGAGGAAGAGAGAATACTGGAAGAGGAAAGAAAAATCAATGAGCAGATAGATAAACGAAAAAGACAACAAAGGAACTTCGCTTTTTTTATTGCTTTATTTATATTATTGACAGCAATAGCTGTGGCAGCTTGGTATGGGAATATGAGTCTTGATTTGAAATCTAAAAACAAAGAACTTACAAGTACTAAAGGTACGCTGGTCATGACCAGCGATTCCCTTAAAATAACAAATAAGCACCTTGAAGATACCGCCACCAAACTAAGGGCAACTATTGCAGAAAATAAAGTAATAAATACCAGATTAAATAAAAGAAATACAGAATTGAATAATGAGATTAAAAACCATAAATCTACTAAAATAAAATTGCAAAAAGAGAAGAGAAGTGCAGAAATTGCAGTGGATAGCCTCAATAAAAAGATTGCTTATGAATTCTTTGATAAGGCTCTTTTTGAATTTGATGAGAAATACTATAACGCTGCAAAACTTTTTGCACTGAATGCATTGCCAAATAAAAAATATATTGATGAAGAAGATCAATCTAAACTAGAAGAAATAATAAAAAATAATGATTACCCACTCGATGTTTTTAGAACTGATTACAATATGCAGATGCAGTTTTTTACTATTTCGCCAAATGAAAAACTCTTTGCCACGTGTGGAAATAAGTACAATGTAATTCTGTTGTGGGAGGCCAGAACAGGTAATGAAATAGGAATCTTATCTGGTCATCTAGATAATATCAGCTGCCTTGATTTCAGTCCTGATAATAGATTTCTAGCATCTGGTTCTGCCGATGGGACGATACGAATATGGAATTTGAAGAACAGATATGAATCGAAATCACTCAACAATCATTTCAATAGCATAAATAGTGATTTCGATAATATAATGAGTGTAAAGTACCACCCTACAAGAAATTATATTGCCGCTTTGTCTTTCAATTTTCCAACCAGCACAATTTATCTATGGAATGTAGACAAGGAAAAAGTAGATGCAACCTTTGAGCATGTATGGGCAGGTACTAACAACATGTCTTTTAGTAATAATGGAGAACTATTTGCTTTTATTAATAAGGATAATTCAACCGTTATTTGGAACATAACTAAGAACAAAAAGGAAAAGGAATTACGAAGTCATTCCGGTAGCATCAATTGTATGAGTTTTAGCTATGATAATAGACTACTAGCAATAGGCTCAGAGGATAACAATATAATAATCTTTGATTGGAAAAATGGAAATAAAGAAATACTTGAAGAACATGATGATGATGTTACCAGTATACAATTCAGTCCAAATAGTTACCTTTTGGCGAGTGGAGATGAAAATGGCCTCATAAAACTTTGGAACATTGATACAAATCAGTTTAGTTATTTTGATCGATCTGCTGATGCGAGCAGCAAACTTTCTAACTCAGATTACTATGGTGTTGAAAAAAGAATTGAAAGCATCGCTACTCTAAAAAATCACTTCCAGGAAATTGTTTCAATCTTATTCATTGAGCAAGGGAACAAATTAGTTTCTCTTGGAAAAAATGAAAGAAACCTTAAAATATGGAATATTACCCCAGGTGGTATATCATTTGATACCAACCATCATATTGATTATAAAATTGCAAGTGCTGAAGAAAAATTCAATTTAAAAATGGTAAATTCAGAAATGATGATCAAAAAAACTGATATTGATTCTCTATATGCCATTGCCGAAAATTCAGATAATGATTCAGTGAGGGCTAATTATTACAGACGAATTCTAATGGAAAATCCTAATGATATAGATGCCACGCATAGACTGGCTATGTCGACTTTTGGACTGGATGATAAGAAAGAAACTACTAGGAATTTTAAAAAATACTTCTCAAAGGCACCTTACGATTACAAGACATGGAATTCATTTGGTAACGTCTATTTCTATCAGAATAATTATGATAGTGCCATTATTTGTTACAAAAAATCAATCGAAATATATCCGTCTTATAAATGGTCATGGTTCAATATGGGCCATTCCTATTATAAAGATAGTATATATGATGAGGCAATAATTAGTTTTATAAAGGCCGCTGATATTGACCCCAAGATCAGTTATCTTCATAGCTATTTGGGTTACTGCTACTACCATACACAAAATTTCAACGAATCCCTTAAAAGCTTTAAGCAGGAAACAGAATACTTTCCATTAAGTGCGGAATCTTGGAGTAACATGGGATATATTCATTTTAATATAATGGGTGATACAATTCAATCAATTGAATGTTACAAGACTTGCCTTGATATATACCCACTATATTATAGTGCTGTAAAAGGATTAGAAGATATATATAAAAATCTGGGAAATGATAAGGAGCACCAAAAATATAAACTATTATTTGAAATTATAAAAAAATATAATGATAAAAAATACGAAGAGGTAGAATCAGAATACGTTGAACTGAACAATAAATATAACAACGACGAATACATAAAGCACAGCTATATCGAAATGCTCAAACTACTGGGCAAATCATATCTGGATAGTAACAAATTTGAAAAAGCTTATACTACCTATATTGAGTTATGGAAAATAGATCCATTTTATTTAACAGCTAAAGAATGGTTTAAAATTGGCCTCGATTTTTCTATTGGTGATTTTTATAATTATGCCATAGAGGCATACCTTCATTCTATTGAAAGTGACACTGATTATGTTTATGCGTGGGGTTCACTAGGCTATGCATATTCCAAGGTTGATGACGATGAAAAGGCATTTGCAGCTTACGATGCTGCATTAAAAATCGATCCAGAGTACACTTACGCATTAAACAATTACGCATACTTACTTTCAGTGAAAGGTATTGAACTTGCCAAAGCTAAAAAAATGGCAAAAAAGGCCATAGATTTGAATCCTGATAATGCTGCAACCCAGGACACTTATGGGTGGGTATTATACCAACTCGGAGAATATGATCAGGCTCTGTTATGGATAGGAAAGTCAATTGATAATAGTGATCAAAAGGATACTGAAGTACTTGAACACTATGGTGATGTTTTGTTTAAGCTTGATCGAAAAGTCGAAGCCCTCGATTACTGGAAAATGGCATTGGAAGTTGGAACAGGCGGCACCGAATTCCTTGAGAAAAAAGTTAACGAAGGCGTTTTGTTTGAATAGTATTTTAAATTAAAAATTTTTATATATTAGAAGCTGTGTAATTACCTGCCTGGTGATTATTTTTATTTTTAATAGATGCTCTTCTTTAAGACATGCGGATTTTAGGAACAAACGCGCTAGCTGGAGTGGTGAATAATTCCAATAGGTTCGTGTGTTTTACCACCAACTTTTCTGCTATAAACATATGATGCCTCCGGCATCAAGGGATTTTGAAGGGCTTAGCATCCCGCTACATATTACTGATCCGCAAAGAATCAAATGATTATTAGGATAAACTGCAAAACACAGAGGTTTTACGGATCCCAAAGGGATCCCATGTTTATAGCACTGAAATTAAAAAATTGAATCACGACCCCAGAGGGGTCGAATAAATTAACAAGCATTGCTGTAGAATATATCAAGTAAAGGCGAAGCTCGGATAAGAAGCTATTATGTTAACATAGCCTTGGTGGTGAGAATGGCCTTGTACGTCTCCCGCTGGTGCACGTTTGTAACTCGTGTTAGCTGGATTAAAACCTTAGCACCAGCCCCACTCCATCCCTGCTAACCCCAAATGAAAAATTCATATTCCTCTCAATTTCTTCCATGGCCTTTCTGTTATTGGATCTTTTTATTCCTCCTGATATCCACATGGGAAGACCTACGTTAAATGATATTGCACCAAGAACGAGTATTGTGGTGCCAAGCATATTACCAGATGTATTGTTGTATGCGCTGTTTTTACTATTGTTTGATAAGGTTATCACTCCTGTGGTTCCTAAAAACGCACCTAATACTGTAAGGACTATGCCAGCGCTTCTCTGAACAGTAGCCTTTCTGTATATTTCATTGTAATAAGAAAAGTTATGCCCTTTGTAAAGTACTTCAGGATCTTCAGGAGGCAAAACTTTATTATCCAATTGGCTCATGTATTTTTTCAAATCTATATACTGTCCGTCTTTTGTAATGGCAACTGCTGCCAAAGAATCAGAGACGCCTTCCCTTGTAAAAAAAACAAGGTTACCATGCTTTACTTCCTTAATACAGCAATTAAAGATTATACTTTCACCATCTATGGGATAAATGATATCCTTACATTCTTCCTGTGCCAGCATCAGCATCCCACTGAACACGAAGAAAAATGTTAATACTAAGACTTTCATAGCGGAAACATGGTTTTATCAATAATCTTCTGAGATGTAAATTTATGAAAAAAATAAAACATATAGAAATACACTCGCTGGCGCGCGTTTGTAGCATGTACGACTTCCTCACTCGTTACTTCACTTCGATACATCGTGCAATCGCGCAATCGCGCAATCGTGCAATATACCTTATTAAGACACAGCCCAGGCTTCGCCTTCAGCCAGAGCCACTGATTCAACTCACTTGAATATCGTTATAAATACTACTTCTTCTCTATTTTCAACGGGTAGAACAGATAACGCTGTCCACCTTTTATCTGCCATTTTTCTTGCACCTGAATCAATTGCTGTACATCAAAATTGAAGGCAAATTCTTCCGGGTTTTTTACCGGCGGCATTTCTTCCATTTTGTAGCCAACTTGCAGACCATATATTTCTTTAGGTCCTAAATTAATATCTCCTATCCAGGCATCTGGCATTGTAACAACGAATTCTTTGTCTGATACTTTAACACCTTCGCTTTTAGCACCACCCTCTACCCATTTTTCGTATAATTTATCAGATAAGATAATTTTCAATTCGCCGTATCTGAACAGAGGCATTTTTTCATCCGTCTCAGGAATGGTAAATATTATTCTGGTCAACTCTTCCCTGATCGAATAATTGGCTATCAGCATTCCGGATAAACCAGCATCTCCCGCAACGTCATCTTTCACCGTAATGTTCTTCCAAACAATATCATTATTGTTACGGACATTAGCGTACAGGTTTGCTGTTTCGGCAAAAGTCATACCGTATGGAGCCATGGAGCTGGTTTCAATTCTTGCAAGCAGACAGAAGTGGTATTGATTCGGACCGAAAGAAGAATACAATGCAGGGTCCGGAGGATACCAATCAAACTGAACGATCGCTTCACCGTTTGCTGGGATCATGCCGGTAGTTTTACTTCCTATTGAACCGCCCATTGTTGCCGGTACTGTTACAGAGCCGTCCCAGGGGGCAGGCCATGATAAGCCGGAAGAAGCATTGGCCCAGTATAGTTTTAATGTTGCACTGCCTGATTCAACCCCAGCATTTCTCACCCTGACATAAACCGAATTAGGCGAAGTGGTTTTATATTCGGCATTCTGATGGATTTGAATTCCATCGTTTGTTTTTCTAACCCAAACATCCTCACTAAGGTACATTGCACCAGCTACAGGGTCTGGTTCTGAACCGGGATCGTCAGGTGTATCTTTCATCCATAATTGAGCTGTCAATGCATTAAAAGCATTCAACCTTCCGGTTCCCATCTCATTACATCTTCCACCTACATAAGTATATCCACCAACTTTATCGGCACTGTTTGTAATATTGGCAAATACTTGCGCCGGTGTATATGTTGGATTGATTGATAATATTAAAGCCGCTACACCTGCTACTTCAGGGCAGGATGCAGATGTTCCGCCCATGCGCCCTGTGTAATCGCTAAAGTTAGTACCGGCAGCAGGAAGATTT
>JAIOSQ010000305.1 GCA_021107535.1 Bacteroidales bacterium | reverse complement strand
GTGATCAGTGAACTGGACAGGACTTCGGCCCTGCTGCGTGATATTCTCAATGAATCATTTCACCATGTTCATGTGAATGACCAGGACCTGTATGAGGAGATCAGGAATTTCATCAGCAAGATCGCCCCTCAGAAGCTTGATATTGTAAAGTTGTATAAGGGCAAGGCCCCTATTTTCGAACACTTTGGCATTGACAAGCAAATTAAAAGCTCTTTTGGCAAAAACGTTACCATTAAGAGCGGAGTTTACCTCATCATCGAACATACGGAGGCGCTTCATGTAATCGACGTGAACAGTGGCCACCGGGTCAACAAGAAAAACTCACAGGAAATGAATGCTTTGGAGGTTAATATTGAAGCAGCCATAGAGATTGCCAGGCAACTCAGACTCCGTGATATGGGTGGGATCATTGTTGTTGACTTCATCGACATGGTAGAGTCAAAACACAGAAGGGAACTCTTCCAGAAGCTGAAGGAAGAGATGTCGAGAGATCGCGCCAAACATAGCATCCTTCCGCCAAGCAAGTTCGGGCTTGTGCAGATCACCCGTCAGCGGGTTCGCCCCGAAATGAATATCGAAACGCTGGAAAAATGCCCGGCATGTAATGGTACCGGAAAGATCAGGGCCAGTATCATTATCATCGATGAGATCGAAAACAATATCCGCTATCTTTTTCAGGAACAAAACGAAAAAAAGATCAGCCTGGAGGTACACCCATTTCTGCATGCTTATCTTACCAAAGGGATGTTCTCATCCATTCAAACAAAATGGCAGCGCAAACTGGGCAAGAAGATCCTCATTAAAAAGAACAGCAGCTTTCACTTCCTGGAGTATCATTTTTACGATCAGAATGGTGAAGAGCTTAAGATATAATATTGAATATGGAAACAGTTGTTAGTGGAATAAGGCCTACCGGAAATTTACATCTGGGCAATTATTTTGGTGCGATGAAGAATTTCGTCAAGATGCAAGAAAACAACCGGTGTTTTTTCTTCATCGCCGATTATCATTCCCTTACCACCCATCCAACTCCGGAAGACCTTCACGGGAATGTCAGGAATGTATTGGTTGAATACCTGGCAGCAGGAATTGATCCTGAAAAAGCCACCATATATATTCAGAGTGATATTCCGGAAATCCTGGAGCTCTACCTCTTACTCAACATGAATGCTTACCTGGGCGAGCTTGAAAGATGTACTTCATTTAAAGAAAAGCTTAGAAAACAACCTGAAAACGTGAATGCAGGCTTGCTGACTTATCCCACCCTGATGGCTGCCGACGTGATCATTCACAAGGCCGCAAAGGTTCCGGTTGGAAAAGACCAGGAGCAGAACCTTGAGATGATGCGCACCTTTGCACGTCGCTTCAACAGGATGTATAAGGTGGATTTCTTTCCCATACCGCAGGCATATAATTTCGGTGAATCACTGATAAAGATACCCGGGCTTGACGGAGCAGGCAAGATGGGAAAATCAGAAGGCGTAGGCAATGCCATTTTCCTGGCCGATGCACCGGAAGTGATCCGCAAAAAGGTGATGCGGGCTGTTACCGACAGTGGCCCCACAGAGATGAACCAGAAAAAACCGGAACCCATTCAGAATCTTTTCACCCTGATGGAAGTGATGTCAAAACCTGAAACTGTTTCTTTCTTTGATGAAGAGTACAATCATTGCAGGATCCGCTATGGCGATCTTAAAAAGCAACTTGCCGAAGATGTGATTGCATTCACAACTCCATTCCGTGAGAAAATCCTGAGTTTATCAGAAGACAGTGACTACCTCCGGAAAGTTACCAGGGAAGGTGCTGAAGTTGCCAGGGAAAGTGCTGCCGGAACCATCCGCGAGATTAGAGAGATCATTGGCTTTAAACCTTTTTAATGCCTGACTTGATTGAAATAAAGCAGGAAAAAGAAACTGTAGTGCTGATTGGGCTTATCGGCCAGGATGAGGACCGTAGAAGAGCAAAAGAGCATATTGATGAGCTTACTTTCCTGGTAGATACTGCAGGCGGAATTACCGTAAAAGCCTTTTTACAGTCACTTTCCACTCCAAACACCAAAACTTTTGTCGGATCCGGCAAACTGGAGGAAATTCATAAATATATTAAAGACCATGAGGTCGACATAGCTGTTTTTGATAATGAATTAAGCCCGTCGCAGATCAGGAATATTGAAAAAGTCCTCGAATGCAAGATCCTTGACAGGAACAATCTCATTCTTGACATCTTCGCCGGGCGGGCAAAAACAGCCCATGCCAAAACACAGGTAGAACTTGCCCAGTATGTATACCTTCTCCCGAGGCTGACGCGTATGTGGACTCACTTGTCGAAACAAAAAGGGGGCATTGGTTTAAAAGGGCCGGGGGAGACAGAGATCGAGACCGACCGGCGGATTATCAGGGACCGGATCTCCCTGCTTAAGAAGAAGCTGATACAGATCGACAAGCAAAAGGCAACACAACGAAAAAATCGCGGAAAAATGGTCAGGATATCCCTGGTGGGATATACCAATGTTGGAAAATCAACCCTGATGAACATCCTGAGCAAATCTGATGTGTTTGCAGAAAACAAATTGTTCGCAACACTTGATACCACCGTCAGGAAAGTGGTGGTGGAAAACCTTCCGTTCCTGCTGTCCGACACTGTTGGCTTTATCAGGAAGCTACCCCATAGCCTGATCGAATCTTTTAAGTCGACCCTTGATGAAGTAAGGGAATCCGACATCCTGCTTCATGTGGTGGATATTTCTCATCCTGATTTTGAGGACCAGATCAAAACGGTTGAAAACACACTTACTGAAATAGGGGCCTCCGATAAGCATACCATGATGATCTTTAACAAGATCGATGCCTATACCTTCACTGAAAAAGATGAAGACGACCTGACTCCCCTTGAAAAGGAAAATTACTCCCTGGAAGACTTAAAAAAAACCTGGATGGCCGGCACCGATCAAAGATGTGCTTTTATCTCCGCAAAGAAAAAAACCAATATTGATACCTTGAGAAGCTTGTTATACGAAGAGGTGAAAAAGATACACATCAAGCGGTATCCGTATAACAGCTATTTGTATCAAAAGCCGGAAGAATAGGGTTGAAATGACTACATATTCCTCCTATACTGCCCGCCTACTTCAAACAAGGCCAGGGAAATCTGTCCGATTGAACAGTATTTTGCGGCTTCCATAATGCCCTCGAAAATATTCTCATTTTGGAATGCTCTCTTTTTAAGGTCCTCCAGCTGAGATTCAGTCTCCGGTTCCCAGGTCTTATGCAGATCGCGTATCGTCTTGATCTGTTGTTCCTTTTCTTCCTGGGTTGCCCTGATCACCTCTCCTGGGATCACAGTCGGGCTGCCTTTGCTGGAAAGAAAGGTATTCACTCCCATGATAGGCAGTTTCCCGCTATGCTTGAGTGTTTCATAATACAGTGATTCCTCCTGGATCTTGCTGCGCTGGTACATGGTTTCCATGGCACCAAGCACACCACCTCTTTCAGTCAGCCTGTCGAATTCCATCAGAACAGCCTCTTCTACAAGATCGGTAAGTTCTTCAATAATAAAAGAACCCTGTAAGGGATTTTGATTTTTTGCCAATCCCAGCTCGTGGTTGATAATCAATTGTATGGCCATGGCCCTTCTCACTGATTCCTCTGTCGGAGTAGTAATGGCTTCATCATATGCATTTGTATGCAGAGAGTTACAATTATCATAGATCGCATACAATGCCTGCAGCGTGGTGCGAATATCATTAAAGTCAATCTCCTGGGCGTGAAGTGAGCGGCCGGAAGTCTGGATGTGGTATTTCAGTTTCTGTGAGCGGTCATCAGCACCATACTTAAGTTTCATGGCCTTGGACCAGATCAGCCTTGCCACCCTTCCGAGTACGGAGTATTCCGGATCAATTCCATTGGAAAAGAAGAATGAAAGGTTTGGAGCAAATGCATTAATATCCATCCCCCTGGAAATATAATACTCGACATAGGTAAAGCCATTTGCCAGGGTAAGCGCAAGCTGGGTAAGCGGATTGGCACCGGCTTCAGCGATGTGGTATCCGGATATTGAGACCGAATAAAAATTCCGTATATGGTTCTGATTAAAATACTCCTGCACATCGCCCATCATTTTCAGGGCAAAGTCAGTGGAGAAGATACAGGTATTCTGAGCCTGGTCTTCCTTCAGGATATCTGCCTGAACTGTTCCACGGACCCTGCAAATGGTATCAGCCTTTATCTTGTTGTAAACCTCTTCAGGAAGCACCATATCACCCGTAACACCCAGCAGCAAAATGCCAAGGCCATTATGTCCTTCGGGGATGGGGGCATTGTATGAGGGGCGCTTGGTGCCACGCTTCTTATAGATGGTATCGATCTTTGCATTTACCTCGTCCTCAAGCCCGTTTTCACGAATATAGATCTCGCACTGCTGATCGATGGCGGCATTCATAAAATAACCAACCATTGTCGGAGCCGGGCCGTTGATGGTCATGGAAACAGATGTCTTCGGATCCACCAAGTCGAAACCTGAGTAGAGTCTTTTGGCATCATCCAGGCATGAGATGGAAACACCGGCATTCCCTATCTTCCCATAAATATCAGGCCTGATATCCGGGTCACGGCCATACAGGGTAGCCGAGTCAAATGCCGTCGACAACCTTACTGCCGGCATACCAAAAGAAAGATAATGGAAACGTTTGTTGGTACGTTCCGGCCCTCCTTCACCCGCAAACTGACGGGTTGGATCTTCACCCTCACGCTTAAAGGGAAATACGCCTGCAGCGAAAGGAAATTCACCGGGAACATTTTCCCTGAGGTTCCACTTCAGGATATCGCCCCAGCCCTTGTATTTAGGAAGGGTGATCCTGGGTATGCTGAGATGGGACAAAGACTCAGTATGGGTTTCTGCCCTGAACTCCTTATCCCTGACCTTAAAAACAAACTCTTTATTCTTATATGCTTTTATTTTACCTTCCCACCCGTCAATGATCTCCATATTATGGGGATCAAGATCAAGTACTTCATCTTTATAAGCTTTCTCCAGCTCTCCGGTTTTCCCTTCCTTTTGTTTCAGAAGGGCAACGGACTCATGGATAGCATACATCCGCTGTGCCACTCTTGCCTGATCTTCAGTCCATACATTATAATTACGAACGGTTTCAGAGATCTCTGAGAGGTATCTTGTCCGGTTCGGAGGGATGATATGGATCTTTTCCGACATCTCATCACTGGCTTCCATCCCTGATTTAAAATTCCCGCCCGATATTTCATCTATCCGCTCCATGATGGCCCTGTAAAGTTGATTTACTCCGGGGTCATTGAACTGGGAAGCAATGGTACCATATACCGGCATATCATCGGGGCCAGATTCAAAAAGCTGGTGGTTCCGCATATACTGTTTCTTCACATCCCTGAGGGCATCAAGAGCTCCTCTCTTGTCGAATTTATTCAGGGAGATGATGTCAGCAAAATCGAGCATATCGATCTTTTCAAGCTGGGTGGCAGCACCATATTCCGGGGTCATCACATACAGCGAAAGATTGCAGTGATCTATGATTTCAGTATCGGATTGTCCTATCCCTGATGTTTCAAGGATGATCAGGTCAAAGCCGGCTGCCTGCAGGATGGTTTCGGCATCTTTCACGTAACGCGACATGGCCAGGTTCGACTGCCTTGTTGCCAGCGAACGCATGTATACCCGGGGATCATTAATGGAGTTCATCCTGATCCTGTCTCCCAGCAGGGCTCCACCGGTCTTTCTCTTCGAAGGGTCAACAGAGATAATGGCGATGGTCTTGTCAGGATAATCATCAAGATACCGGCGAACGATCTCATCAACAAGGGAGGATTTCCCTGATCCGCCTGTACCTGTAATTCCAAGAACCGGAGAGTTTTTTGATTTTCCGGCAAGATCTTCGATCATTCCCTTGACAGAATCCGGGTAGTTTTCAGCAGCTGAGATCAGTTGTGCTATGGCATAAATATTCTTGTTTTCAATGTCCTTTATTGAAACCCCGGTATCTTTCCCGGTGGGGATGTCAGACTGTTGAATTAAATCATTTATCATTCCCTGCAAGCCCATCTTGCGGCCGTCATCAGGTGAATAGATCCTGGAGATCCCGTAATTATGAAGTTCGTCCATCTCCTCCGGCAAGATCACTCCGCCTCCGCCCCCAAAGATCTTTATGTGCCCACAATCGTCTTCCTTCAGTAAATCAAGCATATACTTGAAGTATTCGATATGCCCTCCCTGGTATGAGGTGATGGCAATAGATTGGGCATCTTCCTGAATGGCACAATCCACAACTTCCTTCACAGAACGGTCATGCCCCAGGTGGATCACCTCCACACCTGTTCCCTGGATAATCCGTCGCATAATATTGATGGCCGCATCATGGCCGTCGAACAGTGAGGCTGCTGTAACGATCCTGATATGGTTTTTCGGCTTATAAACTTCCGGCTTTTTGTTCATAAATTTCAGCAATTATAATATGTATGCAAATATAGGATATATTCAGGGAAATGTGAATAAGCTCTCCCAAATAGGGTTTTGCGAAAGGAGTTCCGCTGGCGCGCGTCTTCGACGCGTGCAACAATATTGCGCGTTTATAAACGCGCTCTAGAAATCATCAAGTAATTAATTGTTGTGACTCGATCGAAGAGTATTTTTGGGAGAATGAATACAAACCCGATACGGAGGGGGTTTTCTCCCTGCGGGATTTCGCTTTGCTCCATCCCTGCGGTCGAAATGACAAGGCTTTTTTGAGGAGAGGGGGGAGGCGCAAGGGCGCGCGGCGCGCGCCCTTGCGCCTCCCCCGTTTTAAAACGACGATGTCATCTCGAAGGAGCGAAGCGACTGAGAGATCCACTTAGCTTGCTTTTACTAAGAAGATTATTTTACCGGACACTTCTATTTCTGGTATCTGGTATCTGATTTCCCTCCAGAGGTGGACAGGCTGATTTCAAAATCCCAGTACCTGTGAGGCCTGAGCAACATACAAACCTGCTATACTTGACATATTTCTAAATTTTTAGTAAATTAGCTGTTGATTATTAGTGTTATATACATATTAACAAATATGTAAAAGAGAACATTAATGGGTTATAATAAACCATCACCGGTTCTATCAATCATAATTATCCTGTTCCTGCTTATAGGAGTAAATGTAAATTCTCATTCGCAAGAATACAAAAGAGCCGATATCTGGTATTTTGGCGATCTAGCCGGACTTGATTTTAGCACAGGAGAGCCTGTTGCATTATATGATGGTATGCTTAGTACCGGGGGTACTTGCAGAGGTAGTGTCGCAATGTGTGATACCAATAGTTCTTTATTGTTTTACTCACATGGATTAAGAATATGGAATGCTAACCACGGAATTATAGACCCACAATTCTTACCCGGTTCATACGATGTTATATCCTTCCCTAAAACTGGCTCTGACCATGAATACTATATCTTCTCCGTTCCAAATTACTGGAATGGCCCACTTGATCACTTCTATTACTCCATTATTGACATGAGCCTGAATGGAGGGCTTGGAGGAGCTAGTCAGCCCGTTAAGCTAGATGCAATCTGGGATTCTGGTCAAAAACTTACTGCTACCAGGCATAAGAATAAAAAAGATGTTTGGGTTGTTCTACGAAAAATTATTGATGATCATTATGCATCAATCCTGGTAACAGAAGATACGGTATACCCTCAGCCGGTTATAGGAAGCCCTGCACCTTCATTTGTTGAAGATTCACTATTTGGGTGCTCGGAGATGAGTGGTCAGATCAAAATCTCCTACGACAATAAATACCTTATTAATACAAATTTGGGTTGGGGTAACAATATAGATACCAGTGACCGGGTCGAGGTTTGTAAATTTGATGACGAAACAGGTGTGGTTTCATTCTTATATTATTTTAAAATTCGTGATGCAAATAATTTATGGTCTCCTATTGGAGCAGAATTCTCCCCTGACTCCAAGTACTTATATATTAGTGGAGTTAAGAATAGTAGTGATACTGGATTTGTATTTCAGTTTGACATGCAGCATATTGAGGATTCTGCCAGTTTTTTACAATCAAGAATATTGGTGGGCCTGGACAAAAGATTATGGGGAATGCAACTGGCCAGGGATGGAAAGATATATATTACGGGCAGGCATGAAGGCCTCCAATATACGCCCTATCTTTCAGTAATAAATGATCCCTGGAAACATGGAACGGATTGTAATTTTGAAACTGAAGCAATTTATTTAACTCCCGGTAGAGGCCAAGGAATGCTCACCAAAATTTTTCCCTATTTTTTATTCCGGTTTGATTACGAAGGCATTTGTGAAGGTGAACCTTTTTATTTTGATCCATGGTTTGTCCCAGATCCTGTATATATCGAATGGGACTTTGGGGACCCGGCATCCGGGGCAAATAATACTTCTACTATTCCTAATGCAACCCATATCTTCACCGATGGTGGAACCTACGAGGTTTCTGTTTATGTAGAATACCCCAACGGCCGTATCGAAGAAACTTCACGCAAAGTGGAAGTGGAATATAAGCCCGAACCAGACCTGGGGCCGGATACTTCTATATGCAAATCAGGTGGAGATGTTATCCTAAATGCCGAATGCGGACCACATATTTACGTGTGGAGTACAGGAGCTTTTGGTACCAGCCAGATCACCGTATCTGATACAGGATGGTACTGGGTAAGAGTAGAAACTGATGCCGGATGCATAGAATTTGACTCTATCCATATCACTTTTTATCCCGATGCGATTGCTGATACAAGCAATCTGGAGATTAGTCCTACAACCTGCGGGGGGAGTACTGGAGCTATTAAGGGACTGGTAATAAGCGGGAATTCACCTTTTAGTTATAATTGGGTTGATGACCTAGGCAGTCCAATTGGAAGCTCCATCGATTTATATCATCTTCCGGTTGGTAATTACACCTTGCTGGTCACCGATGGCAACAATTGCATTACTGCATTTGGCCCTTACTCTATACACGATGCCGGTGATGTACTCATCGAAAATGTAGAATATGCTTCTGAATACTGCGATCAGCAAAACGGGAGTATCACCGTTACGGCCGTATCGGGATTGAGCGATATGCTGTTCTATTCCATCGATAATGGAGCAATATATTACACGAATCAGGGCATTTTTACTGACTTACCCGCAGGATCTTATGCCGTGCGGGTGAAAGACTCCTCGGATTGCCAGGATGTGTATTTGCAGAATCCCGTCATCCTGGAAAATATCCCAGGCCCTCAGATCGATGATGTAATAATTACACCTTCCGTAAGTGGACAAAACAACGGGGCAATAGAGATATTGGCCTCATCAGGCAATGACACCCTGTATTATTCCAAAGACAACGGCAACACCTTCCAGGTCAACAACGGCTGGTTCCCATTCCTTTCCCCGGGCTTTTATACCTGTGTGGTGATGGATGAGATTGGCTGCGATACTACTTTCATAGTGGAAGTGCCGGAAGAGGTCACTATTCACCTGCAGGCTGTAGCAGGTGATGATGAGGTCTGCCCGGGCAATACGGCTTTTGTCCCGCTGATTGTAAGCAATTTCAATGATGTGGCTCATTTAAAAACCACGCTTTTATATAATAAGAATTTCCTGACTT
>JAIOSQ010000068.1 GCA_021107535.1 Bacteroidales bacterium | reverse complement strand
CCTGAGGTGAACGCGGAGGACGATAAAAAAAGAAGTCGTGTCAAATTCCGACACGACTTCTATTTTACATAAAGGTCTCTATTATTGGATAATAAGCTTTTTTGTTATTATATCATCTTCAATATAAACATGAACTATATAAATGCCGGCATTCAAGCTTTCAACGCTTATTATAGTCGATTTGCCAGTAACCTTTTTATCCAAAATCAGTTTCCCGCTATTGTCGAAAATTTTAAGCTGTTCGATTTCAAACCCAGACTTAAATTCCACAATACTGTTAGCCGGATTCGGATACAAACTAATAGTTTCAGGAGTTAACTCTTCGATAGAGAATTCAGGCCCGACTTTAATGTAATCTACCTTTGATTCAGTATTGGTATGGGTTCCATCTCCAACAGTGAGAGACACTGTGTAATATCCATCAAATTCATAAATATGATTTGGGTTCTGCAAGGTACTGCTTTGCCCATCACCAAAATCCCAGTCCCATGAAATAATATCACTTATCTGTTTATTTCCCTGATCAGGTTTTTTCGGGTATACTACATCTCTTTTTCCTGTCCCGGGTTCTGTTTCCTGAATAGTGTTGATAATATTCAAGGCCTGGGATGTCCCATCAACCGTTGCGACATACCAGTAGTCTCCGGTGCCTGTGGTCGGCACTTGCAGAGTAAATATCAATCCGGTTTCATTATAGATCTGAACCACAGCACTTGAGGTTGTAAGGGTTCCTGTTCCTGCATATTTATAAATATAAAAATGGTATGTTCCATTAAAGAATTGGTAAATAGTAGTGGTTTCAGGTCCAAAACCTGTTACGTCATCATGGTCGAGTGCTGCATAAGGAGCAGAATTTATTGAACCCTGATTGATATAATATACATGGTATGTGGATCCTTCAATTTCAGGTGTTCTTAAATGCTCATCCAGGTCGCTGGGATCTGCGCCCCAGTTCAGGACAAATCGCATTTGATCATTACCGAGAATCGGAGATAGCGAAATATCTAAAGTTAAAGTACCTCCGGGAGGTATCGTTACCTGATTGTTATTATAAGTAATATACCCACTTGCAGAACAAGTAACCAATTGCGTATTACTTGTAGAAAGATCAGTGAACTGAACTGTAAGAGGATGGAGGCCCTGTGTAGGTGTACCGGTATAATTAGCAAATAATGATCCTTGCGGCACATTTTCAATGAGATAATTACCCTGAGCATCCGTATAATCAGATAAGCCTGCAACTTCAACAAGGGCACCTTCAATCGGTGTGCCATCAACAGCGTCGGTTACCATTCCTGTGAGCGTGCCAGTACCCTGGCCTTCAACATGAATATAATTTTCTCTGATAAATACATCTTCATCGGTGCCATCACTAACAGTTAATGACACTGTATAAATACCACCATCTTGATATATATGTGACGGATTTGGAACATCTGCAGTTTGACCGTCACCAAAATCCCATAACCACGAAATAATATCACTTTTCTGTTCATTTTCTCCACCAGGCTTTTTCGGGTATTCGACATCTCTTTTCCCTGTCCCGGGTTCTGTTTCCTGAATGGTATTAATAATATTCAGGGCCTGAGATGCTCCATCAACTGTTCCAACATACCAGTAGTCTCCCGTGCCAGTGGTCGGTGCCTGCAATGTATAGATCAATCCGCTTTCATTATAGATTTGAACTACAGCACCTGATGTTGTAATTGTTCCTGTTCCTGCATACAGGTGAATGTAAAAATGGTATGTTCCATCAAAGAATTGATATATGGTAGTGGTTTCAGGTCCATAGCCAGTTACATCATCATGGTCAAGGGCAGCATAAGGCGCAGAAGTAATTGAACCCTGGTTGGCATAATAAACATGATAGCTTGTTCCTTCAATCTCAGGTGTTCTTAAATGCTCATCAAGGTCGCTGGGATCTGCGCCCCAGTTCAGGACAAATCGCATTTGATCATCACCGAGGATCGGAGATAAAGAAATATCTAAATTGAGTGTACCACCCTGGGGTATCGACACCTGATTATTACTATAAGTAACAAAACCACTTGCAGAACAAGTCACCAATTGTGTATTGCTCGTAGATTGGTCAGTGAATTGAACTGTCAGGGGGCTGTCACCCTGTGTAGGTGTACCGGTAAAATTAGCGGTTAATGATCCTGCCGGCACATTTTCAATGATATAATTACCTTGTGCATCCGTATAATCTGATAAACCTGCAACTTCAACCAGGGCACCTTCAATTGGCAAGCCATCCAGGGCATTGGTAACAGTTCCGGTCAGTGTACCTCCGGTTGTGGGTTCTTCCGTTGTCACTAAAATATCGTCCAGCATTAAAATAAATGCATCTTCTGAGAGGCATTGAAATGCGATATAAACATCACTATTATCATACACTGTCAGGTCGTAATTGTATTCTGTCCAGTCGTCCGGCAATTCAATGGTCCCACTGCTTATTTCAGTAAAATCGGATGGAGCAGTACCGGTGGTTGAAACCAATACTTTTAATTTCTCGTAACCATATTGTAATGTATACGATTTCCCAAAAAAGCTTAATCCTGAATTCTCTCCTAAAGACATGAAAGGTGTTATTAGCCAGTCATCATTTGTCTGGCCTCCACTAGGCACAGAACTAAAGCAAGCTGCAAACTTTTCACCTGAATGAGCTGCCAATTCAAGATCACCTCCCAGAGAAGGTTCTGTATTATTTGGATTAAAAATAATATAGGCCATGGCAGTACCCATGTTTGGGAATGTTACATCCTGGATCCCATAAGTTGGTAAGCCATCAACATCAATAAGAATCCATGGAGCAAATGTGGTAGCAAAATCGGTATAAGCCTCAAAATCTTCCAATACATTGGGCTCAATGTCAAGAAAGTCTTTGTTTGTTGAGATGATTACTTTGTTTTCATCTACTATACTTTTTGTTACTTGAGCAAAAATGCTCGCTGACAAGAAAATACTTAAAAGCATTAACAGGGTAAGTTTTTGTTTCATTGCGTAAAGATTTTAGTTAATAAATTTAAAATATTCAATTAGTGTTTATTATTATGATTTACAAATATAATGATAAATAACGAACTAGCCCGCAGTTAGCAGCGGAGTATATTCATGTAATTTATATCGATTTATAAATTAAACTGTTTAACTTTGCATTTTTATTTAATCTAAATAAACATTGGCATGAAAAAGTATAAGGTGTCGGAAGAATGTATCAATTGCAGAGCCTGCGTAGAAGTTGCCAGGGATCATTTTGAGATTGGCAATAATAAGATTGCATATTTGAAAAAACAGCCTCAAAACAAAACTGAGGAAGAACTATGCGAAGAAGCTCTGGATGTATGTCCTGTGGAGGCAATTTCAGCAGAAGAGAGCGAAAAAACAAATGCTACAGAGGCAATTCTGGCCGGCTCAAATATTAAAGCAACATTAGATGAATATCCGCAGCTAAAACAGGTATTAGCAGATCTGTCACCCAAATTTAAACGCATGCAAAACCCTGCATTATATAATACACTTGCTCGTTTTGCCAATTTTAACGATGCTGCAAAAGTTACCGGTATATCAGTATGCGAAATATTGCACGTTTTAAATAAACATCTTGGAGTTGAAGACAAATTACTGAAAAGCATGCCGGAATGTATCAAAAAAGATACCGGCGAAATTGAAAACAGTGGTGTCGATATTGTCTGGGAAGAAAGCGCAGAACGATACATTTACAACAACGACAGCATAGAAGAATTGATCCTGAAAGTTACCGATCTGGCAGCCCAGGAAAATATCGTTATTATTTCTGTTGAAAAACCTAATGAATTGTTGAAAGTAGCCAGCGGCCTGAACTTAATCTTCAACATTGAAAAACACAAGGAATACAGAGTATCAATTTTCAATCCTCAAAAGGAAGAAAATACTGTTCCATGGCAAGAACGAAAAGAAAAATTCGAAATTCTTGACGTAAGATCAATGACAAGCGACCCCTTTGATATTATCATCAAAAAAGCTTATGAAATACAAGAAGACAGCGGGTTTGTCCTGATCCAGCGTTTTGAGCCGATCCCGATGATAAACATGCTTTCAGAAATGGGATACGAACACCTGACCGAGCAAAAAGAGCAGGGAGAATTCTACATCTATTTTCACAAAAAGACAAGTGAGCATGAAGACGAGCAGACTGCCTCCGGAAAAGTTGATGCTGTTATCCAGTCTGCTACACCTGTAGCATATCCGGTGATCATGCGATTGCTTCAATCCAAAAAGATCAGGAAGCATATCAATATTAAAGAACTGAAAGTGTGGGAAGAAACGGAAAAGCATCTTGCCTGGATCACAAGTGGAAGAGCAGATATTAGCTTCACGGCACTTATAACCTCGGCAAAATTACGGAACAGCGATATCAAAATACCCGCACTTTTTGTTTGGGACAATTTTGTCTTACTCACCAGGTATAAAGCTGAGAATTTTCAAGACATTCAAGGGAAAGAGATCCACACACCGCTGTTTGAAGAAGCACCTCCGGCAAAAATCACCAAATACCTGATCAAGGCAAGCGGATTGAATCCCGATGATTTTAAATTTGTATTCGGTTCACCCTTTGGAAGACCCGAAAAAATTTATGCCGATTTTGTTACAGGACAAGCCGATACCGTTATTCTGCGGGAGCCCGAGGCAAGTTATGCCATAAAAATAATGCAAGACCGAGGCGAAGAGATCTCCATTATATCCTTCAACAAAATATGGAATGAGATAAACCCCGGTTTCGGAAGTTTTCCAAATGCAGGATTGGTATTAAAAGGTGAATTTGCCCGAAAACACCCGGAAGAAACTCAGGTTTTCCTGGAAGAATTAAAATCAGCAATTAACTGGGTAAACGAGAACAGATCTGCTTCAGCTAACCTATCATTCGATATGATGCGTCAACCGGTTGACAGAATTGAATTATTCTTAGATCGTGTTAATTTCGAGTATGTTGATGGAACTAAATTGACTGAAAAAGTTCAACAATATTTCGATATTCTAAACCAGCACGATGTTGTAAATATGGAGGTTGATAAAGAGTTTCTTGATATTTTTGCAATCTGAAGAAAGTATCATCAGGCTGTTTAAGCCACAAATCAATTGCTGATCTTTATCCTTACCTCAAAAACATTTTCAGGGAATGCCACCGGCTTTGGTACATCTGCTTCAAGCCCGGCGGGATAATAGATGGCACAAAGGGTGTTGCTCACCGTATATAGGTTTTCCCGAAATTTCGCAGGAATGCCGGCAAGTATCCCGGTCAGGGTTTCAAAACGGATATTTCCGGGTTGCCATGCGTAGTCGTGCCAGACCACAATACTTTTTTCATGTACAAGATGTGTGAATACCTTTTCAGTATCGTTTTTAATAGACGAATAATGATGGTCGCCATCGATGAAAATAAGGTCAAATTTTTTATTCAACCCCGCAAAATCAAAATTCATCGAATTCCCCTCGAGATGGACCACATTCAGAAGATCCTTTGAAAACATGGCATGCTGATCGATGTAGTCAGCCTCCATACCCATTTCCTGCATTTGTACACCCGAAAGGTTAAGGCTCATGCAATTCTTCGCCACCGCAGCCACGTTTGCAAGACTTTCACCCCTCCAGGTGCCTATTTCAAAATAATTACAGGCGTTAAAATGAGCAGCAAGAATGCGTAGCAGGGCGAGGTCAGTTGGAAGAGAGCCCCCTTCAAGGAAAGCAAATGGTTTTACAATGACTTCTTCCACTCCTGCAAGTGCCCGGAAACTGGTTTCAGGCAATCCTTCTTTTAATGCAAATTTTTTCTGCACCCTTTTCCGCCAGACATCATTATCATCGAGGATCTTGTTAAGAAGATACGGACGTGCTATCAACATGCCCAGTGATTTAAACAGCTTATTAATTTTGTTCATAGCTTGTCTTCAAAGTTACAAGGTCCCAAATAATTTATAATTCAAAATTCATAATCCAAAATTATTTCACCACCCGGTACAAAACAAACTTGTCATTCGACCAGGAATATTCGCACAGGCCATCCTGTCGGTATATAAAATCTTTGATCGCAGCATCTGAAATTTCATCTTGCACCAAAACATAGCCGACATCATATTTCATTATCAGATTAGCGATCTCTATGGGTTCTGATCCCTTAACATTTCCCAGGCTCTGGTGGCCTGTATACAAGGCCAAAACCCTGGGTTTAGCAAATAATACTACTGCATCCTCTGCTGTATTTTCAATGATATACCCGAAAGCATCAATGGATGCCTCCTCCTGTGGTCCCTGAAGTACCTGATGGTCCGTCCGGATAACATATGAAAACATATTTAAATAAGAAACCAGCACCAGGCTCCCTAAAAACAACACTTTCACACTTTTCTTAATGTTCGGATAAATGCTCACTGTTTCCAGCCCCCTGACAAGATAGATCAGCAGGAAAGGCAGTACAGGAAACAAAAATCGTATCCCTGCATGGCGGTATGGATAAATAATGATGATACCAAAATACAGTATCACGATCATGTCAGTCAATTCAAGCCGTCTGAAGAAACTTTTCATCATTCCCAGCAGGGTAAAAGTGAAAATTACCGCTTTCAGTATCAGTGGAAGAAAATTCCAGGATCCTCCCCAGGGGGAGAAAAAGAATTTGAACTGTTCTGTATAATATGCCAGGTTATTAAGCAAGGTGGCATAAAGCTTTTCATGTCCCCAGATGCCTGCATAAGAGCCTCCTTCGGCCTGTGGTACAGCAAAAATCAGGTTGTTAAGCAAGAGATAAACCAGCACAGAACCAACAGATACAAAGAAACCGCATACACATTTGGTAACATGGGTTTTATCCTTCTCAATAAATCGTTTCCTGATGGCAAATGCCAGTACTGCAAGCGGAAATACAAGCCCTATCACCCTGACGGAGATGAGCAATCCGCCAAGAATGGCAATGATTATCCCTGCCCAGAATGGCCCCTTCGAATACTTTTCAAACAACCAAACCACCAGGAGCAAGAGGAATGCAAATGGAAATTCAGACATTATTTCCAGTTTCATATTCATGGTCCAGGGATTATATATGAGTATCATAACCAGGAAAAACGTGATCAGGTCGCTGAAATACCTCCGCAAGAATACACTCATGATCAGGCCCAGTCCAAACAGGAAACAGGTGACCCAGAGGGTCAGTGCGAAAATGCTGTTTCCGAAGATTGCATAAACCGGACTTAAGATAAGGGGAAAGCCTATTGGGTACGCAGGCGGGCCGAGTACCGCATTATCAGGATTGTAGATGTATGGTGTTTCAGATTGCGGAATTCCCTGAACAATATTCTCAGCCTGCATGATATACATGGCAAAGTCTCCGCCCCAGTCATGCGAATCCCTCACGTTAATGAAGAACAATGGCAATAACATGATCGCCATGAACAAAACGAAGCGGTTTTGCTTGCTAAAAAGCATTTTAAATGTCATGATCAGGCTTATTTATTTTCAAAAATATGAAAAAAAGCGAAAGCCCATTTATTATCAGGCAATTTTCACTATCTTTAACCCTGCAAAGTATTTTGATCATGACAAAACCTTTTAAAAGAGTTTTGTATGACAATATCAAAATTTCACACTCGTTTCCTGCCATTTCCCGGCCTCAGGCTATTGGCGATGCTTTTCATGTTCGTGATCTTTTTTCTAATAAGAACCCAAACATTCTCCCAGGAAAGACATGTAATCAGGGGTATTATTTACGAGATGGAAACAGAAATGCCGCTGGCGGGTGCACACATCCTCATTCATGAAACTTCCTTTGGGACCATTTCGGGGCCTGACGGATCATTTCGCTTGAGCGTTAGCGATTTCCCCTTAAGCATTAAGGTAACACATATCGGATTTGAAGACAGGTATTTTAAGATTACAGAAGACTTTAAAGATGAAACCCTCATGCTGGGTATGAATTTTTCTACAGAAATGCTGGAAGGCGTGACCATTACAGATCAGAAAGCGGAGCTGATCTTCAGAGACAATACCTATGCTGTTTTTGATTTTGAATTTCACGAGAACGGCCTTATGCTGCTAATCTACAGGAACAGGCTACAAAGGGCTGAACTGGTTTTACTCTCATTCATGAACGACACCCTGGCCCTGCTCAAAACACTTCCAGGAAAAGCAGAATCCTTGCATCGTGACTGCCTGGGATTTATTCATTACCTGTCGGATGATACAGCATACCAGATACAATATACAGGTGCGGGATTGCAGTTAATATATCCCATGGCCATCAAGTTTTTTAAACCCGTTGCAGATGCATTTGTTGCCTTTCATAAGCGCAATTATTACTTCGGTGTAAAGAAGATGAACAAGCTGATGATCGAATACCTGCGGTATGATACACTGGCGGAAACCTATTCAATTTTCAAACAGATTTACGACAGAAAAAAGCTACAAATCCTGAAAGACAATCCCTGGCATCATATGCTGCTGGCAAATCCAGTAAGCAATGAAAGGGAGTTTGCCTTACTGCTAATGGGGGCTTCCGAAAGCATCGATCAACAGATCGAAGCCCTGAAGGTCAGCAGGGATGCATCCATTGAAGGCCATTACCTGCGATCGATGGTTTACACCCCGGTGTATGCCCCCCTGTTTAAAAGCGGTGATCATATTTTGATATTCAATCATCCTGAGTCGCAGATCGAATTCTTTTCACCTTCCGGTGAAAGCATTAAATCAACGCCAATCAGTTATCATGAGCAAAAGAACTGGGAAGAGCTAATCCTCAAAGATGAAATACGTGACGAATATTTTATTGTCTTCATCAACTCAAACAAGGTCAGCCTGCATTCTGTCGACATTCATTCAGGAACAACCGGCCCGCAAAACATTTTATACTATCCATTTGTTAAGAAAATACTGATCAGGAACGCCTATGTGTACTTTACTTATCGTCAGCCCGGATCGATTGAACGGACCATGCTATTCAGACAGAAACTGAAGAAATCAGAAATCAGATACCAGAAATCAGAAATCGGAAATTAATTTAAAACTTAAAACTCAAAACTCAAAACTTGAAAGTAGATGTCCGAAGGGCCCCACACCTCGCCTCTACCACGAATACCCCAGTGAAGTAGTCACCCCATAGTCATTGGTAGCAGCATCTTTATCAATGGGCCTACTGTCGAAGTTATCATAGAAGGTTAGTCCGAAGAAAAAATCATTGAATATCTCAATTTTTACCTTAAGTTCAAACTCAAGTCTGTACCTGCCCCAGGTGGTAAAACTGGGAAAAACATTAAAATGGGAAGTGATATCAATCTCAGGGTCATTAAACCTGAAGATACGGGTATTCAATCTCACTATACCTTCCATACTCTGGATGATGGAATCTGACAAAGATTTCTCTGTGGTTACTAGTAGCCCTATTAAGCCAGATAATACAGTCCTGTTACTATGGATAAAATCCCTACCGGCTCCCATCCCCAGGAAATACCGGTGGGCGATACCTAATTCGGTATTCTGCTGCGCTCCAACTATCCCTGAACCAAACCATTTTTTCTTATAAAACCGGCTATAAGCAAAGGTATAATCCTGTTTCCGGATACGATCTCTATCCTCCTGGTCTGTAAATATTGCACTCACATTGAGCGATGAAAAAGATTTTTCAACCCTATAATCAACATTTCCTGAAAAATTCATCTGGGAAATAGTGCTGGCTTTAGTATATGAATATCCCAGGTCAATAGATCCATCCAACCTTTTCCAGAAAGCATGTTTTACAGGATAGATCTCCACGATCTCAGAAACAGGCTCCGGGATCCTGAAGTTGCCCACTTTCAGGTTTACATATCCGTCGGTAGCAGAAGTATCGATAGAGCCGAAAAACCTGAGTCCATTGGCCATCTGAATCGTGTACTGCTCATTGGAATAAAAAGTCTTGATATCATTAAACTCTATCTTCAGGGTGCCCATGGCATCCGTTTTAAAAACCAGGATGCCGTATTCAAAACGCTTGATCTCACCGGTAATCCTGTCTCCATTTTGCAAATATACCGTATCGGTTTTCGCACCAGCCTGGGAAACAAGCGGAAACATGATGAACCAAAGAAACAATAGTATGATGTTTTTATAGTGTATTACTGAATCCATACTAAGGGATAATTTTCTCAAAAAAACCATAAATCAAATGGCAGATAAAAATTCAAATTTAAGAAATTAAGCATTTATTACAGAAGAATTTCAGAATAATTCATGTAATCATCAGTCTATCAAAATACAGTAGATGAAGAAAAAATATTAAAAAATGATTGTATTTAAAAAAATTATGTACTTTTGCGGAAATTTAATAACATATTACAATGAACAAAGGAATAGTAAAATTTTTTAATAACTCAAAAGGATTTGGGTTTATT
>JAIOSQ010000290.1 GCA_021107535.1 Bacteroidales bacterium | reverse complement strand
TGCTGAATGACCAAGAACTTGATGAAATTGATGAGCGTACCAGGAAAGGTGGCGGTGAACTGGTCAACCTCATGGGAACTTCTGCATGGTATGCTCCCGGTGCTGCAGCCGCAATGATGGTTGAAGCAATTGTGGATGATGAACACAGGATTTATCCGGTTTGTGCTTACCTTGACGGAGAATATGGCCTGAAAGATATTTATATGGGCGTCCCCGTAAAGCTTGGCAAGAACGGAGTAGAAGAAGTTATAGAGTTGCAAATGAATGAGAGGGAGAAAGCAATGCTGAAGGAATCGGCGAAATCTATCAAGGATGCGATGAATGCACTCATTAAAATGAAATTGTTTGAATAAAACTCTTTTTGTAAACAAAGCAGGGCAGCCCGATCTAAGAGCTGCCTTTTTTTTTAGTTTGGATTGTATTATATTTACATTGGATTAATGGCCAATAATAGGCCGCATATGATAAAATATAAAATTCTAATGCAATGCAACAGAGAATAATGGTGCTAACAGGTGCAGGCATGAGTGCGGAAAGCGGTATCAAGACATTTCGTGATAATGATGGCCTGTGGAATAACTACAGGGTTGAGGAGGTTGCAACACCGGAAGCCTGGGCTGCAAACATGGAAATAGTCCTGGAATTTTACAATCAACGACGTAAACAATTGCTTGAATGCAGCCCCAATCCTGCCCATTTCGCACTGGTTCAACTGGAAGATAAATATGATGTGCGGATCATCACGCAGAATGTGGATGATCTCCACGAAAGAGCAGGTTCTTCCAATGTTCTTCATCTTCATGGTGAGCTGAAAAAGGTAAGGAGTACAGCCGATCCTCAGCTTGTGTTCGAACTGGACGGATGGGAATTAAAAGCCGGAGATACCTGCCCAAAGGGCTCACAACTTCGGCCGCATATCGTTTGGTTCGGTGAAGCAGTGCCTAATATTACAGTGGCTTCAGAAATTGCCGCTACTGCTGATATTCTCATTGTAATAGGCACGTCTATGCAGGTGTATCCTGCTGCCGGACTTGTGCATTATGCACCTCACGAAAGCACGAAATATTATATTGACCCTGCCGCGGCTGATAACAGTATGCTGGCAAAACTAACGGTGATCCGTGAAAAGGCCGGAAAAGCTGTCCCTGAGCTTGTAGAAATATTGCTTAGTTAATATGTTTTGGATAAAAAAAAGCACATAGAATCCACTTATATCTTTGATAAGGCAAAGCATTATTGTGCATATCAGGAGAGATGTGTGTTTGAACTGAAGAATAAGCTGCATGAATGGAATGTCAGGCCCGAGGTGGCGGATAAGATCATCATTACCCTCGAAGCAGAAAATTATCTTGATGAAGAACGCTTTGCAAGAGTATTTGCAGGAGGAAAGTTCAGAATGAAGAAATGGGGAAAGAACAAGATCATTGCAGAGTTGAGAATAAGGAAATTACCGGAACTGATTATTCAGATTGGATTGGATGAGATCAATGAATTTGAATATTTAAAAACACTCAGAAAAATTATTGAAAAGAAAAAAGCTGAATTTAGTGAGCCGGATAGCTTTATAAATCGAAATAAAATTTATAATTTCGTTGTATCAAGAGGCTATGAAAAGCATCTTATTTTAAAATATCTTTAATCTCCGTAAATCAAAGAAGGTTGCCTGTTCTGGCAGCCTTCTTTTTTTTATCTTTGCCGAAAATAATATTTATGGTTTCACAGGAAAATATAAAAGCATTGAATAAGAGGCTTGAAGCCTTGAGGAGGTTCCTTTGACATTGATAGCAAAAAATGCCTGATTGAAGAAAAGGTAAAGATTACCCACAAGCCTGAGTTCTGGAATGACCCTAAAAAGGCTGAGGAAGTCCTGAAAGAGATAAAGTCAATAAAATTCTGGACAGAAGCTTATAAGAAGGTGGGTAATGCATTTGATGACCTACAGGTCATCTTTGAGTTTTTCGGCGAAGGAGAAGGAAGCGAAGCAGAGCTTGAGAAACAATATGCCAAAGCCCTTAAGGCCATTGAAGATCTTGAGTTTTTAAATATGCTCAGCGGGGAGGAAGACAAACTGGGAGCCATTCTGCAGATCAATGCCGGGGCCGGAGGGACTGAAAGCCAGGATTGGGGTGAAATGCTCATGCGCATGTATTATCGCTGGGGGGAACGTAATAATTATAAAGTAAAAGAACTTGAAATGAGTGAAGGGGAAGTGGCCGGGATCAAGTCGGTATCCCTTGAATTTGAAGGAGATTTTGCTTTCGGTTACCTGAAAGCTGAAAACGGCGTCCACCGCCTGGTTCGCTTATCTCCCTTTGATTCGGCGAACCGCCGGCACACATCCTTTGCCTCGGTTTATGTTTACCCGGTGGTAGATGAGAATATAGAAATCGAAATAAATACATCCGATATTACATGGGATACATTTCGAGCAAGCGGGCCCGGTGGGCAGAATGTGAACAAAGTGGAAACAGCAGTCCGCTTGCGGCATGGACCTTCCGGCCTGGTCATTGAGTGCCAGGAAACACGATCTCAGGGACAAAACAGGGAAAAAGCATTGCGCATGCTGAAATCTCAGCTTTATGAAATTGAAATGAGAAAGAAAAAAGAAGCCCAGGCTGAGATTGAAGGAAATAAGAAAAAAATAGAATGGGGATCACAGATCAGGTCTTACGTGATGCATCCTTATAAAATGGTCAAAGACGTACGTACCGGGCATGAAACCGGAAATGTCCAGGCCGTGATGGATGGCGACCTGAATGATTTTATTAAGGCATATTTGATGCGGTTTGGGCAAAACCAGTAGAATAGAGAATCACGAACAAGGAATAAGAATAAGAATAAGAATAAGAATAAAATAGTAGAATGATGTATAAAATTTATCACAATCCAAGATGTAAGAAGTCAAGGGCAGGGCTGCAATATCTGAAGGAGAAAGGAGTGGATCCGGAAATTATAGAATATCTGAAAACACCCCTGGACGAAGCAGAATTAAAAGATGTTCTGCACAGGTTAAACAAGAAACCCACAGACATCATCCGTACACAGGAAGCCATTTATAAATCGGATTTTAAGGGAAAAAACTTCACTGATGATGAGTGGGTAAAAATTCTTTTGGAAAATCCTAAACTCATTCAGCGCCCTATTGTGGTGAAAGGGCCCAAGGCAGTCATTGGTGACCCTGCTGATGAAATAGAAGCCTTTTTTAAAGTTTAACCAATGCTGGTTCCTGATAGCAGGCAGAGGTTTTATAAGTTTGAATAAGAACCATTAACCTATATTGAAAATGAACTATAGAATAGAAAAAGATACCATGGGAAACGTAGAGGTTCCCGCCGATAAGTACTGGGGTGCGCAAACTCAACGTTCAAAAAACAATTTTAAGATCGGAGAAGAAGGATCCATGCCGATCGAGATCATCAGAGCTTTTGCATATCTGAAAAAGGCTGCTGCCATGGCAAATAATGAGCTGGGCGTTTTACCAGATGAAAAGAAAAACCTGATCGCGCAGGTCTGTGATGAGATCCTGGATGGAAAACTTGATGATAATTTCCCACTGGTTATCTGGCAGACCGGCTCCGGAACACAATCGAACATGAATATGAATGAGGTGGTGGCCAATAGGGCCCATGTACTCAATGGTGGAAAACTTGGTGAAGGACAGCAGATCATTCATCCCAACGATGATGTGAATAAATCACAATCCTCCAATGATACATTTCCTACTGCCATGCATATTGCGGCGTATAAGATGATCGTTGAAACCACCATTCCCGGCCTTGAGCTTTTGCGTAATACCCTCAATGCAAAAGCAGAGGCTTTTAAGGATGTTGTGAAAACAGGCCGTACCCATCTGATGGATGCCACCCCATTGACCCTGGGACAGGAATTTTCGGGCTATGTATCACAGCTTGATCATGGCCTGATCGCACTCAAGAACACCCTGCCCCATCTCACTGAACTTGCCCTTGGCGGCACAGCAGTTGGAACGGGCTTGAATACACCGAAAGGATATGATCAGCTTGTTGCTTCAAAGATCGCTGAATTGACCGGATTTCCCTTTGTTACTGCTGCAAATAAGTTTGAGTCGCTCTCGGCACACGATGCCATGGTTGAAACATCCGGTGCATTGAAAACCCTTGTTGTAAGCCTGATGCATATTGCCAATAATCTGCGTATACTGGCTTCAGGCCCACGCTGTGGCATTGGTGAGATCATCTTTCCATCAAACGAACCCGGCTCTTCCATTATGCCCGGCAAGGTAAATCCAACACAGGCAGAAGCCCTTACGATGGTGTGTGCACAGGTAATCGGAAACGATGCCGCCATTACTGCAGGGGGAATGCAGGGGCATTTCCAGTTGAATGTTTTCAAACCCGTGATGGTGTATAATCTGCTTTCTTCAGCACGCTTATTAGGAGATGCCTGCGTTTCATTTAATGATAATTGCGCCATTGGTATCGAGCCCAACCTGCCTTTCATTAAGAACAACCTGGAGAATTCACTGATGCTCGTCACCGCGCTCAATACCCACATAGGTTACGAAAATGCAGCTACCATCGCAAAAAAAGCACATGCGGAAGGCATTACACTGAAAGAATCAGCCCTGGCACTTGGCTTGCTTACCGAAGAACAATTTGATGAATGGGTCGACCCTGCTAAGATGATCGGGCCCAGATCATAAAACTTCGTATCTTTGGGTTGTATGAACAAGCTGAAAGACAGAATAAAATCCCTGGCGGCAGACTATGCACAAGAGGTGATTAGCATACGCCGTCATCTGCACAGGCACCCCGAATTATCGTTTAAGGAGTTTGAAACAGCAGACTTTATTGCCGGGAAACTCCGGGAATATGCAATTACATATAAAGATAAGATAGCACAGACCGGTATCGTAGCCGAGATCCGGGGAAATGATCCGGAAAGCAAAACAGTGGCCTTGCGTGCTGATATGGATGCCTTACCTGTAAATGAGCAGAACGATGTTGACTACCGATCAATGAACAATGGTGTGATGCATGCCTGCGGACATGATGTTCATATGGCCTGCCTGCTTGGAGCAGCCCGGATTCTTTCTGAGATTAAAAGTGAATTTAACGGTACGGTCAGGCTGATCTTTCAGCCATCAGAAGAAATGTATCCTGGCGGTGCAAAAGTGATGATAGAAGAAGGGGTGCTGGAAAATCCCAAACCTGTAGCTATTTTTGGACAGCATGTTTTTCCTGAACTTGAAACTGGCATGATCGGAATGAAGCCGGGTAAATACATGGCTTCAACCGATGAGGTGTTCATCACTGTGAAAGGAAAAGGCGGGCATGCGGCAATTCCTGATAAAATAGTCGACCCGGTATTGATCGCATCCCATATTGTGATTGCCTTGCAGCAAATTGTCAGCAGGAAATCAAGACCTGTCATGCCCACGGTAGTTTCTTTTGGAAAAATCTCGTCAGAGGGCAAAACAAATATTATTCCCGATGAAGTAAAATTGGAAGGCATCATCAGAACATTCGATGAAGATTGGCGGGAAGAGATCAAAACCCAGCTTAGAAAGATTTCCTCAGGCATTGCAGAAAGCATGGGCGGAAGTTGTGAGATATTTATCGATCCTGGTTACCCGGCAATGGTCAATAATGATATGTTGACTGCGCATGCCCGCGAATATGCAATTGAGTTTCTGGGCGAAGACCGGGTCATCGATCTTGAGATGAGAATGACAGCAGAGGACTTTTCTTATTATGCCCGGGAGATACCGGGATGTTTTTTCCGGCTTGGAACACGAAATGAAGAACAGGGAATTACATCCAATCTTCATTCGGCTACTTTCGATGTTGATGAAACCAGCCTTGAAACCGGGATGGGGATCATGGCATGGTTTGCAATAAGTGAACTCGCTTTTGAAGAAAAATAGGCATCTACATGATCAAGAATTAAAAGTTTCTGCTGAATCTGTGTGTTTACATGAACAAAAATTGACATTATTATTATGCAGGTTAATGGAAGGGAATACAGGGCCGTTTGGATGGAAGGTTCCACTGTTTTCATGATTGATCAGAATGAACTGCCCTTTGAATTTAAGATCATTGAAGCACATCAGTACCAGGATACCTGTCATGCAATACGTACAATGCTGATCAGGGGGGCAGGTGCTATTGGTTCCGCCGCCGGGTTTGCTATGGCACAGGCGTTTCTTCAGGCCCCAAAAAGGGATAGGAATGAGTTCATCATGAATGCACGCTATGAGATCGAAGCCACCAGGCCTACGGCACGTAATTTGTTTTATGCCGTTGATCGTGTATTCAGGGCTGGAAGCGGATCATCAGAACATGCAGTGATCGAAGCACAGGATATCGCAGATGAAGATGCCAGGGATTCGCGGAATATTGGCAAATATGGCAATGAATTGATCAAAGACGGATACAGTATTTGCACGCATTGTAATGCAGGCTGGCTTGCTTTCGTTGATTACGGAACTGCCCTTTCACCGGTTTACCAGGCACATAAGAAAGGCAAAAAAGTTTTTGTATATGTGGATGAAACACGGCCACGGGGACAAGGAGCGAGGCTCACAGCCTGGGAACTTTTTCAGGCCGGCATCCCACATGTGATCATCCCCGATAACGCAACGGCTTCCCTCATGTCACAGGCTAAGATAAACATAATGATCGTTGGTGCCGACAGGGTGGCTGCAAATGGAGATGTTGCCAATAGGCCATCATTGCACGTACATTTAATGTTCCTTTCTATGTAGCTGCGCCCACTTCTACCATTGACCTGGATTGCGAATCTGGTAACCATATTATTATTGAGGAAAGGGAAGAAGATGAGGTCCTTTACCAGAAAGGGATTGACAGGGAGGGGAAAACGCATGAAATACTGGTATGTTCTCCCGGTTCCCATGCTTTCAATCCTGCATTTGATATCACACCTGCCCACCTGATCACCGGGATCATTACTGAGAAAGGCATTATCAAACCAGACGAAAGAAACATTCTATCACTATTCACTGAAAATAAATAGTTCACCTATGGAACTGACGATCAAAGAAAAGTTTGTCCTGCTGGCCTACCATCCTTCCAAAGGATACAATCTGGCATCCACACGTATCGGATATGGGATTGCCGGCGCAATGCTGCTGGAACTGGCTGAACTAAAGAAAATCCAGATACAGAACGCCAGAGTAAAGTTGCAGGATACAAAAAAAACAGAAGATATTCTTCTTGATGAGTTTATCAGGATCCTTGCTAAACCATCGAAACCTTATCGGGTAAAAGCTGTCCTTGCAAAAGTGGAGCGCAATACCGGAAAATTTAAAAAGCCTATACTGGCAGGCCTTGTCACAAAGCGAATATTAAAGGCAGAAAAAAAACGCTTTCTGATCTTCCGATACATGCGCCACCCTTCTGTAAACTATGGCATCAGAAAAGACATCATCGAACATATCAGAAGGCTTGTATTAAGAAAGATAGAATCAGATAAAGATATTCCCTTGTTAGCAGGACTTTCAGGGGCATGCCAGCTTACAAAAAAGTTTTTTCACGGAAAAGAAGAAAGGAAAACAGCAAAAAAACGGATCAAAGAGATCGTTAGTGAAAGCCAGATCGATAGTGCTATTGATGAAACTATCAAAGCAATACAGGCTGCCGTCATAGTTTCCGTCACCACTTCAGGAGTAGCTGGAAGTTAAAAGTGTAATTTATGGTAATCAAAAGTTTTATTATCCCTGAATTTCTTGATCTTCTGTGCCAGAACAATAAAAATTTCCAGTTTGTTCTTTGCCAGCCACGCCAGTGCGGGTTCTTTCCCATTGCAGGCATCCGCAAAAACGATCAGAAAGTCCATCTTGTGCTTTTTTAACCATTCATATGCTTTAACATTTCTGTCGATAGCCCCATCAAGTGCTGCTAAGTGGGGGTATTTATTGGCCATTAGCCAGTTAAAAGCTTCTTCGCTGCCGCGAATGGCACTGGAAAGCGCAGCCAACTCAGCATACCCGTTTTTAAGTAGCCAGTTATAGATCTTTTCGTTTTCACAAAAGGTTTCTCCAAAAGCCACTAATATTTTTGCGGGATATTTAAGCATGATACTCTGGTTTTATTAATACAGAAACTCAGCCGAAAACTTTTGTTCTGATACCAGCTTCATTCACCTTGGCAGCAATCCGGTTCAGGTCCTCAAAGGATATTTTTTCAATTTTATGCTCAGGAGTTGGGCGGTCAATAGGATAAATCATGACGTATTCCGGATTGATCTTTTTCAGGCGGAGAATCCAGGCTTCCACTTCTTCTTCAGATGAGTTGTCAATAAAAGAGCCATTGTGTGTACCCCTGAGGAAAAGGCTTTGAATGATCAGCTTACCACCAAAGCTACACAGATTTTCTGTTAGCATGTCGAGACTGAGTTTTCCTGAAGGCTGATTGGTCTGTTGAAAGATATGTTCCGTACCGGCATCGAGCTTCTGTATATTATTATCAATTTGCATAAGGGCCTTGAAAACCTTTTCGCGGTGAAGAGTGGAGGCATTGGAAAGTACGGTAATATTTATTTCCGGAAAATATTTATCCCTGAGCACAATGGTGTCATCAATGATTTCCGGAAATTCGGGGTGAATGGTAGGTTCGCCATTGCCTGCAAAGGTTATAGCATCCGGGATCTTACCTTCCTTCCGCAATATTGCAAGTTTTTTCCCAAGTAGGTTTCTGATGGTTTCCCGTTTCGGTAACCCTGCATTATTTGCAGGTTTCCCATGGGTCCACCCACATTCACAATAAATACAGTTGAAGGTGCAGTATTTGTAATCCACAGGAAGCAGGTTTACTCCGAGTGAAACTCCGAGCCTTCGGCTCATTACAGGTCCGAAAACCGTTTCATGAAATAAAAATCCGGCCATAGCAAAGCATTTTGATAAAAGTAGTAAAAAAAGTATTAAGTACAGAAAAGAGTGCGGCCTTTTTTGGGGTGCACGGTATGGGGTGCGTGGTATGTGGGGTGTGGTATGCGGTATGCGGTATGCGGTGTGTGGTGTGTGGTATGCGGTATGCGGTGTGTGGTTTGGGGAAGGTTTTACTGAATAAATCTCAAAGAGATACCAAATAAGCTTAATTCCGGCCACTCATTTTTTATATTTTAGCACCTTAAAATATTTACTAATTTTGCTGTTCATGCTGAAATGATATCCCTCGTTCAAATAAAAGAACCTGTAAAGGAACACATTGTTGAGTTTGAGAAGCATTTCCGTGCTTCGATGAAAAGCAATGTGCCCCTTCTCGACAGAGTGACAAGGTTCATAGTAAAGCGAAAAGGGAAACAGATGCGGCCTTTATTCGTTTTCCTGTCGGCCGAGATTGCCGGAGGTGTAAATGAATCCACATACCGGGGAGCTTCCCTCGTTGAGTTGTTACATACCGCAACACTTGTTCATGATGACGTGGTTGACGATTCCAATGAGAGGAGAGGGTTCTTTTCCATCAATGCTTTATGGAAAAACAAGATCTCAGTACTTGTCGGAGATTATCTGCTGTCGAAGGGCTTGCTGTTATCGCTTGACAACAACGATTTCGAACTGCTGAAGATTGTTTCCGATGCGGTCAGGGAAATGAGTGAAGGAGAACTTCTTCAGATTGAAAAAGCCAGGAAACTGGATGTTGAGGAAGACATCTATTATGAGATCATTCGCAAGAAAACAGCCTCACTGATCGCATCATGCTGTGCCTGTGGATCGTATTCAGCCGGAGGTGATAAAAGCGTTACCAGGCAAATGAAACTTTTTGGAGAGAAGGTCGGCATGGCTTTTCAGATCAAGGATGACCTGTTCGACTATCAGAAGGCTAACAATACAGGCAAACCTACGGGGATAGATATTCGTGACAAGAAAATGACACTTCCGCTGATTTATTTGCTCAACAATTCCGACAGATCCGGAAAGAGCCAGATCATCAATACGATCAAGAACCACAATACAGATCCGGACAAGGTCTCCGAATTGATCAAAAAAGTAATTGATGCCGGAGGGATAAATTATGCCCGCGATAAGATGCTGAAATATCGTGAAGAGGCCCTCTCCATTCTGAATACCCTGCCGGAATCCCCTGCACGAAAATCCATGGCTGACCTGGTGATATATACCACAGAAAGAGATAAGTGATGTCCTGAAATCAGAAATCAACACCCCTCTTCCCCTCATAAAGTCTTCCGGTCATCCAGCATCCAGCATCCAGCATCCAGTATCCAGTATCCAGCATCCAGCATCCAGCATCCAGTATCCAGTATCCAGTATCTAGTATCCAGTAACCAGCATCCAGCATGCAATTTTATCCAGCTGCCTGAGTTATTTATGAGATAGCTATTCCTTATGTGCAAGACTTTGCTTATAGCTTTTTTATTGTTAATGAATGTAGTCCGCAGT
>JAIOSQ010000201.1 GCA_021107535.1 Bacteroidales bacterium | reverse complement strand
TTAATGCCGGGGCGAGCACTGCAAACAACTGGGGGCGGACTATCGACCGGTATACCAATACTTTTGCGACTACCAGGGTAAGGTCTGACAATATGTATATTCAGGGGAGTTTCACTCTTTTCAGTGGCTTGCAGAAGGTAAATGTGATCAAAAGGAACCAGCTTTCACTGGAATATTCTCAATTTTTTCTGGATGACCTGTTGGATGACATATCCTTAACCGTAGCTGGTTATTACCTCGATATTCTCTTTAATAAGGAACTTTTAATGGTGGCAAGGGAGCAGATAGATGTAACGCAGCAGCAGGTAAAACGCATGGAAAAACTGGTTGAAGCCGGAACGCTTGCCAAAGGTGATCTGCTGACTATCCAGGCCCAGGCAGCATTGGAAGAGCTGCAGGTCATTGAATCAGAGAACAGGCTGGAGATATCTTATCTTAGCCTGATGCAGCTGATCGATTTTCCTGTGAATGAAGATTTTGAAGTACAGGTTCCTCGCCTGAGGTCTGTAGAGGAGCCTTCCATTGAAATTACTTCTGATCAGATTTACAACTATGCAATATTAAACCGTCCTGAAGTAAAACTGGCGGAATTAAATGTAGACATTGCCCAAAAAGACATCTCAATTTCCCGTGGTATGCAAAGCCCGGTGCTTAGTATGGGAGGTTCCTGGGGTAGTGGTTACTCCGGCCTGAACCAGGAGTGGTTTAATCCAATTACAATTGAAAAGCCATTGATTGGTAGTACTGCAAGTGGCGAACCGGTGTATTCCAATCAATCATATACATATGATCAGGATTCTAAAATTAAAGACTGGAGTGCCCAGTTGAATGACAATAATAACCGGACGGTCGGATTTTACCTGAATATTCCCATTTTTACAGGATGGCAGGTAAGAAATTCAATTACCAGGGCTAAAATTGCCAGGGAAGCTGCCGAGTATGACCTGCAATTGACAAAGAATAACCTGAGAAAAGTTATCCAGCAAGCTTATGCAGACGCTGTTGCAGCATTGAAAAGGTACGGAGCTTCACTCAAACAAGTCGAAGCCCAGAGCGAATCATTCAAGTATGCGGAACAGAAATTTGATGTTGGCCTGATCAACTCTGTAGAATATAATGAGATCAAGAAAGAGTTAACCCGTGCACAATCAGATCTGCTCCAGGCAAAGTACGACTACATTTTCAAAACAACGATACTTAGTTTTTATATGGGTAATCCGCTTTCGATTGAGTAAACCGGAAACAAACAATAATTTAATTTATATAATCATTTCTCTATCTTTGTGGCATAATTTAACCGGTGATCAATACCGGTTTTATGCTTAAATAAAGAATATAAACATATCGCCTAATGTTCAAGAAAAAGAAAACATGGATCATCATTGTTGTCGTACTCCTGGTGGTCCTGGTCATATTTGCCATAAGCAAAGGCAAATCAGGCCGCGGACTCGCGGTAACTATTGAAGAGGCCCGTTTGGGCGACATTATTGAGTCCGTTTCTGCCAATGGAAAGATCCAGCCGGCACAGGATGTAAAGATCAGCCCTTATATTTCCGGGGAGGTCGTAGAGTTGTATGTAAAGGAAGGTGATGAGGTTATGCAGGGAGACCTGCTGGCCAAGATCGATCCTGAAATTTATATCTCCAATTATGAAAGGGCTATGGCGAACCTGAATTCCCAACAGGCCAATCTTGCAAATGCCAAAGCCCGCCTTGCTCAGACTGAGGCTCAGTTCGTGAATGCCCGGGTGTCCTACGAAAGAAATAAATCATTGTGGGATCAGCAGGTGATCTCCGATGCTGAATATGATGCCTCAAAAGCTTCTTTTGAAGTGGCCAGGGCGGAGGTAGAAGCTGCCGGACAAACTGTGAAAAGTGCAGAGTTTGCCATAAAGAGTGCACAGGCAACACTACGTGAAGCCAATGAAAGCCTGCAGAAAACAAGCATTTCTGCTCCAAATGCGGGCACAGTATCCAAATTGAATGTCGAACAGGGTGAAAGGGTAACAGGGGCATCACAGTTTTCCAGTGGTACGGAGATCATGCGTATTGCCAATTTGCAGAACATGGAAGTAAATGTGGAGGTGAATGAAAATGATATTGTACGTGTTTCATTGTACGATACCTGCATCATTGAGGTGGATGCTTATCTGAACGAAGAGTTTCTCGGTGTGGTAACTGAGATCGCGACTTCCGCTAATACAATTGGAGTTAGCGCCGAACAGGTAACCAATTTTGATGTAAAGATCAGGATCCTCCCCGAATCCTATGCCAATCTGATCCCGGAGGATAATCCTAATTATTCTCCATTGAGGCCGGGGATGTCGGCAACTGTTGAAATTCAGACTGAATATGCAAAAGATATTCTGATTGTCCCTATCGGTGCCGTAACCACCAGGTCGGATACCACGGATGCCAAGCAAGAAGCAGAGCATAATACAGGGGAAAAGGAGAAAGATAAAAAGAAAGATTTTAAGGAAGTGATATTTATTTCTGAAGATGGCTTTGCAAAGATGGTGGAAGTTGAGATCGGTATTCAGGATAATACAAATATTGAGATCAAGAAAGGCCTTGAAGTCGGACAGGAAGTTGTTACCGGCCCATACAGCCTTGTCTCCAAAACCCTGAAAGAAGGCGATGAGCTTAAGAAGACAGACCGGAAAAACTTGTTCAAGGACGAATAGAAAAGCTATTTGATTCATCCCGTTTTATGGCATTAATCCTGAATATAGAAACAGCTACGCAGGTATGTTCTGTTGGGCTCTCTAATGGTACGGAAATTCTGTATATTAGGGAGAGCAGGGAAAAAAATATCCATGCTTCACTTGTAACTGTTTTTTCAGAGGAGGTATGCCGGGAAGCAGGGATCCTGATGAATGAACTGGATGCGGTATCGGTAAGCAAGGGTCCGGGATCGTATACCGGCCTGAGAATCGGTGTGTCGGCAGCAAAAGGATTTTGTTATGCCCTTGATATTCCCCTGATTGCTGTCCCCACGCTGCAATCTATGGCCCTGGGTGCGCTATGGTCGCTTGAAGATTCCCCTAAACCTCCTGCGAACGCATTGTATTGCCCCATGATAGATGCCCGGAGGATGGAAGTGTATACCGCTTTATTTGATCAGCAGAACAGGGAAGTCAGGGCAGCGGAAGCGCTCATTGTTGATGAGGAATCATTCCATGAAGAAATAGAGACAAATATTATCTATTATTTTGGCGACGGAGCAGAAAAATGCCGGGAAGTGCTGGATCATGAGAACATGATCTATCTAGATGATATCCATCCCTCCGCAACAAGCCTGGCTGTACTGGCAAATGCAAAATTCCTTTCCGGAGATTTCGAAGACCTGGCGTATTTTGAGCCGTATTACCTGAAAGATTTTATTGCAGGTAAGCCCAGGGTCAAAGGACTTTATTGAATAATGAATAACGAACAAGGAATAATGAACATGGAAGTGATTAAAGAACGAAGAATGAATCCGATACCCTAATTTCCGGTGCAAAGGATCAGGATTTTCATTTTTTGCGAAGCTATATTTAAAATATGGAACCATAGATCATTCCCGTGATTGTTGCCATGATGATCACCAGAACGATATAGACCAGCGTTTTCTTGTTTCCTATCACTGAGCGTATCACCAGCATATTGGGAAGAGAGAGGGCCGGGCCTGCAAGCAACAGGGTAAGGGCAGGCCCTTTTCCCATTCCGTTGGCCAATAATCCCTGGATGATGGGAATTTCTGTGAGTGTGGCAAAATACATGAAAGCCCCAAATACAGAGGCAAAGAAGTTAGCTGCCAGGGAATTTCCTCCTACAAGTGAAGAAATATAGTGTTCGGGGATGATGCCTGCCCCGTTTGGGGTACCCAATAAGAAACCTGCCACCAGCACACCGGCTGCCAGCAAGGGCAGGATCTGCTTGGTAAAAAACCATGTTTCCCCAAGCCATTCTTTTGCTTCACCGGGGGTGAACATAATGAGGATGCTGAGCACTGAAATTGCTACAACAAAAGGGATTTCAGGGCTGGAGGGAAATAATATTGCGGTGATGATAACCACAGTTGTTCCCAACAATATCTTCCACCAGCTGATCTTAAGAAAAATGCCCAATGCTCCGGCCAAAGCGAAGCCAAAAAATGCTGTAATCTTCCATTTATAAAACCATATCAGGTACATCAGGCCGCTTTCTGTCCCGGGGTTTCCCCAGTTGGCAAATACCAGGATAAAAACCAATGAAATGAAAAGATAAACGATTTGCCAGATTGGTTTTCCTGTTGAGGGCAGCGCAAAGCCTGCCTGTTCTTCGGCCCGTTTTTTTTCTTCCTTACGGAAAATATATGCCATGATCAATCCGATAATCACACTGAATACAACGGCTCCGATAATGCGTGCGATTCCAAGTTCAAAACCAAGGATTCTTGCGGTGAGGATAATTGCGAGTATATTTATTGCAGGGCCGGAATACAGAAATGCAATGGCCGGACCCAGACCGGCACCTCTCTTATGGATACTGGCAAACAGAGGTAAAATGGTGCAACTGCATACCGCCAGGATCGTCCCGGAAACAGAGGCCATAAGGTACGCTTTCCATTTTGTTGCTGTCGGACCAAGGTATCTGGCAATGGTTCCCTGGCTGATAAAAACAGCAATCACCCCGGCTATGAAGAATGCAGGGATCAGGCAAAGCAAGACGTGTTCCCTTGCATACCATTTTAATAATGTGAATGCTTCCGATACCGCATTGTTGAATGTTTCTGTTCCTGCCGGCATATAAAATATGCCCAGGAAGATCAACAGCATCCAGAAAAATATCTTAAGCTCTCTTTTCCATTCCATACATTTTCTCTTAGAGGTAAAATATCCAGATGAAATACAAGCCGGCAATAATAAATATTACTGCTACCAGCCTTCTGAACCAGCGCTCAAAGATTTTAATGCTGTTGTAGAAGCTTCCAACACCCGACAGGGTAAATGCAATAAGCCAAGCAACGATAATAACCGGTAAGCCGGTAGCAAGAGCATATACTGGTGGCAGGAGCAGGTTTGTGCTTTCAATGGTGAGGGGGATCAGGATCAGGAAGTACAAAACTCCACTATAAGGGCAGAAAGCCAGGGCAAAAACCACTCCAAGCAGGAACATGCTTAGAAAAGATCCTGAATCTACTTTTAATTTCTTCCCCCAGTCAACTTTTCCTGTTCTTAACCAGCCAAAAGGAATAATATTCAATAAGAGGATCCCGATGATCAGCAATGCAGGTCCGAGAAGACGTTCACCATATCCATGAAACAGTTCAGAGATCTTATAGCCGCTTGCACCATAATATATAGCAATTCCCACCCCGGTATACGATACCATCCTTCCCAGGGTATAGATCAAACCATTGTAAAATACCTTTCTCCTGTTTTCAAGGTCTTTCCCGATATATGCTATGGCCGTAATATTTGTTGCCAGGGGGCATGGGCTAATGGCTGTCATCAAGCCAAGAATAAAAGCTGATAAAATGGGCCACTGCGACTGATCAAGCAATTGTTGGAGATATTCCATGCCTGTCTTTTAATAATTTAAGAAAATATTGAAAGCCTTAGAGCATTTCATTAACAGCAAGTATGATGGCCTCTGTCAACTCCTTGGGATGATTTGCCGCTTTTTGAAAAGCAAGAGCTGTCAGGTCTTCTATATTCTCCCCGTCGTAGATAAACAATCCGGATCCGCTAATTTCAAATTTATCTTTGAACTCTTTGTTTTCCGGATCGTCGATATTCTTATCTACGAATAATACTTTGGAATTATCTCCAAATACATCCTCAACGGTTTCTTTGCTGACACTTCCAACGGCCTTACATGTTGCACAACGGCGGTCGCCGTGAAAATAATAAACAGTCACTGTGGTGGATTCCTGACTGGCTGTTTGGACAGCAAAAGCATCATCATTGCTTTTGTCGCTTGTCTGACTGTTGCAGGAGGTGAAAACTGCAAACAGGAGAAACAGACAGCTCGTTGTAAATACAAGTGTTTTTTTCATGGTTTAATTATTGCGTTAGTAATTCTTTTAGTTCTTTATCGGAAGGAAGCCTGCCGCTGATCTTCACTTCGCCATTAATAACGAGTGCCGGTGTTTTCATGATCCCGTAATTCATGATCTCTATGATATCCTCTACTTTTTCTATTTCGGCATCAATTCCGGTTTCGCTTACCGCTTTGCGTGTGAGTCTTTCAAGGCTGTTGCATTTTGGACATCCGGTTCCCAGGACTTTAATATTGAGTGGCATATTTATTTAAATTATATATTAATTCGTAGTTCGTAAAAATACGAACAAATGTATTAAAAAATATATCTAAGGTGCAAGAAATTTTTTGAAAATATTTTGAGCAATTTCCCAGTTTTCTCTGTTCAGGCAGTATTTTATTTTTGGGGCTTCAATTTCACCCTGGATCAGTCCTGCATCCTTAAGTTCTTTAAGGTGCTGCGAGAGTGTAGACTTTGCAATAGGCAAAACCTCTGACAGATCTCCGCTATAACAGCATGATTGTTTTGAAAGTGTTTCAAGAATATATATCCGGATCGGGTGACCCATTGCTTTTGCAAAGCGTGCAATTTTCTGTTGCTCTTCTGTGAGGATCTCTGGATTTTTCACTTCTGTTCGTTAATTCACGAACAAAGATATGGAAATAATTAATGAATAGAGAATAGAGAACAAGGAATAAGAATAAGAATAAGAATAAGAATAAGAATATGGAATATATGGTTTTGAGTTTTTTCTCACCACAAAGATGTGAAGATGCAAAGATTCGTTAAGGACTTCTTTGCGAAACATAGCGCCTCAGCGCCTTAGCGGTTAAAAAGCAATCAGAAATCAGAATTTTTACTACACATCTTCGTTAATTATTCCCTTATCATCACATTCATCATACTCAAACTGCACGGTAACATGCCCGATGTTGAATTTATCGTGGAGTATTTGTTCCATTCGGAACCGGATCACAGCTGTTTTGCTGACTTCCAGATCCTTTTCAAGGTTAACATGGCTTTCAAAATGAAAATCCTTATCACTCAGGCTCCAAATATATTGATACCAGGCTGTCATGCCTGTGATTAATGTGGTTTAACATCCTTTTTGCAGCATGCCGGCAGTTTGGTGTAGGCTTTCGTATCGGCTTCCACATCATCAGCATCATAACCAAGTTCTGAAATTGCTTTTCTCAGCTTTTCAGGATTGGTCTTCACCGATTTATAAGTGATAGTGACGATCTTTGTTTTTTTATCAAGTTCAACTGATTTTACTCCTTTTTCGTAAGCTATATTGGTTTCAATACGCTCTTTGCACATACCGCATACCGCGGATGTCTGGATCTCGATCTTCTTTTCCCTGGGCTCAGCATCCTGTGCCTGTGAAAAGCTTACTGTTCCCAGGATCAGGGCCAGTGTGAAAATAATTGACGTTATTGATTTCATTGTTTAAAGATTTTATTATTGAATTTCTATTTGTTAACTCTTCCTATCGCGCAGCTAATATATGATTTAATCTGCTGGTTTAGTTTTCCGGTTCCTTCTTCAGGATAACCCAGCTTTCTCAGTTTTTCAACAAATGCTTCACGCATATTGTTTTTCCCTTCATACTCGATTTTAACCGATGACTCTTCAATGTCAATATCTACATTGCTGACCTCTTCTATCCTCATCAATCCCTTCCGGATGGTGTTGGCACATCCGTGGCATTTCAGGTTTTCTATAATAATCTTTTCAGTTTTCATAATACAGATTTAAAATTTACTTCTTCTATCTTCTATCATTCCAAAGTATATCTAACTCCCGCATAAACGCTCACCCCCGATATCGGTCCCCATATCATAGATGAATCGAAATACTTTCCAAAGGGCCTGTCGGAGGCAATGATAGGATCCTTCTGTGTATAATTGCTCAGATTTTCTCCCCCCAGGTAAATATTCCACTTCTTGAAATACTTTGTCGCCTGGGCATTGATGATGGTGTAGGCGGGAGAGGAATTACTGCGTTGATATTCTACCGGATTTGTTTCTGTTCCGGGAATCCTGCTGCTGCCATTGAACTGTGTGGTAAAATCAAATTGCCATTTGTTCAGCTTGGTGGCATACGACAGCGTGATCAGCCCTTTATAACGATGCAGCAATGGCTTATACTGCAACTTATCATCAGTGGTCATCTTTACATCATTATACCTGAAGGCAAGAGTCACATCCAGCCTGTTGATCAACTCATAATTTGCCTCTATCTGATAAGAGTTCGAAAAAGAACGCCCATCAAGATTGTACACATAAATGGCTTGCGGGTCCTTATCAAAATCAAG
>JAIOSQ010000162.1 GCA_021107535.1 Bacteroidales bacterium | reverse complement strand
ATCGATTACGAACTCGATCAGGACGGCAAAATGACTTCGGCAACCGTAAATATGAGCCAGCCTGTCCTTAACCCCGCGGATATTCAGGTTAAGCTCGATTCGCAGCAGGTCGTAGGTCACGAAGTTGAAATCACGGGAAAAAAGTTTAATATCACCTGCGTTTCGATGGGTAATCCCCATGTAATAATTTTCTGCGACGATGTTAGTGTTATCGATCTCGAAAAGATCGGGCCTGTCATAGAAAACGACCCTTTATTCCCACAGCGGATAAACGTCCACTTCGTTTCAGTTGACAGCCGAAGCGAACTTACAATGCGAACGTGGGAACGCGGAACCGGTATTACTCTCGCCTGCGGGACCGGCGCATGCGCGGTCTGCGTCGCGGGTGTATTGAACGAACTAAGCAATCGCAACTGCCTGATCCACCTGCCGGGCGGTGATCTGACTATAGACTGGTGCGAAAAAGATAATTGCCTGTATATGACCGGCCCTGCTGTCGAGGTATTCGAGGGCACCTGGCCTTTATAATTAAAATTATTTCTAAAGGAATCTTAGTAATGACCAAAGCAAGCGCAAGCCACATATTAGTTGAAGCCGAACAGGAATGTCTCGATATTAAAAAGCAGATCGAGGACGGCGCCGATTTTTCCGAGATGGCAAAGGAGCACTCGCAGTGTCCTTCCAGTACACAGGGCGGAGCATTAGGCGAATTTTCGCCCGGCCAAATGGTAAAAGAATTTGACGAAGTCGTGTTCAGCGCCGAGTTAGGCAAAGTCCACGGCCCGGTTAAAACCCAGTTCGGCTACCACCTGATAGACATCACAAGCAGAACGGATTAGACAGGATTTAACACAAAAACACGGAGTCACTAAGTTGAGAGGACCGACGAATGGACAAGAACAATGAACATTTAGGGCTATTGTCTATCTTTCACTATGTCGTTGGCGGACTCTCTGCTTTTTTCGCACTTTTCCCAATAATGCATCTTATCATTGGTATCGTGTTTATTGTAGCCCCTGAAGCATTCGAATCTGACGGTGATGCACCCCCTGCTTTTTTTGGTTGGTTCTTCGTAATCTTCGCGAGTGCTTTTATAATCGCCGGTTTTATATTTGCAAGCATGGTCATAACTTCAGGCCGATTTCTATCCAAACGCAAACACTACATGTTTTGCATGGTCATCGCGGGTATTGAGTGTCTGTTCATGCCATTTGGAACGGTTCTGGGGGTATTTACTATCATCGTACTGTCACGCGATTCGGTCAAGAATATGTTTGCAACCAATAAGGCCAACCTTATCACTTGAAATATTTAGACGCCGATTTTCTTTAGATACAGATTAACGCTGATTAATATTTTTGCGGGCTTATCCTAATGGGCGATACAGGACTTGAACAAAATTCCACAACGCTCTGTTAATAAAGAACTTATCAAAAGCACCAAAACCACGAGGGTGCAGAATACGGTGCATTTTAACCAAGTTTGTACTTGCAATTAAAACTGCAGGCATGTTTCAGTGTCTATCATAACTCTTTGTAAAATCAACTGTTAAATGCTCGTCACCAAACGGTCCTACGAACGCTTGACAATCGCACGGGATACCGCGAATTGAGAAAATCGACTTTTCAGGCAATGTGGTTATTTCTGAAAAACTCTATTTTTTAACAAAAGCGTAAAAACATATCCACTGCAAGTACTATTTGAGATATGCGTTTTCTACTTTTTTGATTGCCGCTGTGATATCATCAACTTCCTGTTGTTCGTAGCTTTCATTAATCAACAGGATAAAATGCTCATTTACAGCTTCGATTACATTTGTCATTTTGAAATCGGGGTTTTTATCTCCTTTATAATCACTGCAGTCCCATGGAAAACCTGAATTCCCAAAAACTTTTTTATCCTTAAACCACGGCGCAAAACATTGTATGTGTCTATAGCTTTCAACGATGTCCAATCCCTCCCTGGTCAAAGCCTCACAGAATTTTTGCTTGGAAACTTTAATCATTTCGCTGTTGATTCTGCATCGAACAAACCAATACACACATTGTGATTCAGGCGTATGCCAGCCCATTGAAACCGCTTTACACTGTGTAAATCCCCTCTTAATTGATTCTCCAAGTTTCATCCTTTTTTCCACTATAACAGGAAGTTTTTTTATCTGTACACAACCTATAGCCGCAGAAAGCTCATTAAGGTTACAATTTATTCCGGCCATCACATTTTGAGAAATATCTACATTGAAATTTTTTCCTCTGTCAGCAAATCGCCTCATCTGCCAGTACAATTCCTCATTGCGCGTATAAACCACGCCGCCCTGCCCACCAGTGCAATGTAATTTGCCGTTCATTGTCGAGAAAACACCAGCATCTCCAATAGTGCCGACTTTTCTACCTTTATATAACGCTCCATGAGACTGAGCGCAATCCTCAACTACATAAAGACCGAACTTTTCAGCAAGTCTCATCACAGGATCCATATCCACCGGCTCACCGCCTATATGCGCAACAACTATTGCTTTGGTGCGCGGGGTAATCACAGGTTCTATTTGTTCCGCAGACGTGTTAAAACTACGAGGAGCGGCATCCGCAAATACGGGGACGCAATTCAACATAGGCACCGGCATTACTCCGCCGGCGTCAGTAATGGGCGGAACTATTATTTCAGAAAGCACGTCAATTCGTAAACCACCTAAAGCACAATACAAGGCGTTTGTGCCTGAATTAACGCCATCTGCAAAACCGCCTCCCATAAAATCTGCAAAATCCTTCTCGTACTGTTGCTCATTGGGGCCGTTATAGCCAAAGGCATTACCAGAGCTTATAGCTTCGTCAAAAACCTTCACTGCCGCCGCTTTTTCTTCTTCGCCGATCAATGCCCTGGTTGGCCATGGGTTGGTTCTTACAGGACTACCACCGTCAATTGCTAATTTACTTTCCACAATCAGATACTTTCCCATATTTTCAACGATTTTTTTCTGAATTGATATGACAGATTAAAACTTTCATAATTACAAAACCTTTTCATTTGCATTTTAATTGCTCAATTTTCGGAAGCAGTTTCTCCGAAACAAAGATCCCTTTCGCTCCTGAATGCTCCAAAATGGTTTTGATTTCCTCCTCATGAAAGTCAGGAAGTAGCGGAACAACAACCGCCCCCATAGAAGTGACGGCCAGGTAGGTGACCCCCCAGTTGGGCATGTTGGCGCTGAGAATGGCAATCTTATCGCCTTTTTGTACACCACTATTTTCAAGAAGAGCCATAACAGCATCAACTTTTTCACTTACCTGATTGTATGTAAGGGGTGTGTCCCCGACGAACGACAGGAAGCCATCCTGTCCGTAATTCTTTACCGAATCATGGAAGAGAGCGGGAAAGGTCAATTTTATTTCATTCTGCATAGTACGATATTTGGTACTGCAAAAGTAATATTAAAATTTCCATATGATTCATAAAAGAATATCAATCAGGATATTTCGGTGGACACACCGTGTGTTAACCAGCTGTTTTTTACAGCCTTATCCCGCTCAGAATTATTTTATACCTTTAGGAGTTCAATCATTGCAGATTTTCATCACCAATGCCTCTTTATCGAAATACCTTAGTAAAAATCGTCATGATCCTGCTCATGGCCGTCCCGGGTCTTATTTCCTGCAAGCCGGCTGAAGAAAAGGAAGAAATGACGGCAGAAAGATCAGGGATCGCTAAAGTCAGTTTCACCTCCTCCGACCCCGAGCTTAACCGGGCCTGGGAATGGGCAAAAAGCACAGCCCTCTCTTATGTCAGAGATGGTGATCCGGTTGGCGCCTGGTACGAAGCCGCCCTTCCGGGCAGAGATGCCTTCTGTATGCGGGATGTATCGCACCAAAGCACAGGAGCAGCAGTACTCGGATTGGATAAACACACCAAAAACATGCTCTTCCGCTTCGCGGAGAATATCTCCGAATCCAAAGACTGGTGTAGCTACTGGGAGATCAACAAAGATAATCTTCCTGCCCCGGTTGATTACAAAAACGACAAGGACTTCTGGTACAATCTCCCTGCGAATTTCGATGTGATCGATGCCTGTTTCAGAATGTGCCTGTGGAGCGGAGATACAAGCTATGTAACTGATCCTGTTTTTCTAAATTTCTATGAGAAGAGCCTGACAGATTATGTGGGAAGATGGGATCTCAGCGCAGACAGGATCATGAGCAGAAAGCGCATCATGAACCTGCCGGAAGGAGCTACATCGGAAAACCATCATTATTACGACAATAGAGGAATACCTGGCTATTTTGAAGGCGCCGGTGGAATGATGCAAATGGGTATCGACCTGCTTGCAGCACAGTATACCGCTTATAACTGGTATCATTACAGGCTTATCGCCCCTGCACAGCGGGAATCACAATGGCTCCGGGAGGCCAACAAAATAGATTCGATCATCCGGTCAATCCTTTGGGATCCGGAACTTAGCGCCTTTAAATCGATTCTTTACGAAGATGGCAGTTTCGATTACTCTGTGAGCAATCAGAAGCAGGATTTTTCGCATTACCTGCTTCATTATAACGCACTGATTCAGAATGACCAGAAAATGATAAACAGCATCCTTGATAATTATAGCAATAACAAAGATGGTCTGATCATTGAAATCGCATCGCATATGCCGGATATATTTTTCAGGTACGGCAGGCCGGATGATGGTATTTATATGCTCAGGCACCTCACTGACAGCAACACTTACCGGCGCGAATATCCCGAAAATCCCTTTGCTGTTGTAGGTGCATTTATCACAGGCCTGATGGGGGTAAATGCAGATGCTACAGAAAACTACATCAGCAGTTTTTCCGGATTTGAAGACCCTGAAGATTGGGCCCGGGTCAATGACCTGCCTGTTTTAGGGAAGCAGATAACACTTCTGCACCAGGGCAGGCATACTTCCATATTAAAAAATCAATCGGAAGATACCATTTACTGGCAAGCATATTTGCAGGGAGTACAGGATCACTGGTATATTAATAATGAACAAACAAGATATTCCGGCCAGTCAAATGAATGGTATGGCATTGAAGTATCATCATGGTATGTTAGTGTAAGGCCGGGAGAGACTGTTTCAATATCAGCATTCCCAAATAAACAAAGCTATGAAGAATAACTTTTTCCCGCTCCAATTTGCCATCCTGGGCTACCTGCTCATCGGATTTGGCATTTATTTCCTGATCCGTAACGACTGGGTAGGGTTTATTATGATCCCGGTGGGGATGGTTTTCTCATTTCTCATTATCAATCAAAAGTTTGATCTTGAAAACAAAAAGTACATTGAATATTATGGTTTCCTCGGGCTGAAATTCGGCAAGTGGAAAGATATACCCGGGATAGATTATGTCACCGTATTTCTCGAAAGATCTGTGCAGGGAAAAAATCTCGTAAGTATCAGCAGTTATCATGTAGAGAAGAATTTCAAGATCGATCTGATCATCAGCAAGACGGAACGCATTGATGCAGGCCGGAAAAAAGACCGCGACGCAGCACTTGAAAGAGGAAAAGAACTTGCAAGGGCATTGGATAAGAAATTACTGGACTACACATCCGGTAAGCCGGAGTGGATTGAGTTGCAAAAAAATGAAACTAAATAATGATTAAAAACATTTGTACCTAATACCTTGTACCTTGTACCTAATACCTTGTACTTAATACTACATCAACTTGTCAAGCCATCATTACGATATAACAATCATAGGCGCCGGCCCAGCCGGATGTGCAGCAGCTCTGGCATTGCGTGAGAGCAGGTTAAAAGTAGCACTACTGGACAAGGCAGTCTTCCCACGTAAAAAAACCTGCGGGGATGCCATTCCCGGACCGGCCATAAAAGCTTTACACAGTGCTTTTCCATTCTTTCAGGGAGAATTCCAAAAGCTAAAGGAAAAACAGAAGATCAAAAACAGCAGTATCTTCCTTGAAAATGGCAGATCTATCGACTATCACTGGAAGGATCCTGCATATAATATCAGGAGGTCCATTTGGGATGAATTTTTGCTGGAACTCGTACAAAAACATAGCCCCACCGAGCTGATCACCGGTATACAAATTGACCGGGTTGAGCAGGAAGAAAGCCTGAAACTTATCCCCGCAACAGGACATGCGATCATTTCTTCAAAAATGCACATCGGATGCGATGGTGCGGGTTCCGTTACTGCAAAAAGCTTTAACCACAGGGTGCTTGACAGTCCGGAAACTGTGATGGCCGTACGTGCATACTATAGAGGCCTGAAGCTGTCCGGGGAAACCAATCATTTTTATGTCTTTAAAAAACATCTACCGGGATATTTCTGGGCATTTCCCCTCGGTGATGGTATATTCAACCTGGGTTTCGGCATGAAGGCCAGGCGGCATGGCAAAACCGGCATTAACATCAAGGATGTGCTGACAGAGATCATCAACGATAAAGATTCATTCCATCTTTTCAATCATGCAGAACAGCTTTCTGAAGTAAGCAGTGCCATCATCCCCATCGGTGGAAAGCGGGGCCAATACAGCGGAAACCGCTTTGTACTCACCGGCGATGCAGCACACCTGGCCGACCCCCTGCAGGGCCATGGCATTGACAAGGCCGTTTTCAGCGGCATACTCGCAGCTTCACACGCCATAAGCTGCTTTAATGCAAATGATTTCAGCGCTGCCTTTAACCTGAAATATGATAAAATGATCAGGACAGGCATTGAAAAGGAACTCAGAAAAAACCGCTACAGACAGATCATGCTCAGCAAATGCCCCGGTCTTCTGAACATTTATTCTTTGTTCGGGAAATAAAATTTCGGAATACTGCTTCAAATTCTTGACTTTTAATCGCATTATTATTATATTTATACTCTTTAAATATAACAATCGATATGAAAGCAAAAATCACGATTATCATACTCCTTATCAGCCTTCAGCTGAATGCCGGCTGGGAACCTTTTTCCCCGGAAGGGATCGATGCAAACCGGATCATCTTTTACATTGACAACACATTTCACTGGGCCGTCTGTCATAACGGAGGCCTCTACCTTTATGACCTGAACAACCAAACATGGACAAATTACCCTTCCACATTACCGGTGGTGGATGCTGAACGGCTGGACGGAGAAAACATACTGGTGATTCTGAATCAAGGGTCAAACAGTGACGGAATATATTCCTTTGATCCCGGAACGGGGGAATATTCGGTCATAGAATGGTTTGACACTCCAAACTTTATTCTTTTTGATAATGAAATAAACAGGTATTTTGTAGGATATCGTCATGGTCTTGTATACTCGGATGACGGACTGACATGGGATAGCTATTCAAATTTTAATAATATGAACATTGTCGACATGGATATCTTCGGCAACCATTATGTCGTCAGTCAAATTGATAACCTCTATAATATTTATTATTCGGATGATGCCGGTGTAAACTGGCAAACAGCCTCCAATACACCTATGATCTCCGACCTGGAGTTTGACTATACCGGAAAATTATACGGAATATTCCCCGACGAATCCTGGTCTTCCGGCCTTTGGTCTTCCAATGATTTCGGTGAAAACTGGAATGTGGAATTCTGGTCGGTAAATATGACTTGTGTGGGCTTTGATGCCGTGCAGGATGTATTTATCGGCTGGCAGCAGTCTTTACCCGGAAGCGACGAAGGCATTGCCAGGTGGGATTCGGTGAACCAGAACCTGACATTTTTCAACCAGGGACTGCCCGACCTGATGATCAACCAGATCACTTACAACCCTGCAATGAGCGCCATGGCATTGTTTTGCTGTACACAGAATGGTGCTTACATCAATTATGATTATGTGGGGATCCCTGACAAAACTCTTGAAAGAATTGAATATCTTGAAGTTTATCCAAATCCCACTGCTGAAGTGATCAATATCAGGTTTTCAGTTAAAGGGGAGACAGCTTGCATCTCCATTTACTCATCTGAAGGGAAGCTTATTGAGCAACATTACCCTCCATTATCTTCCGGTATAATGCAATTTGATTGCTCAGATTTTGTGAGTGGCATATATTATATCGTGATGAAAGGAGATCATTCACAAAATGTTCGAAAAATCATTAAACAGTAATCCCGGATCAAATTTTCACAATTAAGCAGAGATTAACATCCAGATAAAGATACCCTGTAAGATGTTAACAACGGGCATTTGATAAGTTTCAAAGATTTTTCCCCGCAGCTAAAAACCTATTGATTATTTTTGCCGCAATGGGTAAAGTAGCTGAAAAATATACTGAAGACAGTGTCCGCTCGCTCGACTGGAAGGAACATATCAGGATGCGTCCGGGTATGTATATCGGGAAATTGGGTGATGGTGCTTCTCAGGATGATGGTATTTATGTACTGATCAAGGAGATACTCGACAATTCCATCGATGAATTTGTGATGGGCCACGGGAAAACAATTGAGATCCTGATTGAAGAACAGCGTGTCAGGATACGTGATTATGGCAGGGGTATTCCGCTCGGAAGCCTGATTGATTGCGTCTCAAAGATCAATACCGGTGCGAAATACGACTCCAAGGTCTTCAAAAAAGCAGTCGGATTGAATGGCGTCGGCTCCAAAGTTGTGAACGCCCTCTCAGCAAATTTCGAGATACAGTCGATACGTGAAGGAAAAACAAAAATCGTCCAATTCGAACGCGGAGAGATGATCCGTGATGAAAAGATTAAAAAAGAAACAGAAGAGGCAGATGGCACCATTGTCACTTTGATCCCTGATAATGAAGTATTCGGAAACTTCCATTTTATCCATGAATATATGGAGAACATGTTATGGAACTATGTTTTCCTGAATAACGGGCTTACGATAAAATACAATGACCAGCGCTTTTACGCCAAGAACGGCCTTCATGACCTGTTGGTAAAAAATATCAACGGCAATGGCGGTCTTCTCTTCCCCATCGTCCATATCAAAGAAGCTGACCTTGAATTCGCATTCTCTCACAGTTCAAAACAATACGGAGAGGAATATTATTCTTTTGTCAACGGCCAGCACACCACCCAGGGTGGAACGCACCTTACTGCCTTCAAAGAGGCCATCGTAAAAACTGTCAGGGAGTTTTTCAACAAAGATTTTGACACCAGTGATGTGCGGTCATCCATACTGGCAGCGATCAGCATCAAGGTGCAGGAACCTATTTTTGAATCACAAACCAAGACAAAGCTGGGTTCGCAACTCATGGAACCCGATGGCATGACCGTCAGGAACTATGTAACTGACATTGTAAAAAGAAATCTCGACAACTATCTCCACAGGAATCCGGAAACTGCCGAGGCTTTGTATAAAAAGATCCTTCAGTCGGAAAAGGAAAGAAAAGAGCTTGCCGGCATCAAAAAGCTGGCCCGCGAAAGCGTGAAGAAGGTCAGCCTGCACAACAAAAAACTTCGCGACTGCCGTGCACATTATAATACCAACGACGAACGGGGACTTGAATCAACACTTTTTATTACCGAAGGTGATTCTGCCAGCGGCTCCATTACCAAGGCAAGGGATGTGATCACCCAGGCAGTGTTCAGCCTGAAGGGGAAACCGCTTAACTGCTTTGGCCTCAGCAAAAAGATCGTTTACCAGAACGAGGAGTTCAATTTGCTACAATCGGCCCTGAACATTGATGAAGACCTGGACAACCTCCGATACAACAATGTGGTGATCGCCACCGATGCTGATGTGGACGGCATGCACATCCGGCTGTTGCTGCTGACATTCTTTCTTCAGTTTTATCCCGACCTGGTGAAGACCGGGCATGTAAAGATCCTGCAAACACCCCTGTTCAGGGTAAGGAATAAGAAAAAAACCTTCTATTGCTATACTGAGAAAGAAAGAGTTAATGCCATAAAAAAACTCGGCTCCAATCCGGAGATCACCCGCTTTAAAGGACTGGGCGAAATATCACCCGGCGAGTTCAGCAATTTCATTGGAAAGAATATCAGGCTCGATCCTGTCCTGTTGAAAAGTTCATCCTCTATCAAAGAGATGCTCACCTTTTATATGGGCAAAAACACACCCGATCGCCAGATTTTCATCATCAACAACCTGAGGGTTGAAGAAGATGAGGTGGAGAAGGATTTGGTAGCGTGACTTTGTGAATCAGAGAGTCAGTGAATCAGAGAGTCAGAGATCAGCTGGCGCGCGTTTGTAACGCGTGCAAATCCCATTTAAAAAACCGAGTGAGTTGTGAAATTTAAGAAATTAGATAAAAATTGTCATCCTGATCCCGCCGGAGCGTAGCGGAGGCGGGAGAAGGAACTCCCAGCGTGAGCAGTGCATTAGCATACTGTACCTACCCGGCATTGGCATAGAATTTTGGGCGAGATAGCGCAGTGCTTGAAGCAAGCAGGCTGTAATTACCGGCTGATTACAAACCTGATGGGGGTCCTTCTGTCGCTTCGCTCCATCAGGATGACCGATGCAAGTAAATGACGTATCCTGTTTTGCCGACAAAGTATTTCGCCCTTGCGGAACAGAAATCAAATTCTGCGCCAATACCTGGACGTGAGGCCTGTGGGTAAGCCTACGCATTCATAACAGCCAGTATAAGCAATGCCGCGTTGTTATAAAAACCTTAAGCGCTCATATCTGAGATTTCCGTATCTTTAAACCCAACAAGAAACAGGATCGGCGGCAAAGCTCATGCCGGCCAAACGTTCAGGCACATTCAGCTAAAGCTGAACAAAACCAACAATAAACGTATGAGACATGGACACTAAAAAATCGACATACAAAGAACTTGAAAATAAAATTAAAATACTT
>JAIOSQ010000003.1 GCA_021107535.1 Bacteroidales bacterium | reverse complement strand
CACCAGGCACAGGGGGATCAGCAGTATCACCCTCGACAATTATATTTCCGTTACAGGAAACTATATTTCGCCAACGATCATTGAAGAAAGGCAAATGAACATTGCCACCATGGATGTTTTTTCCAGGTTGATGATGGACAGGATCATCTTCCTCGGTGTTCCTATCGACGATTATGTTGCCAACATCATCCAGGCCCAGTTGCTTTTTCTTGAATCCGTTGATTCTGGAAAAGACATTCAAATCTATCTGAATACACCCGGCGGCTCGGTATATGCCGGGTTGGGCATTTATGACACCATGCAGTATATCGCCCCGGAAATAGCAACCATATGTACAGGCATTGCTGCTTCAATGGGAGCCGTGTTGCTGTGCGCAGGTGCCAAAGGGAAACGAACGGCGCTCAAGCATTCCAGGGTGCTGATCCATCAGCCGATGGGTGGAGTTTCCGGACAGGCATCCGATATCGAGATCACCGCCAGGGAAATCCAGAAATTGAAAAAAGAATTATACGATATCATTGCTATTCATTCCGGGCAGAAATATGATAAGGTATGGTCTGATTCAGACCGTGATTACTGGATGACTGCAGAAGAAGCCAAAAAATACGGCATGATCGATGAAGTGCTTGTAAAGAACAAAAAATAATTTTTACCGTATAAACCTTTCCCAAGTAAAAGCTTATGGCAAAGGAAGTTGACAGATGCTCATTTTGCGGACGGCTTAAGTCCGAAACCAATGTCCTCATTGCAGGACTTGAAGGCCACATTTGTGACCTGTGTGTTGAACAGGCTCAGACCATCGTGCGGGAGGAAATGTCTTCGAAACACGAACTACAGCTCGGTGACATTAAACTTCTGAAACCCATAGAGATCAAGAAATACCTTGACCAGTATGTGATCGGCCAGGAAGATGCAAAAAGAGTATTATCTGTTGCCGTTTACAATCATTATAAAAGGATAACCCAAGCCCCATCCAAAAAGGACGAAGAAGAGATTGAAATTGAGAAATCCAATATCATCATCGTTGGAGAAACAGGAACAGGTAAAACACTCCTGGCAAGAACAATTGCACGCATGCTGCATGTTCCCTTCTGTATTGCTGATGCTACCGTCCTGACTGAAGCGGGATATGTAGGTGAAGATGTAGAGAGCATTCTTTCAAGGTTATTGCAGGCTGCCGACTATAATGTGTTAGCGGCTGAAAAAGGTATCATCTTCATAGACGAGATCGATAAGATAGCCCGAAAAAGCGACAATCCGAGTATCACGCGTGATGTTTCGGGAGAAGGTGTTCAGCAGGCCCTTCTTAAATTACTCGAAGGTGCAGATGTTAACGTACCCCCACAAGGCGGCAGAAAGCACCCTGAACAAAAAATGATACAGGTGAACACACGTGACATCCTGTTCATTGCCGGCGGGGCATTCAACTCCATAGACAAGATCATAGGTTCCAGGCTGCAGACCAATATAATCGGCTATAGCTTTGACAAGGAAAAAGAGCAGATCGACAAGGAAAACATGCTGCAATACATTGCTCCGGGCGACCTGAAAACCTTCGGACTGATCCCGGAGATCGTCGGGCGGCTTCCGGTGCTTACTCATCTCAACCCCCTCGATAAAGCAGCCCTTAAAAGGATCCTTATCGAACCGAAAAACGCGCTGACCAAGCAATTTGCAAAATTGTTTGCCATGGATAACATCAACCTCTCTTTTGAAGAAGATGCCCTTGAATACATGGTTGAAAAATCTGTGGAGTTCAAGCTTGGTGCCCGTGGACTGCGTTCTATTCTGGAGTCCATCCTCACCGATGCCATGTTTGAATTGCCATCCAACGGAGAAGATACTTCTGAGCTGCGCATTACCCTGGAATATGCACAAAGCAAGTTCAAGAATTCAAATATCTCCAGGCTGAGGGTTGCCTGATCCATATTGTTTTCCCTTCAAATTTCCTTATCTTTATTGCCTGCCTTCGGCATGATAATTGTTTTTTACAGCTGCAATGAAAAAACTGCTATTAATTGTTTTACTTCTGTTGATTATCCCCGGAGCAGGTGCCCAGGAGGAGCAAAAAGAGTGGATCGTGTTATATGCACGGATCATTGACGGCGACACTATACCTGTGATATCCTTGAAAGAGCTAACAGTTTATTCTTTCAGGCCCTATAAAACCAGGCGGGAAGCAAAGAGAAGCACAAAGCTTATCCGCAATGTTAAGCGGGTTTATCCTTATGCCAAGATCGCAGGCATTAAATTAAAGGAATACGAAGAAATCCTTGCAGGTATTGAAGACAAGAAAGAGCGCAAAAGGATCATGAAACGAGCAGAAGAAGAGCTTGACGAAGAATTCGGCGACGACCTCCGCGACCTGACCTTTTCACAGGGAAGGATACTGATCAAACTTGTATATCGTGAAACGGGCGCATCATCCTACGATCTGGTGGCAGAACTCCGGGGCAAATTCAGGGCTTTTTTCTACCAGGCATTTGCACGCTTATTCGGATTTAACCTTAAGAGTGGGTACGATCCGAAAGGGGAAGACAGGAATATCGAATTTATCGTTTTAATGATCGAGTCCGGGCAGCTATAATTATTTCCCCCTCCCCTGCAGGACAATCAGCACTGTGTAGATGAGTATCTTGAAGTCCATAGCCAGCGACATATTCTCAATATACAGGAGGTCGTATTTCAGGCGTTCGATCATTTCATCCACATCAGAAGCATAGCCGTATTTTACCTGGCCCCAGGAAGTAATGCCGGGTTTCACCTTATGAAGCAAACGGTAATGGGGTGCTTCCTGCACGACCTTGTCAATATAATACTGCCGCTCCGGCCGGGGGCCCACCAGCGACATATCACCCTTTAACACGGTATAAAACTGGGGTGTTTCGTCCAGTCTTACCTTCCTGAGGAATTTACCAAAACGGGTGATGCGCGGGTCATGGTCGGAAGAAAGCTGTGGCCCTGCATTCTCTGCATCCTTGTACATGGTCCGGAACTTGTGCATATGAAAAGGCACACCATTCAGTCCGATCCTTAGCTGTGAATACAGAACCGGCCCCCTGGAAGAGAACAACACACCGATCCCCACAAAAAGATATACCGGAATTAAAAGCAACATAGCAACAACGGAGACAACGATATCAAAGATCCTTTTGATAGACTGTTGCCAGGCCGGCATCAACTCCGGCATGACCTGGATCAGTGGGGTATGAAATACAGATGTCATCTTTACCGACCCCAGCAGGATATCCTGCATATCCGGGATCACCTTGATTACCACCCTGGTATCTTCAAGCAATGTAATGATCTTTTCGATGGTGCTTCTCTCTGACCTCTCAATGGCAATGATCACCTCTTCCACCTGATGCTCTTTGATTACCTGCTTCAATTCCAGATAATTGCCCAGGTGGGGAAGGTATATTGCGATCTTGTATTCATCGTAATCGAAAACATTGACAAAGCCCACAAACTTATTCCCTGAGGATTTTTCCTGAGCCTCAATATCATTGAATATTGAGATGGCATTTCCGTTACTGCCCACAATAATGGTTTTAAACCCGATGATCTTCTTATGTATCTTCCAGACTGCCCGTGAAGTCAGCGCCAGCCTGAATGAATAGGTGAAGAAAAAATGCAGGGCGTAAAGTGTCATAAACGACTGATAGTATGAACGGTATGTTCTGATATAATCATCGAGGATAAGGGAAAAGAAGATGATGGTAACCCCGATAAGGGTGATCAGCAATGTTTGTCCGAGTTCTTTTAGCCTTGATTTCCTGTATATCCTTCTGTATGTACCTATAAGGGTATAAAGGACCAGCCAAAAAACAGGCACAACAGTAATCCCGATAAAAAAGTTCCTGTCATGGAAGATTTCCTGGATATCATGAAAAGTATAGGTGTCGAAAGAGTACTTGCGAAGAAAGAAAAATAAACTCCAGGCAAGGATTGCTGCCAGCAAATCAAAAATCACATACTTAAATACCTGTAATCCTTTATTCATCCTTTACTGTATTCTGTGTATCAATTTAACATTGTCGATCAGGATACGGGGCTCATCAACACCAGACTCCTTGATAGACCCAAAAAAGATATTGAAATCGATTGCTCCGATTTGTGCACTCACCCCGGGGGACAGATTAACATATATTTTGTTCCATTCCGAACTGGTATTCATATTCACTACGGGGTGCTGAATGATCTGTGACAACTCCCGCGCATAGAAACCGCATGTAAAATAATTGTTGTTCTTGTAGTCAAACTCCAGGAATACGAATTCTCCTACCTTGGGCAGCACAAAGCCTTCATCATTACCTACATTTGTAGCTACGTCGATAAGATATTTTTCTTCAGTAAGGGTCATCAGCCCCGAATACTTGCTATAATTTGCCAGGAAGGCCTCAGGATTATTTGCCGGCTCTGTCCTCCTTATATCGATCAGGCTCTTGGAAGTGCTGTCAAGAGAGAGGCTGGGATCCTCAAAATCTTCTATCCATACAAATACGAGATTATCATAATAGGTGGTGGTCATGGTATAAGGAATGACTTCGCTTCCCTTAAAAAGGGTATCAGTATTCAGGTTCACCTCTTCCCCTTCTATAAGTTCCACATCCTGAATAATGGATGCATAAAATGGATAAGGAGTCCTCAGTGCCGCAATCCCATTGAGTTTAATCCCCGGATCGACCCTGACCTCAGTAAGCCCTTTTGCAAGGACAGGGAATACAGCCGGAAGCTCATATGCCCCGATCGCCTCATTATTGATATATACCCATGCATCCGTAATGTTATGCGTAGGGGCTCCCTGTTCCTCGTAATTAGTATAAATGCTGATAGAATCTATCCTGATATAGGCCGGAACAGTTTGATCCCCTTTAAACTTATTGCAGGAAATAAATATGAATGCAGAAAAAGAAACAAATAATAAAACAGAAAAGCGTAGCTTTTTGCAAAACATGCAATTGTCTTTTATGTTTACGGCTTTAATACTTTTCAACGGAATTTGAGTTTCTTTATTGCATTCGTAAATAGCTATCAAGCAATTTAGATTATGTGTAAATTACAGGTTGCTCGGGTTCATATTTAATTTATCTATGATCCGATGTGCAACATCCAGGGCACTATATGCATCATTTATGGTAACCTGAGGAGTTGAGTCTTTAATGATGGCTTCGTAAAAACTCTCCAGTTCTGTTTTTATAGCATTTAGCGGCTGTACTTCAGGCTTTTCAAAAATGATCTGTTTTGGGGTTTTACCTTCGCCGAGTTCCATGATCAATGCGTACGGGTCTGCGGTTTCAGGGTCGATATCTTTCATACGGAGTATTTCAGTTTCTTTTTCCAAAAAATCAATTGCGATATAAGCATCCTTCTGAAAAAACCTTGACTTGCGCATATTTTTCATCGATATCCTGCTCGCTGTCAGGTTTGCCACACAACCATTGTCAAATTCAATACGTGCATTGGCGATATCAGGTGTATCGCTCACAACGGGAACACCGCTGGCACTGATACGATGGATGTCTGATTTCACTACACTCAGCACAATATCAATATCATGGATCATCAGGTCAAGTACCACAGGCACATCTGTACCCCTCGGATTAAATTGTGCCAGGCGATGTGTTTCGATGAACATGGGCTGTTCAAAATACGGGCGTGCAGCGATAAAGGCAGGATTAAACCTCTCCACATGGCCCACCTGTACTTTAATATTAGCTTCATCCGACAATGCGATCAATTTACGCGCTTCTTCAAGCGTATTCACAATCGGTTTCTCAATAAACACATGGCGTGTTTTTTTCAGGGCCTCAGAAGCGCATTCATAATGAGAAACCGTCGGAGTTACAATATCCACCACCTCCACCTCGTCAATCAGGCCTGAAACTGACTCATATCTTTTGATCCCGAATTCCTTTTCAATCTTTACCGCAGTTTCATTATCCGGGTCATAAAAACCACAAAGTTCATAGTCATCTATCTGCTGGATACATTTAATATGTATCTTGCCCAGGTGACCGGCACCGAGTACTCCAATTTTTAGCATTTCTTAAAATTTATGCAAATGTATATTTTTTCGTTAAACATCATGGCTGAAATTATTATTTTCGCAGAACAATTGCATACCTGAGGGCTCCCATCCTTAAAAGCTAAGAAAAGCAGAATATGATAGATTCTTTTAAACATAAAGGTTTACGAAAACAGCTTGTTGAGATCGTCAGGGAAAAGGGTATCGAGAATGAAGATATTCTTGATGCTATCGGAAAGATCCCACGGCATTTGTTCCTGGATTCGTCCTTTCTTGAATTCGCTTACCAGGATAAACCCTTTCCTATTGGCTCAGGACAGACCATCTCTCAGCCATACACTGTTGCCTTCCAGACAGCATTACTGGAGATCAGGCAGGGTGACAAAGTGCTGGAAATCGGCACGGGATCAGGTTACCAGGCCTGTGTTCTGGAAGAGCTTGGTGCAAAAGTATTTTCTATTGAGCGACAGAAAAAACTGTATTTGAAAACCAAAAAGTTTCTGGCAAAGCTGGGATATAAAGCCAAGATATTTTATGGAGATGGCTATAAAGGCCTGCCGGCTTTTGCCCCTTTCGATAAGATCCTGATCACGGCAGGAGCTCCAAAGCTCCCGGACACACTGGTTTCTCAGTTGAAAGACGATGGAATGATCGTGATCCCTATCGGGAAAAGGGATATTCAGATCATGACAAGATTTATTAAAGGATCCGATGGGAACATGCGTAAGGAAGGCCACGGAACATTCCGCTTTGTTCCTTTGCTAAGAGAGATGGCAAATGATTAAGCCCGTACTCATGAAGATAATTACAGCCGGAATAGGAATCATCTTACTGATGAGCACCACGGGTATTCTGGCGCAGGAAATTGTAAAGGCAGACCATTCCGGCACAAAAATCTGTTTTGTAGCAGATAAGAAGATCTTCCCAAGATCCTGGCGAAACGATAAAACAGCCCCTCATGCAAGGGCAATAAAACAGGAAGCTTGGCCCCACCTTATCAGTATTATCAACATTGCCCTGAACAAATACCCTGAAAAAGTTACAAGAAAGAACCTGAAAAAAGTCTATATCCTTCGGACAATGATGTTTTTTGGCCTTGATTTCGGAGGAACATACCACAAAAAGAAGGTATATCTTACCAGTAACGGCATTGAAAATGGATATACCGATCAATACATTAAAGGCACTTTTCATCACGAGTTTTCAAGTGTTTTGCTAAAAAGGCATCGCAAGTACTTCGATGAAGATGCCTGGCATGCTATAAATCCGCTTGACTTCAGTTACGGAGAAGGTGGTGTTGCTGCCCTTAAAACATCCAGCACAAATCTTGAATTTGACACCTGCCTTTACCAATCGGGATTTCTGAATGAATATTCCCTGGCCTCAATGGAAGAAGATTTTAATTGCTATGCTGAATTTTTGTTCTTATCCACTCCTGAGTTCTGGGAGGCGTGGGAAACGAGCGAAGCAGTAAAGAGAAAGACTGCATTGCTTATTGCATTCTATCATCGGCTGGATCCTGTGTTTACACTGGAATATTTTAGGAGTTTTGAGTTTTGAGTTTTGGGCCCTTCGACAGGCTCAGGACAAGTTGTTGGGTTGGAGAACTTCTTCTATCCTTTGTACACCGAAGCTTTAGCGAAGGTGTATTCTATCTCCTTCTCCTTCTCCTTCTTCAATCTTCTATCTCCTTCGGCAATCTGCAATCTGCAATCTGCAATCTGCAATCTTTTCACCTCACCCCCTGTCCCCCTCTCCTATAGGAGAAGGGGGGATGTGTGATTATCGATAATCAATACTTCAACTTCCTCTATTCCTTGTTCTCTATTCCTTGTTCTCTATTCCTTGTTCTCTATTCCTTGTTCTCTATTCTTTATTCATAAAAAGGCTTGCGTATTTTGTATACGCAAGCCCGTCAAACCCGGTTCGAACTTCCGGGTCCTCTTTACAAAAAATTATGTAAAAAAGTCCACACTTCAGTGTGGACTTTTTTTATTTGAATATCTTGTTATTTTCCTGTAACAACAGACGAAACGGTAACCGTAAAACTTTTATTTACACAATTACCAGATTTGATATTGCCCGTAATAGCAAAAATCCAGGTACCTCCCAGTTTTGGAAAATAATTTGAGAAAGTAAATGGTGATCCTGAAGTCATGAGCTGGCCGCTTCCAAGATACTCATTACTTCCAAGTCCACCGGGATAAGTAACGATCACCTTGATCATTTCCCAGTCATCGGTAGTGCAGGTGATGTAAAAATCAAGCATTTCCGGAGTTCCAGGAATAACCAGGTAAGTAGGTGAGAAAGTAGGCAAATAAGTATCACATGGATCAACCACCGGAGGTGCCGGAGCAGGATCATCATCTTTCTTACAGGAACTAAACACCAGGGCAGTACTTACAAGTACGATGCCCAGCAAATAAAAGAGTTTACTTTTTTTCATAATTTTTATTTTAGGTTAAATCTTCAATTGATTAATCTGAGATCAAATATATGAATTATATGTACCAAAACGCAAATAAATTCAAAATAATAACATCGGGCAAATAAATTCATCAATATCGTCTGATAATAAAACATGATGAAACTGTCAGCTATTTAACTGTAAACAATAACATTAATACAGCTTTACTGAATCATCAATATTTATAATTTTCTTTGAAAATGGCAATATTTTTGTATTTTTGCGTTTTGAATAATTACCAAAGCAATCTATTTATTAACAAAAACTATAATCGATTATGAAAAGATCAATGTATTTCATGGGACTTCTTCTTTTAGCAGGATCCATGGTTTTTACAGCATGTAAAAAAGATGATGACCCAACTCCGGCACCTCCTGACAATACGCCGGTACTTACTTTTATCGGTGGTGCAGGTTATACTGATGCTGATGCTGAGATGACAACAGGAAGCACATTTAAGGTTGGTATTAATGCAGCTGAAAATGCCAATACAAATAAGAACATTGAAAGCTTCGTAGTGGTTCGTACTTTTAACAACGTTTCTACTACTGTTTTCGAAGAGAATAACATTGGCGAACCGAACTACACCTGGGAAGACGACCTCTTGGCAAACGCAGCAGCCGGTGATGAAAGGTGGACCTTTACGGTAACCGATAAAGACGATTATACAAAAGAACTTTCCATTGTCATCACCACCATTCCAATTGTTACTATTGTTGCTTATACCGATTTGGACATGGGTTCATGGAACGATCCGAATTTCGGCAGTTTCATGGCTACTGCAACAGGTACTGTGATGATAAAACCCGAAGCTGAGCTCAACCAGGCCTCAGTTGACTTTGCCTTCTATCTCGGTGATGCAAACGGTTCTACCTTTGGCGCACCCTCAAACTCTGATGTACAAGACATATTTGACCTGGAAGGTGTATGGACCATTTTCAATACTACATTGTTCGAGATGGCCGGGATTAGTGGAGCTGATTTCGATGCTATTGGCGGCACTTATACTTTTCCCGAATTTACCAGCACAAAAGACGACATCAACGACCTGAGCAATGGTGACGTCGTTTACTTCAAAACCAAAAATGATAAACTTGGATTTATCAAAGTAAATGCCATCAACGGCAAAGGTGATGTGGTGAATATCGACATGAAGGTGATGCAATAAGAAATCACTTGATGATATACAAGAAGGGATGCAGAGATGTGTCCCTTTTTTTTTGGATACTGGATACTGGATACTGGATACTGGATACTATCTCACAGTCTCTGATTCTCTGATTCCCTGATTCCCTGATTCTCTGATTCCCTGATTCTCTGATTCTCTAACTCCCTGATTCTCTAGCTCCCTGAGTCTACTTCCCGGAACTCTCGTATCCTGTCTTCGAGGGATAGTGTTCCGTCAATCCACCTTATAGGAACTCCCCTCTTCTCCATCCTTCTGAACCAGGTCATCTGCCGTTTGGCAAACTGGTGAATGGCAGTGTTAAGTTTCCGGAACATCTCATTATAATTGATCTTCCCCGTAACATATTGGGTCAGGTACTTATATTCCAGTCCATAAAACTCGAGTTGCTCCGGTGTAATACCAGAATCAATAAGATGCTTTACCTCCTCCACCATACCTTCTTCCAATCTTTGTTTTAATCTATCTGTTATCCTGGAACGTATCACCTCTCTCGGAAGATCTATCCCAAAAACATGATGTTTGATTTCAGGAAATGCAAGCTTCAATTCTGATTTCTGATCTCTGGTTTCTGCTATCTCTATAGCCCTGATCAGGCGTCCCCTGTCCTCCGTATCTGTGATGTTATGTACATTCTTTAAGTTTTCCAGCCTGTGGATCAGTTCTTCAGTACTGCATCCATCGAGCGTAGCCCTGAGTTGCTTATTCAGCGGTGCATTCGTCATGTCATATTCCAGCAATACAGATTCAAGGTACATGCCTGTCCCTCCGCACAGTATGACCTGTTTTCCACGATTAATAATATCATTGTATGCTGCCAGGAAATCCTTCTGAAAGCGGTATACATTATATTCAGTTCCCGGTTCAACAATATTGATCAAATGATAGGGGACCTTTTTCCCTCCGACAATATAATCCTCCAGGTCTTTTCCCGTACCCAGATCCATTCCCCTGTATACCTGCCGGGAGTCGGCACTGATCACTTCAGCGCCAATACGGATT
>JAIOSQ010000044.1 GCA_021107535.1 Bacteroidales bacterium | reverse complement strand
TATTTCATGGAGCGAAACGGCCTGACAGAATTGATTTTAAATGAAAAAGATTATTCAAAGATCAAAAAAGCATTTCTCAAGTCCCGGCTAACAGACACTCTGGTTAAAAGATTGAAGATGGTGCTCATCGATTTCAAAAAACCGATCGCTATCAGGTCATCCGGCCTGTTTGAAGATTCGTTGATGCAGCCATTTGCCGGAATATTTGAAACTTTTCTTTTGCCAAACAGCCACCCCGATCCCAGAGTGCGCCTGCAGCAGGCCATGGATGCCATAAAAATGGTATATGCCAGTGTGTATTCAGAAATGGCCCGCGGGTATGTGGAGGCCGTCCATTATAAGATCGAAGAGGAAAAGATGGCTGTGGTAATTCAGGAAGTTGTCGGGAATCAATATGATCATTACTTTTACCCGCATATCAGTGGTTCAGCCCAGTCATTTAATTATTATCCGGTGTCGCACATGAAACCTGAAGAAGGATTTGTTGTAGCCGCTGTCGGATTGGGAAAATATGTGGTGGAAGGTGAAAAAGCATTCCGTTTTTCTCCAAAGTATCCTGAAATAGAGATCAACAGCCCCCAGGACCAGTATAAAAACTCACAGCTGCAATTTTTTGCTGTCGACCTGGATAAAAAAGAACCGAACCTCTTGGAAGGTGACATTGCAGGACTGGCCCGGCTGGATATTGATAAAGCGGAAAAACAGGGAACCCTCAAACATTGCGCTTCTGTTTTTAATCCCGACAATGACCAGATCCTGCCGGGGCTGACCTATCCAGGACCACGCATTGTGAATTTTGCCAATATCCTTAAATATCAGTATATTCCATTTGCACAAACGATCGAGGTTGTCCTTGATGTCGTGAAAGAAGCGCTGGGATCTCCTGTGGAAATTGAATTTGCCGTCGACCTGAACAAAGATAAAAACGGCCTGGCATCTTTTTACCTCTTACAGATCAAACCACTGCTCGGTAGTGCATCCGACTATAATGTCGACCTGGATGAGATCAAAAAGGAAAGCATTCTGATGTATTCCGAAAAAGGGATGGGCAATGGTATCATCGAGGATATCGAGGATGTTATTTATGTTGATCCCTCGACTTTCAATAAAGCGGATACTGTCGAGATTGCCGAGGAGATAAACAAACTGAACGCCTTGATGGTTGCAGATAAACGGAAATATATTCTGATTGGCCCGGGACGTTGGGGAACACGCGACCGCTGGATCGGGATACCTGTCAACTGGCCTCAAATCTCAAATGCAGGGATCATCATTGAAACAAGTCTTGAAGATTTTCCATTGGATGCTTCTTCCGGATCACACTTCTTTCACAATGTTACCTCTATGAACGTTGGATATTTCTCTGTTCAGCCTGAGTTCACGGACAGCTACATCAGGTATAATCTCCTCGCCGGGCAGAAACTGATCAATAAAATGAAATTCGTGAAGCATATGCGTTTCAAAAAGCCATTGAAGGTCAGGATGGACGGAAAAAAACGGATTTCAGTGATCACCCTTGATTAAACAAGAGGCTTATTTAAATTTACTATAAATTGTTTTTATGTAAAATTGATAATTGTTTGGATTTCAAAACCTAAGAAAAATGCATCTGGTGAGGGGCAGGCTAAAGTGCTGAGACTCCGCCGAATTTAATAGGCTTCTACACTTAATTTTTATATAATTGTGTGCTGTTTGCGGAAAAGAAATAACAATTTGATAAACTAAAGGAGAAGAAAAATGTACGAACTGATCTCTCTCAAGCTGAAATGCCCTGTTTGCGGGGAGTCGCTGATGGATGACAGCCACCTTGTCGACAATGAATCCAGTATTATGCTGAATGTGGAAATGGCTGGAAAGAAAGGCGAGATCCGGCTGAGCTCAGTATATGGCAGCTATAACTATGTTACGGATATAGAGATGCCTAAGGGAGAAGTTGCTAAATTCAGTTGCCCCCATTGCAAAAATCAGATCATCTCGGATGCCGAATGCCTTTCCTGCGGTGCCAACATGGTACCCTTTTACCTTGACATGGGAGGTAAGGTCACGATATGCTCAAGAAGTGGCTGCAAAAATCATATCGTAGAATTTGAAGACCTTTCAATAGCACTTAAAAAACTTTACCAGGAATATGAGCTGGGAGGGTAGGATGACTTCAGGCCTGAGCGTAGAATCACCCCGGTTGAGCAAGTGGTTGATGAAAATAAGGAGATCATCGAATCAGGAACATTTCTGAATGCCTATTGTCCGCATTGCGACAAAAGCCTCCTGGAAGATGGCATGCTCAAACTGAAGATTCACAATGGTGAAGAAGGCTTCCTGATGCTCAGCCCATATCTGAACGTATTCACCTCCAAGTCGACTATTTTTCTTGCCGAAGACAAAACTGTTAAGGATATACGTTGCTGCCATTGTAACCGAAGCCTGATCTCTGCAGATAAAACATGTGAAAAATGCGGCTCTGAAGTGGCAAAAATCGCTATTGGAGCCAGAACAAAACTGATCGATTTCTATATCTGTACAAAGAAAGGTTGCCGCTGGCATGGCCTCAGTTCGGATGACTTGATTGATATCCGCCTGCAGGATAGCCTTGAGTGGTAAGTTCTACCATTCACCACTTATAAGATATTCATGAATTCCTTTTGCTGCGGTTTTACCAGCACCCATTGCTAATATTACAGTTGCTGCTCCAGTTGCAACATCACCTCCGGCAAAGACACCTCTTTTTGTAGTTTTACCTGTTTGCAGATCGGTAACAATGGTTTCTCTTCTTGTGATTTCCAGGTCTGGTGTAGTGGCCGGAATTAATGGATTGGGGCTGTTACCGATAGCAATAATTACAATATCTACAGGTATTTTAAAATTTGAGCCATCAATAGGAACAGGCCTTCTTCTGCCCGAATCATCCGGTTCGCCAAGTTCCATCCTGATACATTCAGCTTCTTTTACCCATCCGTTTTCGCCATGAAAAGCAATCGGGTTGGTTAGTAGCTGAAAATTAACACCTTCTTCTTCGGCATGGTGAATTTCCTCATTCCTGGCAGGCATCTGCTCTTTTGCACGGCGATAAATCAATATGGATTCTTCCGCACCAAGACGTAGGGCAGTCCTTGCACAATCCATGGCTACATTGCCCCCGCCAACCGTGGCAACTCTTTTCCCTTTTGCAATGGGGGTTTTGTATTTCGGGAATAAATAAGCTTTCATCAAATTTGCCCTGGTAAGGTATTCATTGGCAGAATAAAGTCTGTTTAGGTTCTCACCCGGAATTCCCATAAACCAAGGTAAACCGGCACCTGTGCCAAGAAAGATTGCATCGAATTCCTCCAGTAATTCATCAAGGCTTTTGATCATACCGATCACTGTATCCGTATGTAATCTAACCCCCATTTTAGAAAGAAAGTCGATTTCTTTGAATACAATTGCTTTAGGAAGCCTGAATTCGGGTATTCCATACACCAGCACGCCACCCGGCTCATGCAGGGCCTCAAAAATTTCAACCGTGTGCCCAAATCTAACTAAGTCGGCTGCTGCAGTGATACCAGCAGGACCGGCACCAACAACAGCCACTTTCTTTCCTGTAGATTTTGGCAGTACCGGTATTTCTATTTCAATATTTTCTCTTTCCCAATCTGCCAGAAAACGTTCTAACCTGCCAATAGCAACAGGCTCATGTTTCTTCCCCAGGATGCATTCTCTTTCACACTGTTCTTCCTGAGGGCAAACCCGCCCACAGATAGCCGGTAAGATGTTTTTCTCCTTTAACCTGACAATCCCCTCTTTGAATTTTTTCTCCGCTATAAAACCTATAAAACCTGGAATATCTATTTCAACCGGACAACCATCGACACATAATGGTTTTTTGCACTGAAGGCAACGATGTGCTTCTGCTATGGCTTCTTCAGGGGAATAACCATAAGGAACCTCATTGAAGTTTTTAATCCGTTCTTCCGGTGGTTGCTCACGCATGGGATTTTTATTTGGAATGATCTTACCCATATCACAACCTTTCTTTTGATATTATTTCTTCTTCAATGTATGCTTTCCTTCGGTTAAGGACGACATCCCAGTTTATCTTATGACCATCGAAGTGCGGACCATCAACACAGGCAAATTTTGTTTCTCCACCTACCTCAAGTCTGCAGGCACCACACATACCGGTTCCATCTATCATAACAGGATTCATGCTGACAATGGTATTAATACCATAGGGTTTGGTGGTATGGGCTATCTTGTACATCATGTAAGTACAGCCAACTGCAAAGATCTTATCATAATGTTCATCCAATTCCAGGTCTTTTTTTAGCAGGTCATGTGAATGCCCTTTTGAGCCGAGAGATCCGTCAGTTGTACTGTAACGAACTTCATCAGCTACAGATTCAAGTTTTTCATTCCAGTATAGAAGAAACCGGCTTCTGGCTTCAGAATAGCAAACAACCTTGTTACCACATTCTTTCAAAGCTTTAGCCAAAGGATATATCGCACCGATTCCATAACAACCTCCAACTAAACCAACAGTTCCGTATTTTTTTATTTCAAAGGATCTACCAAGCGGGCCGGTGAATGAAAAAATCTCATCACCGGTGTTTAATGCAGCCAGGCTTTGGGTTCCTGCACCAATCTCAAGAAAAAGGATACTGATTGTTCCTTGTTCATTATCCCAATCAGCAATGGTAATAGGGATGCGTTCAGCATATTTGTCCGGAATAACAATAACAAATTGACCCGCCCTGGCCTTCCTTGCAATATCTGGTGCCGTAACAATAAACTCATGGATATTTGGGACAATGTGCTCTTTTTGTAAAATCTTAACCATGTTTTCCTCCTTTATTATCAATAAGCTGTTTCAGGTCAGGGATTAGTTTTGACATGGAATTCCCCTGGTAGAGAAAATAATCTGGTTCGGGAATCATTTCTATTTTACGCTTCTTCCCTGGAATTTTAATATCAGGCATGGATAACTCAGGTTTTGATGTTTTCCTGGTAGTTTTATCAATTGACAAATCGAGCTTAGCCGTAATTTCCTCATATATTTCATCCGTTTTTCTATACTTAAAGCTTTTATTTTTGAGTTTTTGACTTATATTAGAAAGTATTTGCCATGTTGGCTTTATGGATTCAGGTGCATGAACAGCCGGATTTATCTGTTTTAAATTTCTTTCAATATTAATGATATGGCCATTTGATTCAGTAAAACAATATGCAGGTAATAAAATATCAGCATATTTGGATGTTTCAGTTATGAACATATTCTGCTGAACAAAAAACTCAAGTTCATCCAGTTTTTCATGATTTGGCAGGTCACCTTTGAGGAATAATGATTTAAAATTATTCCCCGGAAGATTACTTAACATTTCCTCGGCTGATAATCCTGACACAGGTGGAATATCTATACCCCAAGCCTCTGACCATTTTTTTGCCCCATTCCGGACTTCCAAAAATCCGGGTAAATATTCCGGGTGCATACCGATGTAAGTGGCTCCAAAACGATTTCCGTCGTCAACCAAAAACATCATCTCGCAATCAGCGAAATTATTTAAGGCAAAATAGATATTTGAAAGTAAATTAAAATTATCATTACTTAATGACGATTTAAACAGGGTATCACCTGCAATTATCAGTATTTTTTTTGCTGGTGCAAGTGATTCTGTGATTTTCCTGATCTGTGCCTGTTTGATGCCTGTTGCTGTAGCTGCACCTTTTGTATCAATAAGCTTTAAAGCATCGGATATGTCTTTAGGGAATTTAATGTTTTGCGCGGTCTTGAGGTCGTTTAGTATCTGAAGAAGAAAAATATTTTCTGAGCCAGGATGATATATTATCCGTTCATTTGAAAACTGGTGTGTTCTGTTTAAATGGGAATGAGCTGTAATAATTTTAGCACCATGATGATATGCTTTCCTGATCCTGTTTTCTATTATGGGATGTGATACCGAAGCGTTTGATCCAATTATCAAAATAGTGTCAAATCCAATAATTTCATCAATTCCAACAGGCTGAAACCCCTGTACTTTTTTAAACAGGGATAGGTCATTGTAGGTGGGGGAAAGGTCTATATTGTTAGATCCCATAACTACTCTGCAAAATTTTTGCAATGCATAGGAGTTTTCAATCGTATCGTGGGCAGAACCGATTATTCCAAATTCCTTTCCAGTGAATTTTTTAAAATGTTTTGTTATTAAATCGATGGCCTGATTCCAGGTTATTTCAAGCCAGATGCCATTTTTGTTGATAAGTGGTTTTGTGATTCTTTCCGGGTGATGTGTTATATCTGCCGGTATAAATTTCCCTCGGATGCATAATTGATCCGGTTCGGTTCTTTTTCCCGGTCTGGGACCGATGTTAACAATACGATTGCCTTTTGTATTAATGTTCATCTTGCAACCTACAGAACAAAGTATACATATGGATGTTGTTGAATCGGTCGGGACACCTACCCAACTGCCCATTTTTTCAGAAAGGGAACCAGTAGGGCATACATCCACACATGCACCGCAATATTCACAACCTGCTTCTATTTGGGATTCACCAAAAGCAGTGCCAACCAGGGTAGAATTACCACGCTGAACAAAAGCCAGAACCCCACTATATCTTTCTTCATTACATATTCTAACACATCTGCCGCAAAGGATACATAAATTATAATCCAGATCATAAAAGGGATTATTATTGACGGCTTGAACATTTCGATAGGTTATGGGGAACCTGATATCTTTTAGGTCAAGATATTCAACCAGGTCCTGTAGCTCACAACCACCATTGCTTGTGCAGAAGTTACAACCGGTAGTAACAGTAACCTTTCTTATGGTATGCATGAAATCCTGGCATTCCTTTTTATCGTTGCATATCAGGCATGAATATGGATGTTCCGACAGAATGAGCTCAAGGATTTCACGTCTGATGGATTGCAACTCAGGAGATTTAGTGCTTATTTCCATCTCATTGGTGACCGGAGTTGTACATGCGGTTGGATAACCTATCATATTTTTTATCTCCACAATACATAAACGGCACCCACCATAGCTTTTCAAACCTTTAAGATAACAAAGGGTGGGAATATATATCCCTGCAGACGCAGCCGCATCCAGTACCGTTGAACCTTCAGGAACCTGAATTCGTTTCCCGTCGATTTCTACTGAGATATATGTACCCTTATCTGATTTCATGTTATTTATTATGACAGTTTAATCATAGATTATTAAGATACTATTATAATTGCATCGCCGGCGATAGCATCAAACCTGCAAATTTCATAACAGGCTCTGCATTTAATACACTTTTCAGGATCAAGGTTATGTGGTTCACTTCTGGGGCCTGTAATAGCACCGGTCGGACAAACCTCCACACAGCGCTGACAACCTGTACATTTTTCCTTTATCACCCTGTATTCCACCAGGTCGCGACAAACTGCCGAAGCACAACGTTTGTCTTCAATATGCTCTAGATATTCACGGTAAAAATATTTAAGTGTTGTGAGAACCGGGTTGGGAGCAGTTTGTCCTAAGCCGCAAAGAGATCCGTTTTTTACGGTTTTTGCAATACTTTCAAGTGTTGCAAGGTCATCGATGTTTCCAATACCTTTTGTGAATTTCTCAAGTATCTCTACCATCCTTTTAGTTCCGATACGACATGGCGTGCATTTGCCACAGCTTTCTTCACTGGTAAAGTTTAAAAAATACTTGGCCACATCCACCATGCATGAATTCTCGTCCATAACGATCAATCCACCTGAACCCATAATCGATCCGGCCTCAGAGAGTGATTCATAATCGATAGGCAGATCAATATGTTCTTCGGTCAGGCAACCACCTGAAGGCCCTCCGGTTTGAACAGCCTTAAAAGGTTTTATTGTCCCCCCTCCAATATCATAAATTATTTCACGCAATGTAATACCAAGAGGAACTTCAATTAATCCTGTGCGCCTTACCTTTCCGACAAGAGCAAATGTTTTGGTTCCTTTGCTGTTTGCGGTTCCATACTGATTGTACCAGTCACCACCATTTCTCAGGATATTTGGAATCGTTCCCAGGGTTTCAACATTATTGATTGTTGTTGGATTACCATTCAACCCTGATAAAGCCGGATATGGCGGCCGGCTTCTGGGCATACCCCTTTCTCCTTCAATAGAAGCGATCAATGCAGTTTCTTCACCACAAACAAAAGCACCTGCCCCTTCTTTGAGTTTTATTTCAAGATTGAATCCGCTATCAAGAATATTCCTGCCAAGTAATCCGGCCTGTTTCATCTGGGCAATAGCAATGTTAAGTCTTTCAATTGCCAGGGGATACTCGGCCCTGATATAAATATATGCCTGGTTTGCACCTAAAGCATAAGCTGCAATGATCATACCCTCAAGCAATGCAAAAGGATCCCCTTCTATAAGGGATCTGTTCATGAAAGCTCCCGGATCACCTTCATCAGCATTGCATATCAGATATTTTAACTTTCCTTTAGCTTCCCGGCAGAATTGCCATTTTTTGTATGTTGGGAATCCGGCACCACCTCTTCCTCTTAAGCCGGATATCCTTATTTCTTCAATTACTTCTTCCGGTCCTTTTTCAAAGGCATTGATCAGCCCTGAAAAACCATCCCTTGCAATGTAATGCATGATGTTTTCAGGATCAATAATGCCACAATTTCGTAGTACAATACGTTTCTGGTGTTTCAGCATGGGGAGTTCCCAGAATGATTTTATGCCATTAATTGTTTCGATTTTATCACCCAGGTGCCCCAAAGGTTTGAGTTTGGATTCATCACCGAAGGCAAACTCTTTAATGATCTTTTCAGCCCTGTCAGCATCAACATTATTAAAAGTAAAACGCGATGATCCGGGTTTTTGGACATCGAGGAAAGGTTCAAGATAGCACGGTCCGATACACCCCACTTTTATGGTTTGGAACTTATATTTTGAATTATCCCTGATTTTCTGAATACTTTTCCAGACATCACTTGCTCCTGATGCCAATCCGCAAGTTCCCATGCCAACATACACTACCGGATCGGAACTATGCTGAAGCATTTCCCATTGTTCCTTTGCGGTTTTTTGTAGCTGTTCAAAATCATTCATAATTACTCAAAATCTGACGTAGTTTAATAACCGACAATCTGCTGTGTATATCGTTATCAACCATCATTACCGGTGCAATGGCACAACATCCCAAACATGCAACCCTTTCAAGATCAAATCTGCCGTCTTCCGTAGTACTACCGGGTGCTATTCCAATTTCCATTTGTAATGCACTCAGTATAAAATCCCCACCCTGAACATGACAGGCTGTTCCCAGGCAGATCTTTATCGAGTGTCTGCCGGGTGGATTAAACTTGAATTGAGAGTAAAAAGTGGCAACACCATAAATTGTGCTACAGGATATATTCAAATATTCGGAAATTTCTCTAATGGCATTGGAAGAAATATATCCTTCCTGATCCTGAACATGTTGAAGAACAGGAATCAGGTCTCCTTTACTGCATTCAGGAAAGTGTTTACCAAGCGTATTTAACAAACTGCTCATTGTATATTAGAATTTGAGTTTTATCCAAATTACTTTTAATACAATAAATCCTCAATCTGATTTCTGTCGGCTAAAACGAATTTCAATCAATAAATATAAGAAAAATTTGTTATGTAAAGAGATTATTATAATTTACAACTGATATATTTAATGAGCAATAAAATCTATTTATAATTATTATAAATACAGGCCAATTTATTTTTATACAGAATACTGAAAAAATTTTTAATATAATTGCAGACAAGTTAATCAATTGAGGCTATGTACATGATTCCATTTTATTGCCTCATAAAAACAATAAATTATGGACGATATTCTAAGTGATTTTATTTTTTTACGGGTGAAATGCCCGATCTGTGATCATTCCCTTATGGATCAGGAAAACTATGTTGATGGTAAACCGGGAGTTAAATTATCTGTTGAATCTGCAGGGAATAAAGGAAT
>JAIOSQ010000093.1 GCA_021107535.1 Bacteroidales bacterium | reverse complement strand
TTATGTGCCAGTGATATTTCTCCGGGCTGTGGAAATGTTCCTCCCCCAACCAGGCCGGCGTCGCTGATGGTATGATGTGGGGAGCGGAAAGGCCTGACAGAGATCAGTGATGTATTGGTCTTCATCTTTCCGGAGACAGAATGTATCTTGGTGGTTTCCAGTGCTTCTTGTAAATTCAACGGGGGCAGTATAGAAGGAAGCCTTTTGGCCAGCATGGTTTTTCCTGACCCGGGCGGGCCGATCAGGATCACATTGTGGCCCCCGGCAGCCGCAATTTCAAGTGCACGCTTGATGTTTTGCTGCCCTTTCACATCTGCAAAATCAAATTCATATTCGTCCAGTCTGGCAAAGAATTCATCACGTGTATTGATCACGGTAGGGGCCAGGTCGTTCTCGCCTTTGAAAAATCCTATCACTTCCCTGATGTTTTCTACCCCCAACACGTCGATACCATTTACTATTGCTGCTTCCTGTGCATTTTGTCGTGGCAGGATAAAGCCTTTGAAACCTTTGGCTTTTACTTCTATGGCAATGGGCAAAGCTCCTTTGATTGGCCGCAGTCCACCATCCAGCGACAACTCACCCATGATGATGTAATTACCAACCTCTTCGGCATTGATCTGTTCTGATGCTGCAAGTATGCCTATGGCAAGGGTGAGGTCGTAGGCTGATCCTTCTTTACGGATATCGGCAGGTGCCATGTTGATCACGATTTTCTTCCCCGGGATCTTCAGCCCGATATATTTCAGAGCGGCTTCGATGCGCTGATGGCTTTCTTTTACTGCACTGTCGGGCAAGCCTACCAGGAAAAAATTCACTCCCTGGTCGACAATTACCTCCACTGTGATGGTGATGGCATTGATGCCCACCAAAGTACTCCCATAAGTTTTTACTAACATGCGTTGCGATTAAATAGCGGTATACCTATTAATACCCAAAATCGCAAAATGTCACACAAAAAAAGTGTTGGGTGTTGGGTGTTGGGTGTTGAGTGGGGTTTAAATTGTAAGGAATCCCGACTTAACGGGGAGGTATTTTCCGTAAAACAGACTTTAAAATAATTCTGATTTTTGATTTCTGGTATCTGATATCTGATTTCATTACGGATGATAAGCGGAGTTATCCAGGATCTGCCTCGCAGTGAGCTCTTCCATCAGCTGTGGAAGAGCGACATCCGTGTTGTTTTCCATGAAACTGCGGACAATCTGCCAGCCAATCCACCATCCGGTACGGCCTGGTGATCCATCTGGAAAGAAAGAGGTAAAAGGTCCGTCGATGATAAGCTTGTGCGTCTTTTCGTAATCGGAGGAGAACAAGAGCTCATTTTCGATTAGAAATGCCCATAGATTGGGCTCATTATCCAGGCACCAGCCAAGTTGCTGCCCGCTGTATGCTATTTTGATGGTGTCGTGTACTTCTGCCATCATGGCGTCAAGGAAGTACAAAAGTTTCCCCTTTTCGATCATCTGATCCAATAAAATATTCCCACTTTTATAGTGCGTTGGGATATTGCTTCCTGTCTCAAGCATAATATCGCGTACAAGATAATCCGGGGCAGCCCTTATGCACCGGTATTGCGGGATCCTGGCCCTTCCATATGGTTCAAAACTTCTTCCGAGATACATGTCAAGCGCGATCAGCAGAATGTCATCATGCAACTGGACGGGGTATTCAAAATCGAGCCCGGATATATAGCTGAAGATTTCCGGCAGATCTGCTTCCGGATAATAATACAGTAAGTGCCGGTAAGCATGACTCAGCTGCTTCTCAATATTCTTCAGCTCCGGGTATTTTTCATTACATGCACCCGCAATTTCCAGCAGAAAAGGATCCGTGATAAAGTCGTGGATTTGTATGAAGCTAAGTGTATCCAGTGGGGGTGTGCCCAGGAAAAACGGATACTGCAGCGCAAGCACTGGCAGATTATCTTTGAGATTGTAAGGATCAATACTAAAAAGATCCCTGCCGTATCGCTGTATTTCCACACCAGGGTCAGGGATGTCAGAAATATCGATCTGCAATCGATCAGCATCATTTCTGCATGCCTGAAATGTCAGGATCGTAATGATCAACAATGCGGATATTCTTCTCATAAAGCAAAGATAAAAAAGGCCAGGCAAATAACACCTGACCTTAATACGATGAATTCCGGTAATTATTATATCCTGATTGGCTATCTTATAAAATTATCCTCAGCATGATCCTTAAAGGATCTTCCATCCCAGGCTGACATTCCAGAGGTTGCTTTTCATATCATGAGAAGGTTCTCCCTGTTGTGGATCCCAAATATTATTCAGACCCCATTCATATCTCACATCCAGTGTGAACATCAGTACATCCACACCGGCCCCCAGCTGGAAAGACCAGATAGCATCTTTAATGTTGTTACCCAAAAAACTCTCTTCAGCATTTCCTGTGCTCAGAACGACCTCTTTATTCGTGACGAAAGAAAATGCCGGGCCGCCCATCACCCTTAAGTTTACAACTTTCAGGTTTAATATTCTGTAACCTACCATGACCGGAATTTGCATGGTTTGGAGGTTAACCTTTGTTTTAGTACTGAAAGTTGCTCCAGTCTTAATAATGCCGCCTTTGGTAACAAACATAAGTTCAGGCTGCACATACAGTTTCTTTCCGAACCTGGCAAAAGCACCAAACTGGAACCCGGGTTTTGCTTCTTCTTTTGCTTCTTCAAAATTGGTGTTTAATTTACTTATGGTAAATCCAATCTTGGGGCCGATGGTAAACTGGGCAAAAGTTACACTTGTCAGAAATACAAGGGCTGACAAAAGGAATACTTTTTTCATAATTATAACTTATTAGTGTTGATTAATATTTATTTCTTTCCTGATTTTTGATATGACACAAATATATATATAGCTGTTGGTTTACTTCTTGTCACCTGACAATAATTATTAACATATTGACTTTAAAAACTTGTACAAACAAAGGATTTTTGTACACCTGAATGGTTATATCTTTAGAGATATTTGTTATCCCAAAAACTCTGATCATATGAAAAAAGCAACATTGATCATCCTTGTACTGACGTTTTTGTGTGTGTTATCAGCAAGCAGCCAGCAAAAGCCCTTTGTCTTTGGGTTTAAGGCGGGGCCGAATATTGGCTGGATGAAGCCGGATGCCCAGGGCTATGAGTCTGATGGTATAAAAGGTGGCTTTTCGTGGGGATTTATCGCTGATTTCTTCCTCATGGAAAACTATGGGATTGCCACGGGATTTGATGTGATCTTTTTGAATTCAGGGCTAAAAATGCCCCATATGGAGGCCGATGGTGGGGAAACCCTCACGGGAACTCTTCACCGGAAGTACAAGTTGAAGTACATCCAGATACCTATTACATTGAAAATGCAAACCAAGGAAATGGGTAAATTCAGGATCTATGGGCAAATTGGATTGGGGACAGGATTCCTGATCGGGGCAAAAGCTGATGATGAGTTCATACAGGATACCGGCGAAACCACCAATACTGAAAATGATATTTATGATGATATAAGTTTTATCAGATCTTCTCTTATTCTGGGAGCAGGAGTGGAGTATTCACTGGGCGGATCAACTAATCTGCTGGCGGGATTTTCCTTCGATAACGGTTTTATCGATATTTTGAAGGGGCAGAATACCCTTGACCCCACGATCAATAATAAAGGCTATGTAAATTATGTTTCCTTTATTGTAGGTATCGTTTTTTAGATTGTTAACTTTACAGTGTGAAAATAGCCCTCGCACAGATCAATTATCATATCGGGAACTTTGAACACAATACTTCAAAGATCATTGCGGCTATTGAAAAGGCCAGGTCTTCCGGTGCAGATCTTATCGTTTTTGCCGAGCTTGCCGTGAGCGGCTACCCTCCCCGGGATTTTCTCGAGTTCAATGATTTTATTGAAAGATGTATGCTTTCAGTGGATAAGATCGCAGAACACTGCCGGGGCATTGCCGCCATTGTTGGTTCACCGACAAGAAGAGCAGAGATCAAAGGAAAAAACCTGCATAATTCTGCCCTGTTTCTGTCAGATGGGAAAATACAGGCCATGGTCCATAAATCGCTGTTGCCGAATTATGATGTCTTTGATGAATACAGGTACTTCGAACCTTATCGCGAATTTGAGGTAATCCCCTGCAAGGGAAAGAAAATTGCCCTGACTATTTGTGAAGATATCTGGGATATTGGTGAAGATCCGCTCTACACCATCAATCCCATGGATGAACTGATGAAACAATCGCCCGACCTGATGATCAACATTGCGGCATCTCCTTTTCATTATGAACAGGCACGAAACAGAAAAGAAGTAATGCTTACCAATGTCAGAAAATACAAATTGCCTTTGTTTTATGTCAACCATGTAGGTGCACAAACAGAATTATTGTTTGACGGAGGATCCCTCGTGGCATCACCGGAAGGTTTTGTCGTGGACGAACTTGAATATTTCGAAGAGGACCTCAGGATTTTTGACCTGGAAGATATTGAAAGGGCAGTCATGCCGGAAGGAGTGAACCCTCTTGGTATGCTCAATGATAAAACCGCACTCATCCATGATGCACTGCTGATGGGGATCAGGAACTATTTCGGGAAGCTTGGTTTTACAAAAGCTATTCTTGGTTTATCCGG
>JAIOSQ010000030.1 GCA_021107535.1 Bacteroidales bacterium | reverse complement strand
CCTTCTGAAATTGCTTCGACAGGACATTCGTCAATGCATGTTCCGCATGCAGTACAGTCGTCTGTGATTTTGTAAGCCATAATTATGTTTTTTTGTATTGATAAAAAATTTTGCTGCAAATATATAGTACATATTTATTACAGGCAAAATTTTTAAAAAATTATGGTATTAATTTATTCCTGTTCTAAATAAAACCGGTCTTTATTAAAGACTTAAGGATCAATATCTACCCTGAAGTATAGGGGGTGTTAAAAATTTGTTGATAATTGCTGATGAGTAAGATATAAAACTTATAACTTTGCGGAGTTATTTAACAAGAAGATCCAATGTTGAAAAAACCAAATAAAGTAATTGAAGTGGATGCTGTAGTGGTTAAGTTTGCCGGTGATTCGGGAGATGGTATGCAGCTCAGCGGAAGCCAGTTTTCGGATACCTCCGCTTTTGCAGGCAATGACCTGGCCACTTTTCCTGATTTTCCGTCTGAGATTCGTGCCCCACAGGGAACGGTTGCTGGTGTTTCCGGATTTCAATTGCATATCGGACATAAAGAAGTGGATACCCCGGGCGACCTGGCAGATGTACTTATTGCATTAAACCCGGCAGCCCTGAAGGCAAATATGAAGTGGGTAAAAAATGGAGCTACCATCATCATTGATATCGATAATTTTGACAATAAATATTATAAAAAGGCAGGGTATATTGAAGATCCGCTGGGTGATGGCACAGTCGATGGGTATAATGTGGTGAAAGCACCCATCTCACAACTCAGCAAATCTACTGTTAAGGATCTCGGATTGGATGCAAAATCCGCTGAAAGGACAAAAAACCAGTTTGCACTTGGTATGCTTTACTGGTTGTTTAACAAAGATCTGAAGTATGGTGAGGAGTTTATCGAAAATAAATTCGGTAGCAAGAAACCCTTGTTGGCAGAAGCCAATAAGCGTGTACTGAGATCGGGATATAACTATGCCGAAACAGTTGAAGCTTTACGCACAACATACCAGATCAACCCTATCAAGGACCGAAAAGGTTTGTTCAGGAATATCACCGGTAACATTGCCACTTCATGGGGGCTTATTGCCGCCGCTGAACGTGCCGGCCTGGAGCTTTACCTTGGATCTTACCCGATAACACCTGCAACTGAGATTCTTCAGGAGTTAGCAAAGATGAAGCACTTCGGTGTAAAAACCTTTCAGGCTGAGGATGAAATCGCTGGCATAAATTCTTCCATTGGCGCCAGCTTTGCCGGAGATCTTGCCGTGACAACTACTTCCGGTCCCGGGCTTGCTCTGAAAGGAGAAGCTATTGGACTGGCTGTTATTACTGAACTGCCCCTGGTCATCGTCGATGTTCAGCGGGGAGGTCCTGCAACAGGACTTCCTACGAAACCGGAACAGGCTGACCTGATGCAGGCCCTTTTTGGACGCAACGGCGAAAGCCCTTGTGTGGTAATTGCTGCCAGTACACCGGCAAATTGTTTTCATTATGCATTTATGGCTGGAAAGATCGCGCTGGAACATATGACTCCTGTGATCATGCTTACAGACGGATACCTTGCCAATGGCTCGGAATTATGGAACATTCCGAAGATCAAGGACCTTCCCGAGATCAAACCTCCCTTCGTGAAGGACAATTCGGATTACCAACCCTATGAAAGAAATCCGGAAACGCTGGTACGATCCTGGGCATTGCCCGGACAGGAAGGGATGCGTCATCGTATTGGCGGGCTTGAAAAAGAGGATATAACCGGTAATGTTTCGCATAATCCCCTCAACCATGAGAAAATGGTGGGCCTGCGGGAAGAGAAAGTACAAAGAGTTGTGAATTGTATTCCGGAACTTAAAGTTTCCGGCGAGGATAGAGGCGACCTTCTGGTGGTTGGCTGGGGTGGAAGCTATGGTGCATTGATCTCTGCTGTAAAAGACTGCCAGGCAGAAGGTAAAAAGCTTAGCCTCGCACAGTTTAATTACATAAAGCCCATGCCAAAAAATACTGCTGAAGTGTTTAGCAGGTTCAGTAAGATCATCGTTTGTGAACTGAACATGGGCCAGTTTGCCAATTATCTGCGAATGACCTTTCCCGAATTTAAATATTTACAGCATAATAAAATTCAGGGATTGCCATTTATGATCTCGGAACTTAAAGAAAAATTCAACCAAATATTGGAGGCTTAACAATATGGCTGCAGAAATTAAAATAGCTCAACTCGTTACAAAGGCTGACTATAAAAGTGATCAGGTTGTAAAATGGTGTGCCGGTTGCGGAGATTTTGCCATTCTTTCAGCCGTACAAAGCGCTCTGGCCGAAAGCCAGGTCAGGAAAGAGGATGTGGTTTTTGTTTCCGGGATCGGATGCTCATCCAGGTTCCCTTATTATATCAATACTTATGGTTTTCATGGCCTCCACGGTAGAGGGGCGGCCATTGCCTCCGGAATCAAAATTGCCAACCCAAAACTCGATGTATGGCACATCACTGGTGATGGTGATAGCATGGCAATCGGTGGAAATCACTTCATACACCTTGTGAGACGTAATATTGATATGAATGTGATCCTCTTCAATAATAAGATCTACGGCCTTACAAAAGGACAATATTCTCCGACAACCCCCCGGGGAAGTATTACCAAATCATCCCCTGACGGAACGATCGAAAACCCATTTAAACCAGGTGAACTTGTAATGGGAGCCCAGGGTACCTTCTTTGCCAGGGTAGTGGATACCGAACCCAAAAGAATGAAAGAAGTGTTTCTGGAAGCTTCCAAACACAGGGGTACTTCAGTTGTTGAAGTGCTTCAGAATTGTGTGATCTTCAACAACCGTATACATAATGAGATCACAGGTAAAGAAGTAAGAGATGACCACCAGATCCATCTGGAACACGGAAAACCTATGATTTTTGGCAAGGAGAAGAACAAGGGTTTGGTGCTCAGAGATTCACGCCTGGACGTTGTTACAATTGGGAAGAATGGGATCACTGAAAAGGATATCCTTATTCATGATGCACACAACCCGGATGATACGACCCACTATATGCTCGTGAGGATGACCTTGCCGGAATACCCTGTTGCCACAGGAGTTATTCGCTTTTGTGAGTGCACCGGTACTTATAATGCTGAATTGGAACTTCAGATCGAAAAGGCCAAAGCCAATCCTGAAGTAAAATCACTGCAGGAACTCATTGAAAAGAATTCCTTTTTGGTGGAATAAAGCAATCCCATCAGACTTTTAGCTTTTATAGTGCATTTCATTGTACAAATGGATGATATCCCTTAACTTTGTTATGTGATCCGGAAATTCAAATCATTCATTTCTGAAAATCAGTTGATCAGGAAAACTGATAGGATCCTCCTTGCTGTTAGCGGAGGAATGGACTCCATGGCCATGGCAGAACTCTTTCGCGCTGCTGCTTATGATTATGCATTCATTCATTGCAACTTTAAACTTCGCGGAGGTGATTCCGAAGCCGACTATGCATTTGTGAAGGAGACAGCACAACGCCATGCTGTACCCTTCTTTTCAAGTTCATTCGAAACACAGGAAATTGCAGATAATTCGGGTGATTCTGTGCAAATGGTGGCCCGGGATCTCAGGTATGATTATTTCAGTGAGGTAGCACAGAAAGAGGGATTTGATATTATAGCAACTGCGCATCAACTGGATGACCAGATCGAAACCTTTTTTATAAATCTTAGCAGGGGTTGCGGTATCGCCGGCCTTCATGGTATCAGGCTGAAGCAGGGAAAACTTATCAGGCCGATAATGTTTGCATCCCGGGAGGATATTGAGAAATTTATTCACCAAAATAATATTGCTTACCGGGAAGATAGCTCAAACCAGAGCCTGAAATATAAGAGAAACCTGATCAGACACAAGCTCATTCCTCTGTTTCTGGAGTTGAACCCGAACTTCAGAGAAGAAATGGGCGCAAATATTTTCCGCCTGTCCGGAACAGAGGAGGTATACAGGCAATTTATCAATGAGATGAAACAGACGCTATGGGATGAAAGCGATAATTCCATCAGCATTGACATTGCCGGATTAAAGGATCTTCATCCAATCCGGACATTCCTGTTTGAATTCATTTCACCTTATGGCTTCAATGCTGCTGATGTGGAAAATATCATCACAGCCCTTGATAATATTCCCGGAAAGATGTTCTTTTCGGCATCACACCAGCTGCTCATCGACAGAAAAAAAATCCTGCTAACGAAATTGATTGGAGAAGATAAGTACGCTTTTGAGTATACGCTTAACAGGGAGGATCTATCCCTTAGTGAACCTGTAAAATTGAAGATTAGCATGACCAGGGCAGATGATTATGAGATTCCTTTGGACCAAAATATTGCTTCCCTCGACCTTGGCAAGCTTGCTTTCCCACTCATGCTTCGCAGGTGGAAAGCTGGTGACCTGTTCATCCCCATGGGAATGAAAAACAGAAAAAAGCTCAGCGACTTTTTTATCGACGAGAAGTTCTCACGCCTTCAGAAGGAGCAGACATGGGTGCTGTGTTCAGGAGAGGATGTTGTATGGATTGTAGGCTCAAGAATTGATAACCGCTACCGGATCACATCAAAAACCAGGGAAGTATACAAAATAGAGCTTTATTGAAAAACACCCACCGCCCACCGCTTTAAATGATGAAATCCAAATTATTAGTGTTTAGTGGAGATTGGTAGTGAAGAGGTCTGAGATTTGAATTGATAAAATAATTTAAAATTAGTGTCCGGTAAAATTATCTTCTTAGGAAAAGCAAGCTAAGGGGATCTCTCAGTCAGCGGTTCGCATTTCCTTTTTAGGTTGCATTGTCATTTCTATCGAGAAGCAAGTAACCCCAAAGCATTAGCATTTTTCTAAGCCCTTATCTGCTTGATTCATTCAAAAGTGAACACTCTCAAGCATTTTAACGATTCAATAAATTTTTAACCGGACACCAGTAATTTAAAATTTAAAATCAATCCAACACCCAACACTCAACACTCAACACCCAACACTCAACACCTTTAACATCTTTTAAGACCCCTTCATTTCAATTATCAAGCTCCTTTTCATCTACCTATCTATATTTATTTTATTTTTGCACTCATTAAATCAGTGCATACATGAAATATTTCAAGTTACTACCCGGAATGAGAACAACATTAAGCTTTGTTTTTGCCATGATGATCACCTCCATGGCATGGTCACAAATATTGGAACCGGTGAAATGGAGTTTTTCAAGCGAGATGACCGGCGATAATGAAGCGGTTCTGATCTTCAAAGCAGAAATAGAGCCTCATTGGCACCTGTATTCTCAGGATATTCCCATGGCACCACCTGCCACCACCTTCTTTTTTGAGGGTGATACCAGCCTGTATGAGTTGGTCGGGGGAGTGACGGAAACTGAATCTATTGAGGAGTTTGACCCGAACTTTGATATGATACTGAAATATTTCTCCGATGAGGCTGAATTTCGGCAGATTGTTAAATTGCTTACCGATGAACCTGTGACGGTTAAGGGCTTCCTGAATTATATGTGCTGTGATGATAAACGCTGCCTGCCTCCGGAAGATGTGGAATTTGAGTTCCCATACCACGGCGCATCAACACAGATGGAAACATCAGAAACAGCCCTGCAGGATGGTGAATTTAAATCTACCACAATCATCATTGAGGATAAGGCCATCCTGGAAGAAATGCAGATCGAAGGACTGGAATATTCAAGCATATGGGAACTGTTTATTTTTGCTTTCATTGCCGGCCTTATAGCCATCCTTACTCCCTGTGTATTCCCGATGATCCCGATGACCGTGAGCTTCTTCATGCATGATGGGGATAGCAAAGCGAAAGCGAAATTCCAGGCCATCATATTCGGGCTATCCATTATTTTTATATATACGGTTATTGGTACTGTTATCGCACTGACTCTGGGGGTGAATTTTGCCAACTGGCTGTCGACCCACTGGATACCCAACGTGTTGTTTTTCCTCATCTTTGTGATCTTTGCAGCGTCCTTTTTCGGGATGTTCGAGATCACCCTGCCAAGCTGGATGATCAATAAATCAGATCAGCGGGCAGAACGGGGAGGCATCACAGGGCCATTCTTTATGGCATTTACCCTGGTACTGGTTTCATTTTCCTGTACCGGACCACTGGTTGGTACTGTGCTGGTGCAATCGGCCACCGGGGCATGGCTTGAACCTATTGTAGGGATGCTTGGCTTTTCACTGGCCTTTGCACTGCCATTTACACTTTTCGCCTTCTTCCCGTCCTGGCTCAACAAATTGCCCAAATCCGGCGGATGGCTGAACTCAGTAAAAGTGGTGCTCGGATTCCTTGAATTGGCTCTCGGACTTAAATTTCTCAGTATTGCTGATCAGACATATCACTGGGGCATACTCGACAGGGAAGTTTACCTCGCCTTATGGATTGTGATCTTTGTCTTGATGGGATTCTACCTGCTGGGAAAGATCAAGTTTGCCCACGACAGCGATGTTAAATTCATCAGCGTTCCGCGCCTGACATTCGTGATCATCACCTTCGCCTTCGTAATGTACCTTATTCCCGGCATGTTTGGGGCGCCCCTGAAATTCCTGTCCGGATACCTGCCTCCTGCCCAAACACACGATTTTGATATCAATACTATTGTCAGGGAAAATGTGAAGATGGTGGCAGGGAAGGATGAAACACCCTCCATCTGTGAGACACCGAAATACCATGAGTTTCTGCACCTGCCGCACGGCCTCGAAGGATACTTCGATTATGAGCAGGGACTGTCATGTGCAAAAAAACTTAACAAACCAATGTTTATCGACTTCACAGGCCATGGATGTGTAAATTGCCGGGAGATGGAAGCCAATGTATGGGCAGACCCCAAAGTACTGAAACGCCTGCAGGATGATTATGTGGTGATCGCCCTTTATGTGGATGATAAAACCCTTCTTCCTGAGTCGGAATGGGTACTCTCCAGTGCGGATGGAAAACTCAAGAAGACCGTGGGTAAGATATACGCCGACCTGCAGATCCATAATTTCAACATCAATGCACAGCCTTATTATGTACTGCTGGGGCATGATGGCGAGTTCCTTGTCAAGCCCAGGGCATACGATCTGGATGTAGAAGAATTCGTGAAGTTCCTCGATGAAGGAAAAGAAAACTTCGGGAAAATCTTTTAAAATGACCTCACCACGCCATGGCGTGGTGAGGTCTGCCAAATATCTACCTTACCACAAACTTCCTCCTCCCAAGGATTCTCTTTTCATTCTTCAGCACAGCAAAATATATCCCTGCCGGATAAGTGGAAACATCTATTCGCACCAGCTCTTGCCCTTTAGGAATTTGTATTTCATCATGCCACCTTCCAAACAGATCAAGTATCACCAAAAACTGTTGACCGGTATCCGATATCTGGTATCTGGAATTCCTGCCTTGCGGGATTTCACTCCGCTCAACCGGTATCCTGAAAATCACATAATTATGTGCAGGATTCGGAAAAGCACCAATAGAAATATCCTTTTGAATATCCATATCCGGAACTCCGAGCATTCCTTCTTTATTGACCTTTAGAAACATGACGTCCCTCTCTTGAACAGGATTATTATGCCAGTCGTAATAGGATGATATCATCAGGCAGCCTCCATCTTTTGTTGGAGTTATATTAGACATGACATAATTTGCATCACCGCCATAAAATTTCTCCCAGTGAACTTCACCGAAAAGCGAAAAACAGTACAAAGCCAGATATCTATTTTCAGGATAAAGCCCCAGGGGGAGACACTCATTAATGAAAGAGTTTTTAATGCTACCTAGAAAAATACTATCGATATTAAGAAAATCAACTTTTACTGGTGAGTCCATTGTATCCTGTGTGATAAAGATGTTTGAGTCAATTACATTAACCATAGTATCAACTAATAAATAGGAAGTGTTCCAAGGATTGGGAGTAGGTGGGATGCTGTCGTCCATATAAATGCCTATTTTAATATATTCAGAACCATTAATCAGTTTTGAAACCAGAGAACTATGAAATTTGCTGTAAACACGAGGTTCTATCACTGTATCAGGTTCCAAATCCGAATTATATTGTATGATCACTCCACCATTGTCAACATGATATTTCTTTTGGTCTGTCAACTCTATTATATCAGACGGGAATGAAGCATATGATAATGAATCATATTTCATATTTTGAATTACACCACTTTTGCTTATTTCATAAAGAACAATGTGGGATGTCCACATTAGCCCGGTACTGCCAATAAAAACAATATTGTTATTATGGTTTACTTCAGAATCCCACATAATATCATGGATATCTGCATTTCCCAGAATTGTATCACGAAGAATATTCAGGTCTTTGTCAAGCCAGATAAAAATCAATTGTTCATCATTGGTTTCAAGGTTTATGGCGCCTCCCCACATAAGCAATGTATCATTATAACCGATTATCCCTTTTAAAAGGATCTCATGGTTCTGGATAATGTTAATAGAAATGCTGTCAGTGATATTGCATTCTTTGTCTGTTTTAATGATGACGTTTCGATAATCATAAAAATCAGCATAGTAATCCTTGGTTTTATAAGTTCCTGAATACATAATGAAAACATAACACTCATCGTCTGTATAGAGTCCATAACGAATATGCTCATCCTTTTCGGTACTGATAAATTTCCGGAAAGTAACCTGCCCCCTCATAAATGAATATGAAAGGGACAGGGAAATTGTTAAAATTGCAAATATCAGTTTCTTCATCGCCTTTTGTTTAATCAGGTATTCCAACCCAGACTGCTTGAAAAACATAAAATGAAACAAGATGCCTCGCATAGGGGTATGTAAGTCTTCAGAGTTAAGACCTCCCAGGTTCTCGAACCTGTGAGGTCTGTCAAATATCTACTCCACCACAAACTTCCTCCTCCCAAGGATTTCTTTTTCGTTCCTCAGCACAGCAAAATATATCCCTGCCGGATAAGTGGAAACATCAATTTTCACCTGTTCCTGCCCTTTGGGAATCTGCATTTCTTCCTGCTGTCTTCCCCAAATATCGTATATCAACAATAAACTTTT
>JAIOSQ010000159.1 GCA_021107535.1 Bacteroidales bacterium | reverse complement strand
CATACCTTCAATGGCATCATGCCACCAAACATCTCTGCCTTCAACCCAGTTGATGTTTTCGCCTGTGCGTTTAAAAACGATCACATTGTCGACTGAAGGGCATGTTTCCACAGCCTCGTCTACGATGCTTTTCAGCGGAATGCTCTTGGTTCCACGGTAACCGCCATCTGATGTAATCACAAGCTTACAGAGTGAGTCATTGATGCGGTCGGCAAGTGCGTTGGCTGAGAATCCTGCAAATACGATGGAATGGATGGCTCCGATCCTGGCACATGCAAGCATGGCAATGGGAAGCTCGATGATCATGGGAAGATAAAGCGACACACGGTCACCTTTCTTAACACCCAGGTTCTTCATGGCATTGGCAAACTGGCTTACTTTTTCGTAAAGTTCACCATAGGTGATGGAAACTGCTTCTTCATTTGGATCATTAGGTTCCCAGAGCAATGCGGTCTGGTCTTTCCGGTGTGGAAGGTTCCTTTCGAAAATGTTTTCAGTGATGTTCAGTTTACCGTTCACGAACCAATTCACATTTGGTTCGGTAAAGTTCCATTCAAGAACTTTATCCCATTTTTTTCTCCAGATATAGTCTTCGGCAATATTTCCCCAGAAGCCTTCAGGATTGTCAACGCTTTCCTGGTATTTCTGGAAATATTCCAACAGACTGGTGATTTTGTTTGTCATAGTGTTTATAATTTTAAATGTTGAAAATTTATTTATTGATTTTTTGATTTACAGCTTGATTAAAAGAAATAGTAGAAGCCTAAGAGAAAGCGTAGGTTTCCTATTTCTTTTGTGTCTTTTACAATGCCATTGGCTTCAATGGTTTTGCCATAGGCAGCGACAGTATATTCAATCTCAGGGGCGACCCTGAATTTGCCTGAATTATAAACGAAGCGGGGTGAGATTCTGTAGAGATAGGCAATGTCTGCTCCGCGTTGGTAGACAAAATTATCACCTTTGTTTACGTTGTGCAGAAAATCTTTCCCTGCTCCCATATTTTGGGCATATCCGACGAGCAGTCCTACCTGCCATTTCTTCCCATTGCTATGTACATCAAGCCAGCCGGAGGCAGTGGTGATGGGTACATAATTCCTGTAGTCCTTCATCGGGTCGGAGATGTTTTCCGCAGCATAACCACCGATCATTAGCCAGTTGAAAGGATCCTGTGCATATACTCCCTGCAGTTTGAAAGTAATCTTGGGAAATTTAAGTTTTAGATAGAAGGTTTCTGATATGGACGTAACTGTTTCTGAAGTTTTATAATTACTGTCGGTAGCCAGGCGCGGGGTCAGCATTTTAAAGTTCACACTCGCACCGATAAGAAATTCTTTGTTTTCATCTGTGTTCACATTCCTGTATTCGAAGCGAAGGTTGAGGGCCGGTAAGGCGCTATTGCGAAAATATTTTGCACTGACGCCATCAGGGCCTGTGCTCAAAAAGTCGAGTTGGCTCAGAACAGTGGCCATGAGATTGATCTTCCCAAGCTTCTGGGTAATCCTGATTTGGGGGTTCCTGGTAAAGGGGATGAATGGCGCACCAGTGTTGAAGGATACTACCCCGGGGAAACAATAGGTGACAAATGCCGGATGCCAGTATTGCCCGACGAGTAGTTCAGTTCTTGTCCAGTTAAGTTTTACAAATGCATGGCGTAGCCTGAAGCCGTTGATGTCACCACTTGTGTGGCCGAAGAATGCTCCCTCAATAATACCTGATGTTTTTGCACCCAGGGCATCGGGGCCGGTTATGGTTCCGCGCAGCCTGGTCTGGATGGAGAGCATGTTGAAGTTAGCTTTGGCGTTGATATCTTCGCCGTTGGCATCCAGTTTTTCATTTTGAGGATAGAGTAAAAAGTGACCTTCCCGGGCTGCTACGGTCTGCCTGGAATCCCAGAAGATATCTGTTTTGACAAATCCGGAGAACCTGATCCCAAAACTATTGTTATCCTGGGCGATGGAGGTGGCAGTCAGGATAACTGAAAATAATACTAAAAATAAACTTTTTTTCATGTAATGGATGCTTATAATTTAGTGTTAATAAATTAACAGTTAATTCATTAGGGCACAAAATTAGTATAATTTTTATAAGATAAAAATCGGAATGAAGACAGATGTAGAGTGCTTTAAATATCAGTAAATTAAGGTGTTATGTTAGGGGTGTTTGAATAACATCACAAGGCTTATTGTATAAGTGTTTGTTAATGAGAAAAATATGCTGATTATTGTTGGAATTTATTTTATCTCTCATTAAGTTAATTTATATTGGTTTTAAATTAGCGAGACTCAGTTTTTATACTCCCTTTCCCGCCTCTCGAAGCAAAAAAAAGCAGCCTTCCATGGAAAGCTGCCGTGTTATATTTTTTAATTCTAAATTACATCGCCTCAATCAATTCATCTGTGATGTCCATATTGTGGAACACATTTTGGACATCATCATCGTCTTCAAAAGCTTCCACGATCTTCATGATCTTTTTTGCATCTTCCACACTGAGGTTTATGCTTTCTTTCGAGATCCTTTGTAACTCAGCGTTTTCAGGTTCCACTCCGAGTTCTTCGAGCTTTTTCATGAGCGAGCCGAAATCTTCCATGACAGTGGTCACAGTGATAAAATTATCTTCAACAACAATATCCTCCGCCCCGGCATCGATCATCTCCAGCTCAAATTCATCCTGGTCTAGATCACCCAGGGGAATCATGAAAACACCCTTGCGGTCGAACATAAAACTCAAAGAACCGTGTGTCCCGAGGTTACCGCTGAATTTATTAAATATTGAGCGAACATTACTTACGGTACGCTGCTGGTTATCGGAAGTACATTCAACATAAGCAGCAATGCCATGGGGGAGATAGCCTTCAAAGGTATATTCAAGGAAGTTGCTGGCATCTTTATCTTTTCCTTTATTGATGGCACGTTGGATATTGTCTTTGGGCATACTGGCGCCTTTGGCATTGGCAATGACCAGCCTCAGCCTTGGGTTCCCCTCAGGATCCGCACCGCCATCTTTCACTGCAATAGTGATATCTTTAATTATCTTTGAGAATATCTTGGATCTTTTGGCATCATTCGCACCCTTTTTCCTTTTGATCGTGGACCATTTACTGTGACCTGACATGATGTTTGATTTTAAATAATACTATTGTTGTTAATGGAATGCGAAGATACAAAAAAAGAGGTTACCGGCTAACGGTTACGGGCTACCGGAAATGATAAATTGTTAAATTGTTGCAGGCTTAAATCCTTGGGTGAAGAATACACCGCAGAGGCGCTAAGTTGCAAAGAACCGTTAAGGATTTCTTTGCGGAACCTTTGCGACTTTGTGTCTTTGTAGTTAAGAATAATTTAAACCTCAAAATTCAACATTTAAAATTCATTCATAATCCATAATCATAAATAGCACTCCGCTACAAAAATAGGGGAAGCAACCAATTCGCTGCTTCCCTCAATTCAGGATATTGAAGCGGACCTACCACCCCAATAAGGTAATTCCTGCTGCAAACTGATGCAGCTCGGGCCCTTTATCCTTGCGGAACATAGGCACCAGATTATAAGTTGCAAAAAGGTTTATATACCCCCAACCTATACGAAGAGTGGCATCTGCCTTGAAAGCCTGTAGATGATAATCATCATAGGTATGGGTTTTATTATAAGTCGGTGATGTCCTTTTCCATACATCGATGTATTGCCTGCTGGCCGGGTCATATTGGGTCAGGGTATATTCCTTGTTGAGTTCATTATAATACTTCTTTTGCCATGACCAGAGACGTACCCCAAAAACCACACCAAGGCCGACATGGAATGAATTGCGTTTTCTCAGTGTATGGTTCTGCCATTCAAATATCAGCGGTATCTGCAGATAAGCAATAGCCAGTTTGGACTTTCTAACGCTGATACCTTCATCAATATAACCGATCAGATATGAAGAGTCAGGGTTCAGTGTGGTGGGCCTTCTGAAACGGTAATTGTTCCACGACAGGCCGATACCGCTGAGCATACCCCATTCCTGATTCTTGCTCAGGGCAATATTCTGCTCATAAATATTTATGTTCACCTGCAGGGATTTTTCCATGCGCAGGTCCATGTATTCGTCTTCCGGGCTAAACTTCATGTCGTAATCTTTAGTCAGGTAACCATTGACACCCAGTTCGACTCCTGCCCAGTGCCCGTTAAACTTACGTAGTTTAACCTTGCACCACTTCACATTGCCGTTTTCATCAACCGTCAGCCTTCTGTTGCCAATGGTAATTCTTGTACTGTCGTCGTCGATGACCTCTACCCTGATGCCAGCTATTTTGACCTTAGTTGTATCTCCATATTTCGTGCTTTGAACCCTGATGTTTTCACTCTCGCCAATGATCTCTCCCGAGACAATGGTCAGGGTTTCCGGTTTGCTGACAAGCTCGATGGTTCCTGCTCCTGAAGTATTGGAAATCACTTCGGTGACTGCATTAACCCCTGCCGACCCTGCTCCGCTTACGGTAACATTGCTGACTTCGGTGAGCAGTTTGCCGGCATTGACATCTCCCGCCCCGCTGACTACAATGGTATGAATGCCCGTCTTTCCCGATAAAACAAGGCTTGCAGCACCGGAAACATTTGAGTTGACTTTGTCATAGTCAACATCCAGTTTGGTGTCGGATGCACCACTGGCACGGATTACAAGCTCAGTCCCATGAATGCCGGTAAGTCCTTTCAGGTCGGCGGCACCATGAATGCTGATCTTGTCTATTTTTGGTGTAGTGATATAAACATTCAGCTTGTCCGACTTTTTAATGCTTTTAGAGGAGATTTCCAAAACACCATTCTTTACTATGGTGTGGATTTTGTCGAGGTTTTCTTTTTCCGTTTCAATAACAACTTTGGTAACATCAGCCTGGCTTAACAGGATGTCGAAAGCACCTCCTACGTCAATTCCATTGAAATCAGGAACCTCCCTGACCTCTTTTACGATGTTATCCTGGGCTTGAATTGGTCCTGAGGACAACACAAATGCTCCTGTCAGAAGCATGATCATCAATCGTAAACTTATTTTCTTCATAATTTTTGTTTTATAGTTTGTAGTGTGACGGATGTATGTTATAAATAGTTACATTTTTTGTATCAGGAACTTGGTGTTTGCTGGTAATTGCCTGAAGTATTTGGAGTATTTAAAGTACTTTGAGTTTGGAGTTTGATTTTTTTTGAAGTTTGAGCTTTTTTTGGATTTTGAACTTTGGATTTTGGATTTTATCCCTTGGAATTTGAATTAATCTATTTTCCAGCAAGCATAACTCCCTTTACATTGCCATCCTCATTATACTTTCTGACAAGCGTATAATCATGATCGCCGAGGACGTTAATGCTTTTCATTCCAAGGTCAGCGATATCCCAGATAGAAAGCTTGCCTGGATCAGTTGTCTGTCTGTTGCTGTTTTCTACAGAGAAGGGTGCACTGGCTTTTGTAAAAAGTCCTGAGAAAATTTTCCCCATCAGGCTTTTCTTTTTTATTTCTTCATCCATTGCGAAAGCATCAGATCCTGAAACAGGGAAAGGCCTGGGAATTAAAATGACCGCTGCATATGTATCTTGAGTTGAAGGTGTAACTGTTAGGGGATGTACAGAAGCAAGTCTGACAGGAGGTTCTCTTTCCTCGCGCCATGACATTTGAACGGACGAAGGCACATCATTCCTGGATTTCAGGACGGGGTAATCGGGTTGAAGGTCAATGTGGCCTGATGGCCGGGTTTCCAGCCGCTGCGGTATGCTTGTAATCCTTGGTTCATCGGCAGGGGCAAAGCGAAAGTAGGCGGTGATGCCAATGAAGATCACGATAGCCGCTGCAGCAGCATAGCGGAGGTATTGAGGAAGAAGGAAAGCCACATTGCTTTTTTTCTTCAACACCGCTTTGTCCGGGTATGTGATGCTGTAGTCAGCAATTGATCTGGTTCTAAGATAAAGTTCATGTAGTTGTTGAAAATTATCATCCTCATTGAGCATTGAGTCTGCTCTCAACTTGTCGTTTGCAGAAAGATCACCTTCCTGATAAGCAATGACCATCTGGTCATTTTCATTGAATTCCGGGGTGCTTTCTTCTTTTTTAAGCGATTTTTTGTTCCTGAATATTATATTTTGATCGGCAAGCAGGGGTTCCGCAGAATATTCATCAAATTCTTTTTTAAGATCAGGATTGGCTATAAGAAAGGCCATCAACTCCTCCTTCCTGTCCGGGGGCAGATTGCCTTCATGATAATCGATGAAGTAAATTTCGTAATTATGTCTGTTAATTGCCATCCTATATTACATGTTCAGGGCTTACAATGTAGTTTTTCAGGAACATCCTGCCCCTGTATATATATACTTTCACCTGGGATTCATTCAATCCTGTGATCTTGCTGATCTCATGGTATGAGTAACCCTCATAGTCCCTGAGAAGGATAACCGACTTTTGTACTTCATTCAGTTTGTCAAGTGCATCGTCCAGGATTTCCCTGAGGTCGGAATATTGTCGAAACATCTCGCTTCCTTCCTGTTCCGCTTGATTTTCCATACTTCCTGTCGGTTTGTTCTTCCTGATGTGATCGATCATGGTATGGTAAGCAGTAGTAAACAGATAGGACCTGGCTTTTCCGCCATCAAGCTTCCTATGGTTTAACCAGAGTTTTTCAAAAGAATCCTGGACAATATCCTGGGCATCATGTTCATTCCTGAGGTTTTTAAGAATAAACCTGAACACACCGTCGGCATGCATATCCACACACTTATTATATTCCCGGGTAGTCATTGATCCAATATTCCCAACATCCTGATTTATTATGAGACGGGTTGCCTGGGATAAAGTTACAGTTTATTAAATTTCAAACTACAAAATACAAACTTCAAAAAAAGCTCAAACTACAAAAGCCAAACTTCAAAAAAAAATACAAACTTCAAAAAAAGCTCAAACTACAAAAGCCAAACTTCAAAAAAAACCAAACTTCAAACTTCAAATCAAGAAATAATTTGTGACATTTATTAATTTTTGGTATTAATAAAGTAGGGAGGCCTTTAATATTACCATGCAATGATTGATTTGAAAGATAGGACGTTTAATTATGCTGTCAATATTAGAAAGTTAGTTAAATCTTTGAATCAAAATCGATTAAATCATGATGATTTTGTACAATTAATTCGATCGTCGGGTTCAGTTGGTGCAAATTTTATTGAAGCAATCGAAAGTTTGAGTAAAAAAGATTTCATTTATCGAATCCGGATTTGCCTAAAAGAAGCAAAGGAAAGCCGATATTGGCTAAAAGTAATTGAGAATACGAATATGATTTCTAGTCCAGATGAAATATCAGCTCTTATTCAGGAATCAAAAGAACTCATTAGAATCTTCTCGTCAATAATTCAAAAAAATCTGAAAAAGCAATGATCACTAAACTCATGTTTAGAATTTGAAATTTAATTTTTGAAGTTTTTTTGAATTTTGAAATTTGAAGTTTGGATTTTTATCTACCTAATCCAATTTCAATACTGCAAGGAATGCCTGTTGCGGTACCTCCACATTCCCTACCTGCCGCATGCGTTTTTTCCCCTTTTTCTGTTTGTCGAGGAGTTTTCTTTTACGTGTGATATCACCGCCATAGCACTTTGCTGTTACATCTTTTCGCACTGCCTTAACGGTTTCACGGGAAATGATCTTGGCTCCGATGGCAGCCTGGATGGCGATATCGAATTGCTGCCGTGGAATGAGTTCCTTTAACTTCACACACATGCGTTTCCCAAAATCGTAAGCATTGTCGCGATGTATGAGTGTGGACAGTGCATCCACCGACTCTCCGTTCAGCAGGATGTCGAGTTTGACAAGATTGGCCAGTTTGTATTCCGACTGGTGGTAGTCAAATGAGGCATAGCCTTTTGAAATGCTCTTTAACTTATCATAAAAATCAAAAACGATTTCGCCCAGCGGCATCTCAAAGGTGATTTCTACACGGTTGCTGGTAAGGTAAACCTGGTTTTTCAAGGTTCCTCTTTTATCAATGCACAGGTTCATAACTGAACCCACATATTCACTTTTGGAAATGATCTGAGCAATGATGTATGGTTCTTCTATATGGTCGATATACTTTTGGTCCGGAAGGCCTGAAGGATTATGTACTTCAAGGTGTTCTCCTTTACGGGTAACTACTTTGTACGACACATTGGGCACAGTGGTGATCACATTCATATCAAATTCCCTGTCAAGCCTTTCCTGGATGATCTCCATATGTAACAGTCCCAGGAATCCACAGCGGAAGCCAAATCCCAGGGCTACTGAAGATTCGGGTATAAATGTCAGGGAAGCATCGTTAAGCTGTAGCTTTTCGATCGAAGCCCTTAATTCTTCATACTCATCGGCATCGACCGGATAGATCCCGGCAAATACCATTGGCTTCACTTCTTCAAAGCCTTCTATGGATTTGTCGCAGGGATGCTCAACATGGGTGATCGTATCACCTACCTTGACCTCTTTCGAAAGCTTGATCCCGGAAATGATATATCCTACATCACCGGCCGACAGCTCTTTTCTTTCTTCCTGTTTTAATTTCAATACCCCGATCTCATCTGCCTCATATTCTTTGCCGGTATTGAAAAACTTGACGTGATCATTTTTTTTCATCGTACCGTTGAAAATCCTGATATTGGCAATAATTCCGCGATATGAATTAAAAACAGAATCGAATATGAGCGCTTGCAGTGGGGCTTCCGGATTGCCTTCAGGCGGGGGTATCTTATGTACGATCTCTTCCAGTATTCTGTCAACACCATAACCTGTTTTTCCACTGGCTTCAATGATGTCTTCCCTGTCGCAACCAATGAGGTCAACGATCTGGTCCTTCACTTCTTCGGGCATGGCAGCTTCCAGATCCATCTTGTTCAGCACAGGGATGATCTCGAGGTCGTTATCAATGGCGAGGTAAAGATTGGATATGGTCTGGGCCTGTATACCCTGTGCGGCATCAACAATCAGGAGGGCTCCTTCGCAGGCTGCCAGAGACCGGGAAACTTCGTAAGAAAAATCAACATGTCCGGGGGTGTCGATGAGGTTTAGAATATAGTGTTGTCCCTCATGCTCATATTCCATCTGGATGGCATGGCTTTTTATGGTGATCCCTCGCTCTCTTTCCAGATCCATATCATCCAGCACCTGCTCCTGAAGGTCCCGCTCACTGATTGTATCTGTGATCTCAAGCAGTCGGTCGGCCAGTGTGCTTTTCCCATGATCAATATGGGCGATGATACAGAAGTTCCTGATGTTCTCCATTTCCGCAAAAATAACATAAATTCTTTAATTTGAATTAGAAATCCACCTTCTTAGAGGGTGCTTATGTCCATTTTTGTTATACATGAGGGATGTTATTGGAATATTGGAATATTGCACTACAATTAATATGTTTTTCTTTCCATTTTTCCATCATTCCAATCTTCCTCCATCAAGCGCCCAATGGGTACAATTCAAAGCCACCTTCTCAGAGGGTGGATTTTTACTGAAGAATGAATTTTCATTGCAGGGGCAGCAATCAGGAATTAACACATTATTAATACTGTTGCTATAATTATTAATATTAATTTTGGTGTCCTTTATGAACCAAGCGGTTTTTTTAACGTTGTTATCATAAAGGAATTAAATTATTGCCAAAACCTGATTTGCTCAGGTGCATTTTTAACAGATAAAAATATTTAAAATGGACAAGATTCGAGTTGGAATTATGGGATTCGGAGAGGTCGGACGACATATTTACCGTTTATGTCTCAATAGTGACCGGATAGAGATCGTTGCCATTGCCGATCTTGGGCGTCCCGAGATCCTCGAGTACCTTCTGAAAGTCGAGACCAAAGGAGGTATTGATGTGAAACTGGAGGGGAACTTCCTTATTTCTGAAAATGGCAGGGCCAGGATGATCCAGAGAAAAAGCATGGAGCCCGGTGATATTTTATGGGATATGCTGGATGTGGATGTGGCCATCGATGGAACAGGTATATATAAATCAAGGGCTGATATGGAACGCCACCTCCAGGCAGGGGCGAAACGCGTACTGCTTACCACACTGCCATCGGATGAGATCGACAGGGTCGTGGTGATGGGCGTGAACGACCATAGCATGAAAGCATCCGATCGTCTGATATCGGCAGGCTCGGCTACCACAAATGCAACTGCACTGATGCTGAAGGTCCTTGATGAGGCTTTCGGTATTGACTATGCTCTTCTCACCACCGTACATTCATATACTTCAGATCAGCCTCTGCGCGACAAAGCGAGTACGGATTTCAGGAGAAGCCGTTCGGCAGCGGAAAATATTATTCCCAATGAAACACCCAGTCCGAGATGGATCCAGCATATTATGCCTGAATTCAAAGGAAGGATAGAAGGCTCTGCCCTGAATGTCCCGGTGCCCAATGGATCATTGCTTGACCTTACCACCATCCTTAAAGATAAAGGAGTGACAAAAGATCAGGTAAACCAGGCTGTAGAAGCGTATGCAAAAAAGAATCCTGCCGTTGTCAGGCTTGTGGAGGATCCGATCGTTTCCACGGATGTGATTGGTGACCGGCATTCCGTGGTTTTTGATAAACAGGCAACATTGATGTCGCCGGGTAGAATGGTAAAAACACTCACCTGGTATCATACCGCCCTTGCAACGGCCTGCAGGGTTATAGATGCTATAGTTGCTTATAATGAATTAGATAAGAAAGGAGACACAAAATGAGAGTAGCAATAAACGGATTCGGAAGGATCGGACGCTCGGTGTTCAGGATCATGAATGCAAGGAAAGACATTGATGTGATTGCTATAAACGACCTTTTTGATGATGAGGTGCTGGCATACCTCCTGAAATATGATACTGTGATGTCAGGCTTCGGTCAGGATATCAAATTGAAAGATGATTACCTGGTTACACCGCATGAAAAAGTGAAAATGCTTAGCATTAGGGATCCTGAAGAACTCCCGTGGAAAGAAATGGGTATTGATGTAGTGGTAGAAGCTACAGGGATCTTTCGCACCAGGGAAAAATTGGAACCTCATCTCAGGGCAGGAGCGAAAAGGGTTATCCTGACAGTGCCGGCCAAAGATGAAATTGATTGTACTGTGGTACTGGGTGTAAATGAAGATGAATTGAAACCGGAACATAAGATCATCTCCAATGCCAGCTGTACAACCAACTGCCTTGCACCGATGGTCAAAGTCCTCAACGACTCATTCGGTATCAAGGAAGGCCTCATGACCACAACGCATGCATATACCAATGACCAGCGCCTGGCAGATGTACCGCACAAGGACTGGCGCCGTGGCCGTGCAGCAGCCGAGAATATCATCCCAACAACAACCGGTGCAGCCAAAGCTGTTGGGCAGGTTATCCCGGCTCTGAAAGGTAAACTGGATGGCATGGCCTCCAGGGTGCCTGTTCCTGATGGCTCTGTTGTCGACCTGGTGGTTGAGGTGGAAAAAGATGTTACGGTCGAGGATATCAATGCTGCTGTCAGGATTGCTTCCAAAACCAAACGCATGGAAAACATCCTCCTTTATTCAGAAGACATGGTTGTTTCATCAGATATAGTAGGGAACTCATACAGTTCTATCTATGACCCTGAATATACCAAAGTGCTTGGTAAAAGAATCGTCAAGACACTGAACTGGTACGACAATGAATGGGGATATTCCAACAGGGTAGTTGATCTGATCACACTCTTGATGAGCATTGACAAATAAGGCTGTTTAGCCTGTGTCACCTTAAAATAGTGATCGAACCCTGAAGGGTCTTTTGAACAAGCCCTGTCAGGGTTTTTTCATACACTTCACAAACATAGAAATAGGTGCCGTCAGGACAATCTTTGTTTGTTTTATGGTTTCTTCCGTCCCAGTTAACCATCGGGTCAGTCGTTTCATAAACCAGCTGTCCCCACCTGTTAAAAATCTTGATATCTATACTTTCTGCACTGCTCACAGTTTCAGGAAACGGGGTGAAATAATCATTATACTGGTCACCATTAGGGGTAAAAACGTTCGGAAGATCATAGCCTGAACAGCCCGGCGTGCATACTTTGTTGCTATATGCACTCTGGTTGCCCAATGAATCAAGGGCGCTTACAACATAACACCCGAGTGTATAACCCTCATGGATATACGTAATGCTGTCTTCATTGCTTTGCAACACGGAATCGATCAGCGAAAGGTCGGAGCTTTCATCCGGTCCGTAATAAACATAGTATTGTGCAACATCCGGGTCACAGCTGTCAATGAGTGCCGGATTGCTCCATCTTAGTATATTATTAAATTCCGTACAGTCAGTATAAACTGCAAGTCCGGGAGGGCAGGGGGGGACATTGTCTACCGGCTCTCCACAGGCGAGCTGTGAAAAATTAATGATGGGATTTATCAAGCTTGTGGTTCCGTAACTTCCCGTACTTTCAATGTAATAACAGTATTCTTCATGATTTACCAGGTTCGAATCCACATAAAATAATTTAGTTGTTGTTGTGATTTGAATATAATCACTGCTGCCGGGTTCTTTTTTATAGATCGTATAGTATTCATTGCTCCAGGGAACATTCAGATGCCAGCTGAGTTCAAGCCTCCTGTCGGTCTCATAAATGTCCAGGTATATAGTGGTGGCTTGCTGTGTAGAGCCAATGTATCCATAAGATCCGCTCAGAAAGTCTAACTTGTAATTATATGCAAAAGGACTTGCATTAAGATCTAAGGACTGGTCAAGATATAAGGTGTCGTCCAGTTCCGGGAAGTTTTCTATGAACTGGAAATCCTGACCAGCTAAGCCTTCGGCCCGATAAAGTTCATAATAATATGGCCCGGGTATCTGGACGGTGTCCAGTTCTGTTGGTTTTGACCAAGCCAGTCGGGCATATCCATTGAAGAGGTCGGCACTGTCGTTTCCTGCATTTGTGATAATGGGAAGATCTTTTTTAAGGCGGGCACAAACTTCCTCCGATGCATAGCTCTCAGCACCATCAACAAATATTGCAACCACCATATAACAATAATCCAGCCCATTGATCAGTCCGGAGCCGCCTCCATTGTCTGCAAATGTGGTGTCGTCAACCGTGGCAGTTGTATGGATGAGGTTGTAACCTATGTCATCAGGTACACCTGTTTCGCAATAACCGTGTATATATCCGTAAAAGCCCACCCTTCTGTATAATGTGTAGCGTACGGCTTTCAGGCACGGACTTTTATTCCAACTGAGATGAATTGAATTTCCAACTGGCTCAGCAGTCAGTCCTTTGGGCGCAGGGCCGATTACTTTAATCGATATTGTTTTCAAATCCACGAGATTGACAGGCTCTCCATCATCCCTGGCTTTGAAATAGGTGTAATAGGGCTGTTTTTGCACGTGCTTACACACAGTTTCCCAGGTGAAGGTGATTTTTACGGTATCAATTCCTGTGGCCGGATCAGGGAAGATCCACGCCGGACTTTGTTCCATTTCAAAGGGGCCTCCTGTAGCGCTGAGTTCTACAACATCTCCATCAGGTTCGGTGGCAATCACATCAAAGACTAATGTGTCACCAGCCTCCACGCATGTATCGCTGATTGCATAAATAGTGGGCGGGTGATGATCACAGGCGATGATGTTGATCTGCATATCGCGCGTAATACTCCCGATCCAGATCCCGTTCCTGTATTCCTCGATGAGGATGGCAATGTTGAATTCGCCCTGCATGGGGGGCGTCACCCACAACAGGTTACCGGTTACGGGATTGATACCGATGCTGTCAGTGGCTATCGGAAGGGTATAACCCGGAATAGGAAGACCTTCTGCCCCCCTGCAAGTGATGAGACTGTATGCAAGACTGTCACCGTCAATATCCCAGGCGCCCGGATTATGGATGTAGATCTGGTTAGCGCAGCCATTGTCTATGGGAGGATTCAGCAAAACAGGAGAGTTGTTCATGCCCATAAGCGGATTGATGACCATGACAGTTTCTATGTACAGTGGCACATTCACTGAATTAGGGATGTTCATTACGCCAAAATTCCTGTTCGGATCTTCCACGGAAATCTTGTATGTTCCGGGCGAAGAATAAGTATGTCGCGCTTGTGTTGCCCCTACCTCAGGTACGTATGCATAGACATTACGGCTGATGTCATTGCCGTAATTGATCTTTTCAGTCCTGGGAAGCTCGCTGCTGCTGCCATCACCCCATAAAATCTCAAGCCATGGCCTGTCGGCTGGCGCAGAAGTCCGGGTATAAGTAATGACGGTTATTTCAAAGGTCAGGCCTGAAACATAAGTATACGTAATCTCACCTGCTCTTTGATGCGTTGCAAAGACAAGAGATAAACAGGTGGTAATCATTAGGCTAAACAGGAAAAGTTTTTTCATTACTGCGAATTCTTTGTTCTGGCCAATCCAAAATTAATAATATTCCTTAGAATAAATGCCTGTCTTCCTTTAAAGAATAACTTATTTTACTGTAATTTTGTTAGGTAGTTCAGAAATGGAAACATATACCTATGTATAATCCAGACCCGGAAAAGGAAAAAAGAGAAATATTGAATCGTTACCGAAACCTGCTCAGGGTTTGGGCTACACGTGAAAAACCGGTCAATAAAAAACTTGTCCGGAAAGCATTCAACCTTGCAGTTGATGCTCACAAGGATATGCGCAGAAAATCGGGAGAACCCTATATTTATCACCCGCTTGATGTTGCAAAGATCGCTGCCGGAGAGATCGGTCTGGGTACCACTTCTGTTATCTGTGCTCTCCTCCATGATGTTGTGGAGGATTCTGAGTATACTCTGAAAGATATCAGGTCCTTATTCGGGGATACAGTAACCAGGATCATTGACGGATTGACAAAAATCGAAGAGATCTTCGAACATCCTGCGTCTTCAGCCCAGGCTGAAAATTTCAAAAAAATGCTTCTGACCATGTCAGTGGATGTGAGGGTGATCCTGATCAAACTTGCCGATCGTTTGCATAATATGCGCACACTGGATGCTATGCCTGAAAATAAACAACTCAAAATTGCATCTGAAACCCTTTACCTCTTTGCACCACTGGCGCACCGCCTCGGACTGCATGCCATCAAATGCGAACTGGAAGACCTGTCGCTGAAGTTTCTGGAACCGGAAGTTTTTAATACCATCTCAAGGAAACTGGAAGAATCAAGACCGGAAAGAAAACGCTTTATTAATAAGTTCATTTATCCCATTAAGAAAGACCTCGCTGGAAAGGGAATGGATTTCAGGATCCTGGACAGGGAGAAATCTGTTTTTTCTATCTGGGAGAAAATGCAAAGCAAGGAAATTCCGTTTGAAGATATTTTTGACCTTTTTGCCATCAGGATCATCATCGACGTGCCTGTTGAGAAGGAAAAGGAACAATGCTGGAGAGTATATTCTGTAATTACAGATTATTACCGGCCAAATCAGAAACGGCTGCGTGACTGGATTTCCCTCCCCAAGGCGAATGGATATGAAGCACTGCATACTACGGTAATGAGCCGGATCGGGAAATGGGTGGAAGTTCAGATCCGTACAAAACGCATGGATGAAATCGCAGAAAAGGGATATGCTGCCCATTGGAAATATAAAGACGGGATTGACCATGAAACCGGCCTTGATGAATGGTTAAACAAGATCAGGGAAATGCTTCATGGTGAAGATTCCGATGCACTTGACTTTCTGGATGACTTCAAGCTTAATCTGTTTTCTGATGAGATCTTTGTGTATACTCCCAAAGGTGATCTGAAGATCATGCCTGTTGATACTACAGTCCTTGACTTTGCATATAATATCCATTCCCAGGTGCCAAGGTGAACCATAATCTGGTCCCCCTGAACCATAAGTTGAACAGCGGTGACCAGATAGAGGTGGTCGTATCCCAGAAGCAGGTGCCAACAGAAAACTGGCTGGGATTTGTGATCACAGCAAGAGCAAAACATCGTATCAAAGCGGCACTGAAAGACGAATACAGGAAATTTACCGAAGAAGGAAAAGAATTGCTTGAAAAATACCTCGGACAACAAAAGGTCGAATGCTCTGAAGGGGTGGCAAACCGTTTTATGGAGTATGTAGGCTATACATCGCAGATCAGGATGTATTATGATCTGGTGCATGGTAGGATTCGCTTACAGGATGTGAAAACCTTTACACAATTAACTGATAAAGGGAACTGGCTCAGGTTTATCAGCAAACCTTTTACACGCTCAAAAACTCAGAAGTCGGTAGCCCCTGATCTTATTGAACAGTTAAATGAGAAACCCGAAACACTCGTTCTAAGCGACGACATTGAGGATATCCGCTATGTTATTTCCAGATGTTGCAACCCGATTCCCGGAGATGATGTGATGGGCTTCATTAGCCGAAAAGGTAAAATCATGATCCATCGTACAAACTGCCCGGTAGCCATTCAATCGATGTTCAGCTATGGCAACAGGATCATTAAAGCGAAATGGAAAACCAATGAATCTATCGGCTTCCTGACTGGAATTAAATTAAAAGGTGTTGATAAGAAGGGCCTCGTAAAGCAAATATCCGAGGTTATCTATGATAAACATGATCTTGGGATCCGTTCATTTAACCTGAATACCCATGACGGTCTTACTGATGCCGTGATCATGCTATACATTAAAAATACGGAAACCCTGAATCAATTAATCGATAACCTCAAGAAAATTCCTGAAATTCAAAAGATCAGCCGAATAGACCGCTCTTTGGCTTAGCCTTGTAAGTGTCACTTTTATAGGGATTTAATCATTTTATTGGCGAATGGGTGAAATTATTTTTATTTAAACCAAATTATAATAAATATTTTTTTATTAAATTTGAAGCTTGTAATAAAATGTACGTCGATGAAAGATGCGAATAAGGATACAGAGGAACAAGTCAAGAAAATATTCACGGATTATCTTGAGCAGAGAGGGCACAGGAAAACGCCTGAAAGATACACGATCTTGCGAGAGATTTATGCAACGGAAGGGCATTTTGATATAGAGACTCTTTATATCAGGATGAAGAACAACAAGTATCGTGTCAGTCGGGCTACACTTTATAATACGATCGAATTGCTGCTCGACTGCAATCTTGTTACGAAACACCAGTTTGGCAATAACTGTGCACAATTTGAGCGTTCCTACAAGTTCAAAAAACATGATCATTTCATCAGTGTTAACGATGGCCAGGTTATCGAATTCTCAGATCCGAGAATAGAGGATATTAAGAACTATGTTGAGAAGACACTGAATGTAGAAGTTACCCATCATTCACTTACGTTTTACGGTCATATCAAACAATAAAAATCAGGCTCATGAAAATCGATGTATTACTTGGTCTCCAGTGGGGAGACGAAGGTAAGGGAAAAATTGTGGATGTTCTAACCCCTGATTATGATATTATTGCCAGATTTCAGGGAGGCCCCAATGCAGGGCATACCATTATTTTTGATGGGAAAAAGTTTATTCTGCACACCATCCCATCTGGTATCTTCTCTTCAACATCACAAAATGTAGTTGGGAACGGAGTGATCCTCGATCCCTTCATCATGCAAAAGGAGCTTAACAACCTGGACACCAATAATATTCCGGCCAGGGACCGCCTTTTCATCTCCCGCAAAGCGCACCTGATAACACCTTCGCATCGCTTACTGGATGCCGCTTATGAGAAAGCAAAGGGAAAAGAAAAAATTGGCTCTACATTAAAAGGTATTGGGCCTGCATATACAGATAAAGTTGCAAGACTTGGCCTGCGGATTGGAGATATACACGAGACTGGTTTCCGTGAGAAATTTGATAAGATCCGGGATATGCATATGCGGATCATTGAATCATTCGGGTTTAATCCCGGAGATTTCGAACTCGATGACATGTCATTTTCTGATTATGAATCGGCCTGGTTTGAAGCCCTGGGGATATTTGACGATCTCCACATGGTCAATAGCGAATATTTTATTAATAATGCACTTGCTGAAGGGAAAAAAGTACTTGCAGAAGGCGCGCAGGGATCCATGCTGGATATAGACTTCGGGACTTATCCCTTCGTTACTTCATCAAACACTATTTGTGCCGGCGTTTGTGCCGGACTGGGAGTGTCCCCTCAAAAGATAGGTGAGGTTTTTGGGGTATTCAAAGCTTATTGTACCCGTGTGGGGAGCGGGCCTTTCCCATCAGAATTACTGGATGAAAACGGTGACCTGATACGCGAAACCGGGCGCGAATTCGGTTCAACAACAGGACGTCCTCGCCGTTGTGGCTGGCTTGACCTGGTTGCACTGAATTACGCCATCATGCTCAATGGGGTTACGAAACTTTTTATGATGAAGACCGATGTGCTCAGCCCCTTCACAGAATTGGATGTCTGCACCAGCTATTCGATTGGTGGTGAACTCACCAGGGAAATCCCGTTCGATCTGTGCAGCGAAAAAATTGAGCCGGTGTATACTACCCTGCCGGGATGGAACCGTAATATCGACAGCCTGGAGAACAATAAGCAGATACCAGATACACTGAACGATTACATCAGCTATATTGAGAAAAACACCGGAATTCCTATTAAGATCGTTTCAATTGGCCCCGACCGGACCCAAACATTATTCAGGAAGTAATTCTGACTTCTGATATCTGATTTCTGATTTCTAATCACGAAGTGATTACAGCGTTCTCTTAATTTCAAATTTTTCATATCCCTCAATAATATCACCGACTTTGATATCATTAAAGTTCTCGATGTTCATTCCACATTCGTAACCGGTGGCCACCTCTTTAACATCATCCTTAAATCGTTTAAGAGATCCCAGAACGCCGGTATATACAACAATGCCGTCGCGTATCAGGCGTACAGTGGTCTTACGGGTAATTTTACCCTCAAGCACCATACACCCGGCAACGGTACCCACCTTGGTGATCTTGAATACTTCCCTGACTTCCACGTTACAGGTGATCTTTTCTTCAATATCAGGTGAGAGCATACCTTCAATAGCAGATTTGATCTCTTCGATGGCCTGGTAGATAATACTGTACAGACGAATGTCGATCTGTTCCAGTTCGGCCAGTTTCCTGGCTCCGGGCTGAGGACGGACCTGGAATCCGATAATGATTGCATTTGAAGCTGATGCGAGCATAACATCTGTTTCAGTCACTGCACCAACGCCTTTCAGTATGATATTAAGCTGTACTTCTTCAGTCGATAATTTGAGCAGTGAATCCGACAGGGCTTCAACCGAACCATCAACATCACCTCTAACAATAATGTTAAGTTCTTTAAAATCACCGATGGCAATTCGGCGGCCGATCTCATCGAGGGTAACATGCTTTGTCGTACGCAGGCCCTGTTCACGTTGCAGCTGCTCTCGTTTATTGGCAATACTTTTAGCTTCCCTTTCGTTCCTGATAATGTTGAATCCGTCACCAGCCTGGGGCGCTCCGTTAAGCCCAAGTAACAATACAGGCGTAGAAGGCCCGGCTTCTTTTATCAATTGGTTTCTTTCATTATACATGGCCTTTATTTTGCCGAAATGTGAACCGGCAAGTACCATGTCTCCCACATGTATAGTGCCAGCTTGCACCAAAACATTGGTTATATATCCTCTTCCTTTGTCGAGTGAGGACTCGATCACGGTGCCAATCGCATTTTTTTCAGGGTTGGCTTTAAGATCAAGCATCTCAGCTTCCAATAATACCTTCTCGAGGAGTTCGTTAATATTGGTTCCTTCTGTAGCAGAAATATCCTGACTCTGATACTTCCCACCCCAGTCTTCTACCAGAATGTTCATTTCTGACAGTTGTTGCTTGATCTTCTCCGCATTGGCATTGGGCCTGTCAATTTTATTGATGGCAAAGATGATCGGTACACCCGCAGCCTGTGCGTGATTGATGGCTTCTTTGGTTTGGGGCATCACATCGTCGTCTGCCGCTATGATGATAATGACAATATCAGTAACCTTTGCTCCCCTGGCACGCATGGCAGTAAAAGCTTCATGTCCCGGAGTATCCAGGAATGTGATATTCTTTCCGTTTTCGAGAACTACTTCATAAGCTCCGATATGCTGGGTTATCCCACCTGCCTCACCGGCAACCACATTCGATTTCCTGATATAATCAAGGAGTTTTGTTTTACCATGGTCAACATGCCCCATCACGGTAACAATCGGTGCCCTTGGCAACAGCTTGCTTTCATCTTCCTCGACAACTTCGATTCCGTCAATGGCTTCCTGTACTTCAACGCTTACAAATTCCACTTCAAATCCGAATTCTTCAGCAACAAGGTTTAGTGTTTCTGCATCAAGCCTCTGATTTATTGAAACAAATAATCCCAACGTCATACAAGCAGAAATAACCTCTGTTGCGGAAACATCCATCATGGTGGCAAGTTCATTTACCGTAACAAATTCCGTGAGCTTCAGTGTTTGCTTTTCGGCGTCAATTTTCTTTTGATCTTCTTCAATTTGCTGGCTGACTGCTGCACGTTTCATCCTCCGGTGTTTTGCGCTTTTGGATTTTCCAGTGGGAGCAAGCCTTGCAAGGGTTTCCTTGATCTGTTTCTGAATTTCTTCTTCGGTAGGTTCCGGTTTTGGAGCTTCTTTCTTTTTACGGCCCCTGCCTCTGCTCCTGTCGTCATGTTTTTTGCCACCCGTGTCTGATACGTGCCTCGGCTGAATTATTCTTTTTCTTTTCTTTTTCTGCGATACTTTTTCATCTTTGGAAGATGCTACAGGTTTCTTTTCAAATTCCTTAAGATCAATTTTATCAAGGATCTTCGGGCCTTCAAGTTTATCAACTTCTGTTTTGATAAATTTTTCCTTCCCTCTCCTTTCTTTCTTGCTATCTGCTGGAACCTCAGTGTCAGTATCGGCATCTTTCTTCACTGCTTCTGCAACTATTTCTTCTTCTTTAGCGGGTTTTTCCTTTTTATCTTCCGGTTTTTCTTTTTTTGCAGTTTTCTTGCCTTTCGCTTCTTTTTTCTCCTTCTCTTCTGCCTCTTTCGCTTTTTCTTCTTTTGTTTTTTTGGCAGGACGTGTTTTCTGGTTTATCGAGTCGATGTCGATCTTATCCAGGATTTTGATTGTAGAATCAGCTTTCTTATCTTTTTCTTCGACTGTCTCTTTTGCGCTTACCTCCTTTTTCGGCTTTTTGGTGACTTTTGCTTCAGGTTTAGGAACTTCTTCCGTTTTCTCTTCAATTACAGGTTCTTTTGACTTTATTTCAGGGATAGAAGTTTCTTTGATAATGATCTCCACCTCTGTTGCTTTTTCCTCTGTTTTTGTCAATGTGTCTTCATCACCAATTCTGATGGATTGATGCTTACTTGTATCTATTTCTTTTTTCTTCGACTCTTCTTTAACAGCCTTTTCCTCTTGAAATTCCTGCACAAGCATTTCATACATTTCACCACTGATCTTAGCTGTAGGCTTCGCCTCAATCTCAATACCTTTTTCAAGAAGATATTCAACAATATTGCGAAGGCCGACATTGAACTCCTTGGCAGCTTTACTCAATCTGATGGCTTTGTTAACTTCCGTCATACTATAGACTCAAATAATTTGATCCTGATATTGTTCAGGATAATATTGCGATAAAAATAATACTTTTATTCAAACTCAGCTTTGAGGATCCTAATGACCTCCTTAATGGTTTCTTCTTCAAGGTCTGTTCTTTTGACCAGTTCAAGCGGTTCCAGTTCTAGAACGCTCTTGGCTGTGTCGCAACCGATACCTTTCAGTTCTTCAATGATCCACTTATCGATCTCATCGGAGAATTCTGACAGGTCAACATCCTCAGTGTCAATATCAGCATCGCGATATACATCGATCTCGTAACCCGTTAATTTGCCAGCCAGCCTGATATTAAACCCGCCTTTTCCAATGGCAAGTGAAACCTGGTCAGGTTTCATATAAACATCAGCTTTTTTTGATTCCTCATGGATGGTGATAGAACTGATTTTTGCCGGGCTCAGTGCCCTTGTTATGAAAAGAGTGGCGTTGGTGGTGAAGTTGATAACATCGATATTTTCATTTTTCAACTCTCTCACGATGCCATGGATCCTGGAACCTTTCATTCCCACACAAGCCCCGACCGGATCGATACGGTCATCATAGGACTCAACTGCAATTTTTGCTCTCTCGCCGGGAACCCTTACGATATTTCTTATGGTGATCAGTCCATCGTAAACTTCCGGTACTTCTGATTCAAAAAGTCTTTCCAAAAAGACAGGAGAAGTCCTTGAAAGGATGATCTCAGGTGTACCATTTTTCATTTCTACCATGGCAACAACCGCCCTGATGGTATCTCCCTTACGGTAGAAATCGGAGGGGATCTGCTCTGATTTAGGCAGGGTCAACTCAATGTATTCATCGTCGAGAACCAGGATTTCTTTTTTCCATATCTGGTAGATCTCGCCTGTGATGATATCCCCGATCTTTTCTTTATACTTCTGATATACAGCATCTTTCTCGTATTCCTGGATTTTAGCGATCAGGTTCTGCCTGATCGTGAGGATCTCCCGCCTTCCGAAATCTTTAAGTTTGAGTTCTTCTGAAACTTCTTCACCTACCTCAAAATCAGGTTCAATTTTGATGGCTTGCGACAGGGTGATCTGAAGATTTTCGTCTTCAAGCTCACTGTCTTCAACAATCTCCCTGTTTCTCCATATCTCAAGGTCTCCCTTATCGATGTTCACAATAATGTCAAAGTTATCGTCGGTGCCGTATTTTTTTTCAAGCATATGACGAAAGATATCCTCGATGATCACCATGAGCATCTCCCGGTCGATGTTCTTGAATTCCTTAAATTCCGAAAAGGTTTCAACCAAATTTATATTATCCATTATTCTTTAATTTTCGTTCGGCTTATTTCTTAAAAAGAATAGCCGGTTTTGTTTCTTTTATTTCGTTGTATTGAAGATGCTGTTCAGGGCCTTCCTCAACAGTTTTATGTTTGCTTTTAGTGATGAGTGTCTTAATTGTAATATTGTCTTCATCTGCATGTGTAAGGATGCCGCTTAGTTTGCTTCCGTCAACCAACTCCACATTCACCTGCCTGTTAAGATACTTCTTGTATTGCCTCAGCATGCTGAAAGGTTGGTCCAGCCCTGCTGAAGAAACCATTAGCTCAAAATCCTCTTCTTCGCGGTCGAGACTTCCTTCAATCACCCGGCTCAGCGCAATACAAACATCAACACTGATCTCATGATCACTATCGATGAAGATCCTGATGCGGTTGCCGGATTTCACCAAAACCTCCACAACAAAGTTGTCAGATCCTTCCAGTTCATGCTCCGCAAGTTTTCTTATATATTTTTCTTTAATCATTGTTAGCAATAAAAGAGGGGACAGATGTCCCCTCATAAATCCTTCCGCCTAGGGTTGTCCGACCAGGGCTCGAACCTGGACTCTTCTGAACCAAAATCAGACGTGTTGCCAGTTACACCATCGGACATTGTCCGCCAAAACTTGTGCCACCGCTGAAGCTATAGCAACACGCGGTTAGCGAAGGCGGGCTTTTCTCCATTTTCCGCCTAAGGCAAACCCAGGGCAGAAAAACGGACTGCAAAAGTACAAAAAATTATTATTAAAAAAATATTTACACTAATTTTGTGGTAAAATTACCGACGGTTTTTGCATTTTACATCTGCCTGATTGTTAAAATTTAATAATTTCAGTCCGGCCTCAGGCGCAATCAAATCAAAATTCATATTTTCGCTGACGCAATCAACAGCATAAATATTTCTTTCCATGGAAAACTATACCAAATTAAACAAGCTGCTTGGCTGGCTTGTTTTTCTTATTGCTACCATTGTTTATTTTCTTACGCTTGAACCTACCGCCAGCTGGTGGGACTGCGGGGAATATATTGCAACAGCCTATAAATTGCAGGTTGGCCACCCCCCTGGAGCTCCGCTGTTCCAATTGCTTGGAAGGTTCTTCACTCTCTTTGCCTTTGGTGATGTCTCAAAAGTGGCTATGATGATCAATGCCATGTCAGCATTAAGCAGCAGTTTTACCATATTGTTCCTTTTCTGGACCATTACCATGCTGGCCAGAAAACTGGTGACAAGCAACGGAGAAATGACAACAGGAAATATGGTTGCAGTCCTTGGAAGTGGTGTGGTTGGAGCACTTGCCTTTACGTTTTCCGATTCATTCTGGTTCTCAGCAGTGGAAGGTGAGGTTTATGCCATGTCTTCTTTCTTTACGGCCATCACTTTCTGGGCGATCTTAAGATGGGAAAGGGTAGCTGGTGAAAAATATGCCCTGCGATGGATCATCCTGATCGCTTTCCTTATCGGCCTTTCAATAGGCGTTCATATGCTGAACCTGTTGGCAATACCTGCCATCGCATTTGTCTATTACTTCAAAAAATATAAATCAACTGTAAAAGGAGCCATCCTTACTCTGGCCATATCCATGATCCTGCTCAGCATCATCATGTTTATCATTATCCCGGGCATAGTAAGCCTTTCAACAGCATTTGAATTATTCTTTGTGAATTCTATGGGGATGCCATTCAATTCAGGAACACTGATATACTTTGCGATCCTGATCGCCCTGATCATTTTTGGGCTGATACTTACCCGCAAACACGGGAAGGTAGTCCTGAATACTGCCATCCTGAGTTTTGTCTTCATCCTCATTGGCTATTCATCTTTTATGCTGTTGATCATTCGTTCTAATGAAAATACGCCCATCGATGAAAATAGTCCGGAGGATGCCATTGCCCTCTTATCATACCTCAACAGGGAACAGTATGGTGACTGGCCGATATTGCATGGGCAATATTATAATGCCCCAATTGTAGACTATGATGACGGAAATCCGCTATATGTGAAGGACCGGGAAGCCGGAAGATATAAGGTCACAGACAAAAGAGTTGGTACAATTCCGGTTTATGATAAGCGCTTTACAACCATATTCCCCCGGATGTGGAGCAGCCGTAAACCAGAACATAAGCGCATGTATAACCAATATGCCGGAAACGCCAGATCTATACAGGTGGATGGTGAGATCATCAAAAAGCCATCATTCGGGGATAACCTCGGTTTCTTTTTCGATTATCAGCTTGGCCATATGTATTTCAGGTACTTTATGTGGAATTTTGCCGGGAGGCAAAATGATGTGGAAGCACAACCCGGCCCCAAAAACGGAAACTGGATCAGCGGGCTTGGGTTTATCGATAATGCCAGGCTTGGCGACCAGCTTAATCTTCCGGAGAGTCTTCGCAATCCGGCCCGTAATAAGTTTTATTTCCTTCCTCTTCTTCTTGGCCTTGTAGGTTTGTTTTTCCATCTGAATTCAAGCAAGCGGGATACCCTGGTAGTGGCCTTGCTTTTCCTGATGACAGGGATTGCCATTGTGCTCTACCTGAATCAATATCCTTATCAGCCAAGGGAGCGTGATTATGCATATACAGGATCATTTTATGCATTTTCAATCTGGATTGGCCTTGGTGTGCTTGGGCTCTACCATTGGCTGAAAAAGTATCTTGGGGAGAATAAATTCGCGGCCGGAGGGATTGCCCTTATCGGCCTGCTGTTTGTGCCTGGCATTATGGCTCAGCAGGGCTGGGATGATCATGATCGCTCAGGGAAATATGCAACACGTGATTTTGCGATGAACTACCTGGTATCATGCGACCCCAATGCGATACTGATCACCAATGGCGATAACGATACTTTCCCCCTCTGGTATGTGCAGGAAGTGGAAGATTTCCGGACGGATATAAGGGTGGTGAATTATATGCTTTCCTCCGGATATTGGTATGTACATCAGCTGGGAAGAAAGGTGTACGATTCTGAGCCCTTGCAGCTGACACTTACACCCGGACAGTATGAGAAAGGTGTGAACCAGTATATTATGTATGTCGATCGTGGCATTAAAGGTCATGTTGAAGTGAAAGACCTGATCAACTTCATCGCCAGTGATGATGATCGGACCAAACTACCGCTCACCACCGGTGACAAGATCAATTATATACCTGCAAAAAAACTCAGGCTCACGGTTGACTCGGCCAAATGTGTTGATAATGGAATCGTTCCCAGGGAGATGGCACATCTTATCGTTCCTTATATCGAATGGGAGATCAGGCAGAATGCCTTGTATAAGAACGACCTGATGCTGCTCGATTTTCTGGCCACCAATAATTGGGAAAGGCCGCTGTATTTTGCAAACCCCAGCTCACTGGAAAAACTGATCGATATAGATGAATATTGCCATCTTGAAGGCAATGTGTATAAGTTCATGCCGGTGAAGGCGAAAGATTATATTCCCAGGCTGGGTGGCGTCCATGCCGATAAATCCTATGATATTATCATGAATGATTTCCGTTTTGGAAACCTGAACGACCCTTCGGTTACTGTCGACCGTGAAAGCTACAGAAATTCAAGGGTCCAGAAACAAAATTTTCTCAGGATTGCACAGGCCTTGCTTAATGACAGGAAACCAGAAAAAGCAGCCGCTATCCTTGATACTTGTATCCATTATTTTCCTGCAGATAAAATTCATTATGATATTATCATGATGCCCTTTATTGAGATCTATTATAATGCAGGCAGGATGGAAACGGCCACTGAAGAGGTAAGGAAAATGGTGGATGTTTGTGACCAGGAACTCACCTATTTCTTATCACTCGATCCTGCATTTGCTGATACTTATTATTCTGCTGAAATGCAACAGGCCGTTGCGGTACTTCAGAGAATGGCGGAAGTGACCAGAGAAAATGGCCAGCCGGAACTGTCAGAAGAAATAGAAGCTATCCTTATGGGACATATGGAAGTGCTGAGATAAGAAGCTTTCTTATGTGCTGATATGCGGGTTTTATACCTTGACCTCCTTTTGAGGACGATCCTTCTTTCTATAGATTATGATCAGGATAATCACTCCCACCAGTACAAAGGGGATGCTTAGCAATTGGCCCATATTCAAAGTCATGTCTATCTCAAAACCTACCTGCGGCTCTTTCAAAAATTCAATAAAAAAGCGGAAAGTGAATACCAGGATCATGAACATGGCGAAAAGAAATCCCGGCCTGGGTTTTCCGTTTCTTTTCAAATAAACGAGCCAGAGAAATATAAATATCATGAAGTATGCAAGGGCCTCATAGATCTGTGTCGGATGCTTGGGGATCAGGCTCGGGTCACTGGCAATGAATTTAAATCCCCAGGGAAGTGAAGTCTCCACTCCGTAAATTTCTGAATTCATAAGGTTCCCTGTACGGATAAATGCCCCCGCCAGGGCTACCACAATAGCAATCCTGTCGAAAATCCAGCTGAATGGCTTTTTATTTCTCCTTGAAAACAATATCAAGGCTATAATAATGGCAATACCAGCGCCGTGGCTGGCCAATCCTCCTTTCCAGATCATCAGTATCTCCACGGGATTTCTGAAATATTCCAGTGGTTCATAAAAGAGCACATGCCCAAGCCTGGCTCCAATGATAGTGGCCAGGATCATGTAAGTGGCCAGCTGATCAAGAACCTTTATTGGAATGCCTTCTTTTTTGAAGATCTTTTGCATGATGATGTAACCCACCACAAATCCCATGGCGAAAAGAAGTCCGTACCAACGGGGTGCGATCGTACCGATTCCGGGTATGCTAAGCTCAAAAAGCTCGGGAGTGGGATTCCAGATAATAAAGTTTAGGATCATAAAAGTGGTTTTTATTTATAAGCCAACGTAAATTATTTTTGCAAATATACGTAGATTGTTTGCTATTCTGGATTCTGGATACTGGATACTGGATACTGGTTTCTGGTCACTGGTTGCTGGTTGCTGGATCTGGCCAACACTTAAAACTCAAAACTCAAAACTCAAAACTTGTTGTCAAGCAATCTTTCAACACGCCCATCCAACTCATCATTGTTCACATCTGTCCTCAGCCCTGTATATTTTTCTGCAGTTTCCAAAATGCTGTTCATATCAAATGCTTTCTGAGAAACTGAATAACAATGTTTCTTTTTCATGTGATAATCTGCAAGATATTCCTGCTCTGTTTGCCCCGGTGTCGGGACAAAGACTGCTTTCTTGCGCAGCACTGCAAGATCCATAATGCTGGAATACCCGGGGCGGCTGATGATCAGCCCGGAACTTAAGAGTGCTTTTTGCATATCAAGAGTATCCATATGAGCGAAAATCTCGATATTCCCGTCTGTCCGTTGCTGTGGATGTATTTCAGGCTTTCCTAAAACTACCAGGGCTTTCACATTGGCCTGCCTGAGTTGACTGAGCAGGACTTTTTCAAATATGCTTCGCTGTGGCTCAGGTCCGCTTATGATGGCCATGATCTCGTATCTTTTCTCTATTCCGTTAAGCCGGGAGTGATCGAAGCGTGATTGTGCACCGATGAAATAAGCAGGTACCGCCGTTCCCCTCTTATGTGCCAGGTCTCCTGAGAGATTATTAGGCCCGGCAAGATCGGGAATCCAGCATTCAGAATAGTGCTGTATGATTTTTCTGTGAAAATGATATAATGCAGGCTCAATAAAGGAAAAAGCCTTTGGTGCTTTGATCATCACCTGGTGCGTCACATATACACATGGAATTCGCTCCGACCATAGCCCAAACCTGTTGTCTGAGATCACCGCATCAATGTCATAAGTGCTGATCAGTGAATCCAGCACACGATGTTCTTTCCTGATGGCCCGCAGCAAATATGGACTCTTCCATAACATATGGATAGCCATGCTGCCATTTCTTGGGTAGGAAATGTTATATCTGGGAAAGGGGACATGTTCCAGCTCAGGAAATTCAAATTTCAAGAAGGAAGCAGTCCTGCCCCAGCTACCCAGGAAAACATGAGCCCCTTTGTCTCTTAGGGTCCTGATTATAGGCACACAACGGGATGCATGGCCAATTCCCCAGTCGAGCGGACAAACAAGTATGTTTTTGTTTTTTTTCAAAATATCAGAAAATATTTTTGCATTGGAGGTGACATTTTGCGAAAATGAATATTAATAGTATAGACGAACTGTTAATAATCCAGGGACAAAGGGAACCTTATACAAAGATAGAAATAAACTGTATCCATATGATGCCTGAAAAAGAGGAAATGCTGCTTTACCGGATCGCTATAACACTGATCCCCGGCATAGGCCACATGAATGCTAAAAAGCTGATCTCATGGTGCGGCGACCCCGAAGCAGTATTCAAAAAACCTAAAAGCGAATTACTAAAGATTCCGGGTATGATAAAACTCCTGGGCCGGGATGTAAATTTCAAGGAAATCCTGCAACGGGCTGAGCAGGAAGTGATCTTTGTCAGGAACAGCAGGATCACACCTTTATATTATTACGACGATGACTATCCAATAAGATTGAAACATTGTGTTGACAGTCCCTTGCTATTATATTATAAAGGAGTTGAAAATTTTATGCAAAAGAAGATGCTGGCCATTGTGGGAACCAGGCAGGCAAGCTCCTATGGCCGGCGTGTTTGCGAAGAGATCATAAAGGGCTTTGCAGGGGATGATGTGCTGATCATAAGTGGCATGGCCTATGGCATTGACAGCTGTGCTCATCGAAAGGCATTGTCTTATGGATTGAATACTGTCGGGGTTCTGGGCCATGGCCTGGACAGGATCTATCCAATGGAAAACAGAAGCATGGCTGTGCGTATGCTGAAACAGGGCGGCCTGATTACTGAGTTCATGAGCAATTCAAAACCCGACAGGGAAAACTTTCCCAAGAGAAACAGGATCATCGCAGGCCTCTCCGATGCCGTGCTGGTCGTAGAGTCAGCTAAAAAAGGCGGTGCAGTGATCACAGCGGATATTGCAAATTCCTATAACAGGGACGTATTTGCTGTACCGGGGAAAGTGCATGACAAATTTTCGGATGGATGTCATCTGCTCATCCGAAGAAATATTGCTGCCCTTGCCAGGTCGGCCGACGATATCAGGTACTCCATGGGCTGGGAGGGCCCCGCTGTCAAAAAGAAAAATCAGGCTGACTTGCTGAAAAGACATTCCCCTGATGAACAGAAAATACTAAGCATCATTGCTGAAAAAACGCGGGCATCTGTTGACGACATCGTGATCATCTGCGGATTGGGTGCTTCGAAAGCTGCTTCAGTCCTGCTAAAACTTGAATTTGAAGGGGTCATCACCGCTTTGCCGGGGAAACTCTATGAAATTCGGAAATGATTAACGATTAACTGATTAACTGATTAACTGATTAACTGATTAACTGATTAACGATTAACGGCAGGCAGAGTGCTGTACCTTATAAATTGTAAACTGTAAATTGTATACTGTAAATTTTTCACCCCCGTACCGCGTACCGCGCACCGTGCACCGCACACCGCACACCTCATGCCCCCTTTACAGCACCAACACCACCTCATCCAACTGGCGGGAGATTAAGGGGAAAAGCGAAAATTATCTATCTCATATATTAAGATTTGAAGGAAAATTAGCAAATAAATAGATAAAATATTAGCTAATACGAATTAATATTTGTATTTTTGGATAAAATATTAGCTATTATGAGTAAATTTAGTCTTAAAAAGCTTCCACCGGAAGTCCTTAGGAGTACTGCCCAAAAAATTCGAATGCTCCGAAAGCTTGCAAGCCTGTCCCAGTCCAATCTGGCAGAACGCTCAGGCGTATCTCTGGGCAGCTTGAAACGATTTGAAGCAAGCGGAAAGATATCCCTGGAATCATTTTTAAAACTTCTTCATATCCTGGGCCGCCTGGATGAATTCGATGGGATACTACAGCCCGGTGAAGATATCCGGGATATTGAAAAACTATTCACGAACAAATCGTAATTGCTATGCCTGATGTAGACAAATTATTTGTTTCAATACATTTTGGAGGAGAGGAAATGGAAGTAGGAGAACTGGTGCGCAATAGTGCCAGGATCTACTTTCGTTATAACGCGGAATTTATACGTTTTGGACTGCAGATATCACCTTTTAAATTACCACTCAATGAAAAGATAATGCAGGCGGAGGTTGATTTCTTTGAAGGCCTGCATGGAGTGTTCTTCGACTCACTCCCTGATGGCTGGGGACGCCTGTTGCTCGACAGGATCCTGGCGGCCAAAGGCATCCTGCCTGAACAGATCAACCCGCTCGACCGTCTGTCTTATGTTGGCCGGACCGGGATGGGTGCACTGATTTACCGTCCGGAAATCTGGCACGGGAAAGATGCCCCCGGCATATCTGGTCTTGATGAGATAGCTGGCCAGGTTAAGCAGGCCATTGAGGGAAAAGGTGCTGTTGCTCTTGATGATCTCTTTCGCCTGGGAGGTTCTTCCGGGGGAGCCAGGCCCAAGATACTTGTTGGATACAATCCCGAAACTGATCATTTCATTAGAGACGAAGAAACTTTACCGGAAGGGTATGAGCACTGGATTGTCAAATTCCCCGCATCGGTCGATCGGCCTGACATTGCCAATATTGAGTATGCTTATTATTTGATGGCCGTGTGTGCCGGCATTCATATGAGTGAGTCAAGGCTGTTCACCGGAAAGTCAGGGAGAGCATATTTTGGCACAAAACGCTTCGACCGAAAAGGTGCAGAACGCTTGCATATGCACTCGGCTTCAGGGCTGATGCATGATAATTATAGCCTGAGCAGTATGGATTATGGCCACCTGATGGATGCTGCTTTCACGTTGGAGAGACATGTTGCGGCCTATGATAAGATCTTAAGACTGGCAGCTTTTAATGTGTTTGCCCACAACCGCGACGATCACAGCAAAAACTTTGCATTCCTGATGGATGCTAAAGGCCGGTGGACTTTTGCCCCAGCCTTTGATCTCACATTTTCTTATTCTTCCCATGGCCATCACAGCACCATGGTTGATGGCGAAAGCAAAAACCCGGGTGCTACCCAATTACTATCTCTTGGCGAACAGTTTGGCATAAAGAATCCCGATCATATCCTGGATGAAGTTCGTGAAGTAATTATCAACTGGCAGAATTATGCAAAAGATGCCGGAGTTAGTAAAGTGTCGCGTGATTTGATCGCCAGGGTGATCGGGTGATTCCGTCGAATAATTCAGCCAGTTACCATACCAACACAACATTACCCGTCAAGGTTTCACTTTTCTGTCTTTGACCTATAATCATTAACGATTAACTGATTAACGATTTATGGTTAACGGCAGGCAGAGTGCTGTACCTTGTAAATTGTAAACTGTAAATTGTATACTGTAAATTATTCACCCCCGTACCGCCCACCGCCTACCGCCCACACCAACACAAGGGACAGCTTAATATTCCCCGCCTCTTGAGGCAAAAAATGTGTGAAATCACATAAAGATACTCCGCTGTTTGCCGCAGTGAGTTTCATTAATGTACCTTTGTATAAATTAAATAATAATATTTGTATTATGGCAAAGGTGATAATTGAAAATCTTGGGCCGGAAGAAATCGAAAAACGCCGGATCAAAAGCTGGCCGGTATGGGAAAAGGAAATCTCACGTTTCGACTGGACATACGATGGGGATGAAGAATGCTATATCCTTGAGGGGGAGGTTGATGTAGAGACTCCGGATGGAACTGTCCATATCAAGCCCGGGGACTTTGTGACTTTCCGGGACGGATTGAACTGTATCTGGGATATCAAGAAAAGCATACGCAAACATTACAGATTTAAGTAACAGACAGGCTATTGGAAGGAATTGTAATCAAATCTACAGGAAGCTGGTACAATGTTTTAAGCCCTGACGGAACGCTTACCGATTGTAAGCTCAGGGGGAAATTCAAAGTCAGTGGAATAAAAACCACAAATCCCATTGCCGTGGGTGATCATGTAGATTTTCGGGTTCTTGGGGAGGAAAATACGGGTATGATCACAAATATTCATCCAAGGAAAAATTATATCATCCGTAAAGCAACAAAATTATCCAAAGTATCGCAAATTCTTGCTGCAAACCTCGATCAGGCCATCATTATTGTAACACTGGCAGAGCCACGTACCTCCACCGGCTTTATCGATCGCTTTCTTATCACTGCCGAGGCCTATCATATTCCTGCTGTGATCATCTTCAATAAAACAGATATATATAAAAAGGAAAAGATGAATGAACTCGCCGGACTTGTGGAAATATACACGGCTGCCGGGTATCCCTGTTTCTGCGTGTCAGCATTGACAGGAGATCGAACAGAGATGGTAAAAGAGATTTTGAAAGATAAGGTTTCACTTATTGCCGGGCACTCAGGTGTTGGGAAATCTGCCCTGATAAATTGTATAGAACCCGGCCTGAACCTTAAAATCCAGGCAATATCCAAAGCACATCTCAAAGGGGTGCACACCACAACTTTTGCAAGAATGTTCAACTTATCTTTCGGTGGCTTTATTATTGATACGCCCGGGATCAAGGAATTCGGCCTGTACGACCTTGAAAAAAGTACACTGGCTGAACGTTACCCTGAAATGCGGGCCCTGATGCATTCCTGCAGGTATACAAATTGTACCCACCTTCACGAACCCGGATGTGCGGTAAAAGAAGCCGTAAAAAATGGAAAGATAAGCAAAATGAGATACAACGGATATATTCGGATCATGTCTGATGAAAACCGATAAATATAAATGCTATGATAGCTTCAGAATTATTAAGTGATATAATTGTTCCCCTGAAAACCTCCGATATCGTTGAAACGGCTCTTCAAATGATGGATGAATACAAGGTTTCACACCTGCCGGTGGTAAACAACCGCTCATACCTCGGCCTTGTATCCGAATCTGATATTGACACAGGAGTGGATCCCGCAACGCCTGTCGGAAATGTGAAATTATCTCTTTCCAGGCCGATGATCAATGATTACCAGCATATCTTTGATGTGATCAGGATGATAACAGATCATCACCTGAGCCTGCTTCCGGTTGTTGATGACAATGAAAACTACCTTGGGGTAATCAGCTTGCAGGTCCTCACAGATAAGCTGGCAATGATGACTGCCATTCAGAATCCCGGGGCAATACTGGTATTGGAAATGAGCCAGAATGATTACAGCCTTTCAGAGATTGCTCAGATCGTCGAGTCTAATGATGCGAAGATCCTGAGCATGTACATTACCTCAAGGATAGATTCTACCATAATGGAGGTGATCCTGAAAATCAATAAACAGGATATTTCTCAGGTTACCAATACATTTAACAGGTACGATTATTCTATCAAAGCTTCATATGGAGAGGAAGAAGATCCCGGTGACTTGAAAGACCGCTTCGATTCACTTATGAATTTCCTGAATGTTTAATTTTCGTATCTAATTAATAATATTCGTGTATTTTTTGGCAGAAAATTACAAATCGCAATGATCTATCAAAACCCCCCATTACATGCCTGCCTCTATTCCCTTGCACCACCCATCGGCCGCCAAAGGCTTGCCGCCGGCGCTGCGCTAAGGCATTATGCGGCACGCAGTCGGAGAAAGCAGGTTTGGAATTTAATGGTCTGTAAATTGGAATTTATTTGGATTTTGTCTTTTGGATTTTGTGTTTTCCAGTTTATCTGGCTTAGGGTATTGGGAAAATTACTTCATCACCGGTGGCATGGCCTCTTTTCGATACTGATCCTGATCGCTATGGCAGGATCACAGCTGAATGTCTTTGCTCAGAACGATCCTGAGCATGACAGTCTGCTTATCATCAACAGTATTTCCTATGAGGGAAATAAGATTACAAAGGACCGCATCATCGACCGGGAACTGATGTTCAGAAAAGGGGATACCCTTCCAAGCTCACAACTGCATCTTCTTATGGAGAAGAGCCGTGAAAACCTGCTGAACACTTCCCTTTTTAATTTTGTAAATGTGGAAAGCAAAAGTGCTGAAGAAAATCCGGCCTGCCTTGATATCACATTTTCCTTCACAGAGCGCTGGTATATATGGCCGTGGCCCATCGTTGAATTTGCCGACCGCAATTTTAATACATGGTGGACTGAAAACAGAGACCTGACGAGGCTGAGCTACGGGGTCGCTATGCGGTGGGAAAATTTCAGGGGCCGTAAGGAAAACCTTGAATTTATCCTGAAGTTTGGTTATAATGAGCAATATGGGCTCCATTATACCATTCCATACCTGAATAAAAAAGAAACCCTGGGACTGGGCATTGGAGTCAATTATGGCAGGACCAGGGAAGTGCCGGTTATAGATTCGATCAATAAACTGCACTATTACAAGGATGAAGATCATTATGTGATGGATATGGTAAAATCGTATGTCAGCCTGATCTATCGCAAAGAGATCTATAATACACAAACTTTCCGGCTCGAATATAATTTCATGAATTTTGCCGACACTCTTCTAATGATCAATCCCGGGTTTTCGGTTAATGATAAAACCAAACTCCAATATTTATCGCTTGCTTATAGCTACAGAAGTGATCACCGCGACTTTAAATCATACCCGCTGCTAGGGTATTATTTTGAGCTTGAGGTAGTCAAACGGGGACTTGGGATCCTTGACAATGCTGACCTTGATGTTTTTT